>JBEDKD010000265.1:0-7599 GCA_041172365.1 Cyanobacteriota bacterium | reverse complement strand
CCCCAGTCCCCAGTCATGGATTTTTCGCAAGTTCAGCCTTCATGCGCTCCAGGGTGCTGTGCATTTGCTCAAACATTTGTTGGGGAGTAATGCCAAATTGACCTAGCTGAGTTTTTAACTGCTCTATCGTCATCTGAGCCATGAAATCCTCGGAGAGTTCAAAACGCTTCATAAAAATGCGATAGCGATCCATCATTGCTTCCATTTGATCAATGAAAAGCTTTTTCCCTTCTCTGTCAAATTTGCCATAATTAGTCCCTAGCTGGATCAGAGCTTGATAGTCCTCAAACAATTGTTTAGCTTCTTGTTGGACAATTTCTGAATCAAAGAATCCCATCGTGAGTACCATTTTTAGAGAACATTTTTGAAGCCCCCCACGAGAAAACGCGGTTTTGGAGAGAATCTCCTTCGTAGAGACTTTACCTCCACTGTCAAAGAACTCGCGGCTTCGCGTGTGGGTGCTTGGGAGATTTGCTGTTTTAATAGCTAATGTCGCATGACTTTTCAAAAGTGGTATCGCTTCTCAAATGTCATCCCCCCCATTATTGTAACAGTTTTTTTCAAAATGCTATCCATCTCTTTTTCGACTTTCCTAAATTATTTGTGTCTTGGTGCCATAGGTTATTCTGGTAAAGATTTTTTTGCATCTCTATCTATTTTACTTGAGGTTGTCTAGTGCTTGGGAATTGTCAATTTTACGCTCGGACAAAATTGGCGACATCTTTATGATTAGGTGGAATTTTTCCCCGGTATAAACAGGGTTAATCTCAATATCTCATTAACAAAAACTAGGGAGTTGAATTTCTGCTAGAGATTGGCGTTTTTTCTGATTAGTCCCATAGGTTAATTTTTTAATCCAATGAGTTTCGGCATACCTATTTACTGTGGGTAATTCTTCGGAAAAAGGCTCCATTGTTATCAAATATTCGCCCTCCCTTTGTCTCTCGATTTCTTGCCCTTTTTCGCCTTCTGGATTCTGCTGATGCTCAATATACTCAGAATGGTTGATAGTAAACGACGGGAAATTCGGTAATGTTAAAGAACTCCCTCCTTCCCCTTGTTCTTCTTTCAATTCCACTACAGAAGAAGTCTCATTGGGCACAATATTTTTTGTTAAAATTGTCTCACTTTCCGAAGTCATAGGGGATGATGGTTCCGTATTTTCCCTGGGTGAATATTCCCTGGTAATATCTTCAATATCAGACCAGGGTTTGACGGGATGACTATGGAAATCAGTTTCAATCTTACTATCATTTAATGATGAGTTTAAGACCTGATCGAGAACCATGCTCTCCTCATTGTCAACGTTATCAACGGGGATGTCTATCTGACTTTTCACCAGGGAATTAAAACCCTCTTGACTGGGATTCGTTGTTCGTTCCAAACATTTTTCTAACGCGGCTTTAAATTGCAAGGTTTGACGCTGTTGCCGATGGAGGCGCGATCGTAACTCTCGACAACTATTTTCCGACTGAACCAGTTGATACAATAGTTCATTATATCGTTGTTGTGTTAGGGCACATTCTCGCTCAATATAAGCTAACTGTGATTGACTTTTTTCTAATCTTTCGGTCAAATTTTCAGTAACAACGGCTTGTTGTTGAATAACTTGATTAGCTTGTTCTAACTTCCCAAACAAACGGTTAATTTCAGACTGACTACATTTTAATTCTAACTCGTTTTTTTCACACAAATTCTCCTGTTTTTTTAAAGAACTTTGAGATTCTTTTAACTCAATTTCTAATTGACTTACTCGTTCCATCAAATCTCTATTACACTCATGGAGTGCCTGAATTAAAGTGACTTGTCCCTGGGCATTTTTCGGGGATAATTTCTGATTTGAGTTCCCTAACAAACTTTCCGTGGAAACAGTAGAAATACCAGAAAAAACCGATGGCATAGTTTCTGGTATTTCTTCATTGTTTTCTAAAGAAATGAGATCCACATTGATCATGTTAGGAAAAACTACTGTTTCCCAATCGTTATCAATAGATTCATAATCATTAATGCTATCCTCTGAACCCTCCTTTAATAGGGATTCATCGACATCAATAGATTGATCACTCGATCGCGAGGAATCGGATGCTGGAGATAAAGGCAAGTTGGCAGGAAAATCACCTTCAGACATAAGTTTTAATCCTTCTCACTTCTGAAGTTCCAGTCTATCATATTTTTATCACGAATTGGGAAAAAAACTTGTATCGCAGAAAAAAGAGGGAACAGGCAACAGGCAACAGGGAAGAGGCAATCAAATCAAGGGTTTCAGCTATTGAGAATATCTATGGGGTGCAAAGGGTAGCATAATAGGGCTCCCCAGAGGCTCCCCAGGGATCAGCGCGAGCCTCTGGGGAGGCAATTAGGATATGTCAGAGACTCTCCACTCCGAGTAACTCACTATTTTCTTTGTGGACGCGTCTTTCTAAGATAATCATTTCCTCACCGCGGATCGAACTGCGGGCAAGGGTTTTATCTTGGTTGTTCAAAATATCTAACTTCGTAAAATCCAGATTTTGGGCTTCCTCTAAGATTTTATTGACTAATTCTGTTTGTTGAATGTCACTTAATTCATACCAAATGTCACTAATTTTTACTTTCAATAAACCACCTGAAAAATTAGGTTGGACTGACTTAATTAAACCTTCTCCAAATTCTTTAGTTACATCGACTATTTGATTTTTTACCCTAGTTATGAGATAGGGTTCTGGTGTTTCGGGTAAGACAATGGGTTTTTCTTCTAAAGGCGACTCTGGGATAGTTTCTTTTACTTCTAATTCTTTTTTATCTTCCTCAACTGGTGGTGGTAATTCTGGAGACACGATCGCGTCTGGAGTCGGACTTATCGCAATACAAGGCGCGATTGTCGGAATGATTGTGGGAGCTATTGTGGGAGTTTCTTTGATTTCCGTAGGTTGAATCTCTTCCGTCGGTAAATTTGTCGCGACGGTTGTCTTTTCCGGCAGTGATTTCAGAGAAATCCCTAGAAAAATAACCAGAATAAACGTGATAACACCTCCGATAACATTATCGGATAATTGTCTATTTAAAGAGGAAGGAAGAAGCGATCGCGCTTGACGAATCAATCCTTGCCATAGGAAAATAACGGGTTCAAAAAAAGTAGCACTTTCATCGGATTCAGCCGTTTCTAATTGTTCTAACCAACCCTCTAAAATGTCAATACTTATCCGTAAAAAATCAATAAGTTTTCCCTTAAGAAATCCCGGTTTTCTGGGTGGAATAGATCCGGGTTGAGCGCGATCGTTAGAGGAACCACGGGAGGCCCTTTGAGGAGGAGAATTATCCGAGTTAATCGGCAATAAGGGATCTTCAGGCATTTTATTTGCTTTGAGGAAAAGAAAATAATAGGAATTACGCAAAGAAACCCGATTTCTCTGATATATCTGGGGTTTTGCGGTGAATGCTCTACCGAGAAACCGGGTTTCCAACCAGAAACGTCTAAGTCCTGAATAAGATCAATTTAACTAGATGATAACCTGAGCTTAAATTACCACGCTTATGTTACAATTGAGCATTGCTGCTATTAAAAAAATAATACCATGAAAATTCCACGCCGTCAATTACTGACTTTATTAGGATTAAGTAGTCTCAATTTTGCCGGACTCAGTAGCTTTTACCCAAGCCAAAATTATGCCTCAGATGAAGCCCAAAAACTCTCCCCTATTTCCACAAATCCCCCCCGTCTGCGTTTTATCTCCGTCGCCGACACCGGAACCGGCGATCGCGGACAATATGCCGTCGCCAACGCGATGATTAGTTATCATCAAAACCAACCATTTAACATCGCGATTCTGGCCGGTGATAATATTTATACCAATGGAGAAATAGAGAAAATTCCTCTTGTCTTTGAAAAACCCTACCAACAGCTTTTAGAACAAAAAGTCAAATTTTATGCCTGCCTAGGAAATCACGATATTCGCACCCAAAACGGCGATCTACAAGTTCAGTATCCGGGGTTTAATATGAAAGGACGCTACTATACCTTTCGACAGGACTTAGTACAATTTTTTGCCTTAGATACTAACATGAAAAATCAAGAATGGAGCAGACAAATCAGTTGGTTAGAAGCAGAATTAAGTAAAAGCGATGCACCTTGGAAAGTAGTTTTTGGTCATCATCCCATTTATTCATCAGGAATGTATGGGAAAAATAATGACTTTATTAAACTCTTTACACCCCTCTTTCAAAAATATAATGTTCAAGTCTATATTAATGGCCATGAACATAATTATGAACGGACTCGACCTATTGATGGTACAACTTATTTAATTTGTGGCGCGGGGGCAGGTTCTCGTCCTGTTGGACATTCCCCTTGGACAGCTTATGCCACCAGTGAATTAAGTTTTGCCGCCTTTGATGTCTATGATGATAAAATGATCATTAGTGGGATTAATACCAATGTACAAGTTTTTGATCGCGGTATCATTCCCTTAAAATCTACAGATCGGACAGGGTGAGCTATGAAAGTTAAACAACTAAAAATTCATTCATTTCGGGGGATCGAAAATCTAACCTTAGATTTTGCGCCTCAAGTCCCCCTCATAATTGTTGGTAATAATGGGGTTGGTAAATCGAGTATTCTTGATGCTTTTTCTACTTTGTTTAAGCGTTTAATTTATTGGATAAAATCGCCTTTATATGACACAGAAATGATGTGTCATATAGAACAAAGTAGCATGAATTATTTAAGCGATCGCGATATTACCACAGGACACCATCAAGCTCAATTAGAAATTACCATTTCCCTTCCTAAATTGTCAGATTTAACTTGGTCGATCACGCGAGTGCGCCAGAAAAATAATAAACAGCTTGGCGAAAATCTCACCGAATTTCGCCAACTGACACAATTTCTCTATCAACAATGGACAAAAAACGCAAATACCAATATTCCTATTGTTGTTTATTATCCGGTTAATCGTGCCGTTTTAGAAATACCATTAGAAATTCAAGAACCCTATTTTTTCGATCAAATGGATGCTTATGATCAGTCATTAGAAGTAATAAAAATAAATTTTTCCCGCTTTTTTCAATGGTTTAGAACTGTAGAAGATATTGAAAATGAAGAAAGACGGGATAATTCCGATTATCGAGAAAGACATTTAGAAGCAGTTCGTCAAGCTATTTACTCATTAATGCCCGATTTATCAAATTTACGCATCAGACGTTCTCCCTTACGAATGACTATTAATAAAAAAGGTCACGAATTAACGATAAATCAACTTTCTAATGGGGAAAGATGTTTATTAGCAATGGTAGGAGATTTAGCCCAACGACTCGCGATCGCGAACCCCCGTCTCAAGAATCCCTTAGAAGGCTCAGGTATTGTCTTAATTGATGAAATTGAATTACATTTACATCCCCAAATGCAACAAGAAATTATTCCCCGTGTCAGGAAAACCTTTCCCAATTGTCAATTTCTGATGACAACACATTCTCCCCTAGTGGTGAGTCAGATTCCCTCCCAAGGCGTTTATTGTTTAAAAGAAACTCCCAATGGTATTATCGTTTTAAACTCTGAATCTTCAATGGGCAAAAGCCGTGAGGAAATTTTACAAGAATTAATGGAAGTCTCCCCTACTGCCCAAAAAACTAAAAAGTAACTCTTTTCTGTGGAGGCTATTTTCCCTAAAAATGTCTCAGGAATGGAAATTAAATAACTTGAACATTTGGTTAGTCGGGGAACCCTTGATCTCGAAAGCAGGCAAGATGCCTGCACTACATTATTAAATTTTCATTCCTCAACTCTATCTCTTGTTATCAAAAAATTAGACTATGGTTGTTGTGATTCAGCGCATAATATTAACTTTTCGGAAAAAGGAATAAGAAAATGAATCATAGTAATAAAGCAAATAAAACAGGTAGCTCCTTAGAAAATATGGTGGAAATGGCATTACGAGAAAATGAGTATATTGCACAAAAAAAGGTGAAAAAAAGAGACAAATTAGAATCACTAAGGACCTATGCTTTGCTCCCCAAACGCTATGATAAAGAAGTTTATATAGGGACAGGCATTTATGATACAGACATTTATGTTGACTTTTTCATTATCGGAATCAAAGGATTTGAGACGGGACTAATCATTGAATGTAAATGGCAACAAGAAGGGGGATCAGTTGATGAAAAATATCCCTATCTCAATCTTAATATAGAACAATACTATCCCGCACCAACTATTGTTATCCTTGCCGGAAAAGGCATGAGATTAAAAGCGAGCGAATGGTTGCAAAAACAGGTAAAGAATAATCACAATTTAATAGCCGTTTATTTCTCTTTAGATGATTTTCTTGTCTGGGCAAATAACCATCTTTAATCCTGTAGTCTCATGCTCTCAATCAACATCTCCTAAAACTACTGTAGGGTAGGCATCTTGCCTGCCTTTTATCTGATTTTTGCTGCTATGTCTAATGTAGGGTAGGCATCTTGCCTGCCTTTTATCTGATTTTTACCCAATGTCTAATAACTCATTGATCGCGGGTAACAGGGAATTATTAAGGGGTAAATCTTCACAGTGATGAAAGTCGGTTAGGAATGTCAATTAAATAACTTGACTATGGGGTTGGTAGTTTCGCCTATATTTGCCCGAAAACAGGCAAGATGCCTGTACTACTTTATTAATTTTTTCTTCCTTATTATTGCCCGGATTTTTTCATTAATTGTAAAAGTTATAAACCTGAAATAATGGGTATAATATTAATGACAAACATCTCTTTCAAAACTTATGCTCTCAAACCAAAGAAACTGGGTTATTGACCTCTGATTATGCACTCAGAGGTTAATATTTCGTGCATAAACCAGGTTTCTACCTATTTAAGGTCAAAAAAAGTATCCATGTCTTCTGCACCGAATCTGGTTCCTTTTTTCACAGAAAACTATGAATTTACCGCGTCGTGAACAATTTACTGGTTGTCTGATTGGCCAATGTCTGGGCGACGCGTTGGGATGTCGTGTCGAAGGTTATCCCCCTGAAGTCTGCCAAAATTTCGTTAATTATGAAGTCCGTGGTACATTTACGCGATAGATATCAGACATTGGGGACAATCCCGACATCGGAAAATATCTCGATGGCATCATCTGTGAGGATGAAGGGCGTACCCGCCAAAGCTTTCAACATAATATTGAAAGCACCATTAGCATCACGGTCAACAACATAACCACATTCGGGACACTTAAAGACTTTATTCCCACCAAGTTTGGTATGAACATGACCACACTTTCCACAAGTTTTTGATGTATAAGCCTCGTTTGTTTCCACAATTATTACACCGTGCTTAGAAGCCATTGAAATCAATAATTGCTTAAAGCGATAATGACTCCAAGTCAACATTGACCGTACTGACTTAGTATTTATTCGTCTTTTTGATTTCAATACCATTTCTGATGTTTCCAAAGTGGGAATAAATATCACTTTATAATTGTGAACTAAGTAACTTGCTGTTTGACGATGTAGTTCATCTACCAAATTGCGGAGTTTGATCCTGATCCGAGATGCAGCACGAAGGAAAGAACGACGTTGTTTCGCTTTGACATTTTTTTGATAAGCTCGGCTAATTAATTTGTCAAGGTGAAAGCATAATCTTACAATTC
>JBEDKD010000264.1:0-5757 GCA_041172365.1 Cyanobacteriota bacterium | reverse complement strand
GGGGAGGAGGCAATAACATCAATGGTTTAGATCATTAACAACCTCAACTACCATTGAGGTTGCTATATTGGGCGATAACCCCATCGGGTATTATCACACGATCACGTACCTGAAGGCGGTTCCGCAACGCGATCAGACGCGGTAAGGATAAAAATACTTCCGCTTAAAAACAGAGGCATTTTTATCTAAATTAGGACTGAGGCATTGACAAAATGATGGTATTGTGCATACCTAACAAGAGACGCGATCGCGATTCCCAACATCCGCGATTTGCCTATTTTTGAGAAACAGAAGCCGACTGATCAACCTGTTTCGGTTGCGTCTAGTATCTAAGATGATCATCCGTGATGTGATTGCCGATGCACACAGGGGACTGAAACAACATTTATCGGGAAAACTGGCTCAAACTCAGTCGCGATCGTCGTTTCAGATCAATTTTATTTTTTCCTTATGACAAGTTATAATGAGAATCTGGAAGTGACAAAACGAGGAAATTTATGCCTTTAACAGTTGGGACAGATGCACCCGCATTTACAGCCAAAGATACAAACGGCAACACGGTTTCTCTGTCTGATTTTGCTGGAAAAACCGTTGTTTTATACTTCTATCCCAAAGATGATACTCCGGGTTGCACCAAACAAGCTTGCAGCTTTCGAGATGCCCGTGACGACTATCAAAACAAAGATTTGGTGGTGCTGGGAGTCAGTGCCGACGATGAGGCCTCTCACCAAGCTTTTACCAGTAAGTTCAACCTGAACTTTCCACTTTTAGCCGATACCGATCACTCTTTGATCAAGGCTTATGATGTCGATGGCGGCGGTTATGCCAAGCGTGTCACCTACGTTATTGATGCTGATGGCAAGATTATTCATGTTGATGCGAGTGTTAATACCAGCACCCACGCGAGCGATATCTTAGCCACTCTAGGTCTTTAATTCAAGCATAAAGAGAATAGACTTAGAGCGAAATTAGCTAAAACGCCCGTAATTGAGTTTATCAGAATGAGGGTTTGAATGACTTGACATAGGCTCAGGCCTATAGCCTTCGGCAGTTAACTCTTGGTACAACCATGAAGGTTAACTAAAATCCTCTGTAATAATCGAATTTTTCCCCATCCCCAGTCAGGACAAATCCTGCCCAATAATAGGGATGGGGATATTCTTTTTTAGTTGCACAATACAATCATTTTGTCAATCGGTAAGTCCTATCAATTTATCCAGAAATTAATGAAAGAGACATCTCCCAACAATCACGTCAAAGGCAGGGTTAGCCTACCCTACAGTAGTTTTTGGAGATGTCTAGGGCCGAAATTTTCGTTAATTTCCGTTATCTAAGTGTTGATTAGCTCTTTTTTGGACAACTTCAACATCCAAAGCAAAAACCTTGGCAATTTGTTCAACCGTCAACCCTATTGCCAACAATCCGGGTACAGATTCTAATTTACCCTCAGTTTTTGCCTCTTGGCGAGCTTGTTGACGACCTTGTTGGCGGCCTTCTTCTAATGCCTGTTGATAAACCTTGGTTTGTTTGAGATCACTTAATTCAAACATAGCCTAAATTTCCTCCAATACTTAAGGATAAAAAATACCTCCGCGGAAAAAGGGAGGCATTTTGATCTAAATTGACTCAGAAATTAACCAAAGGTGTAAATTTTCGTTAATTTCCGTTATCTGACGGTTGATTAGCCATTTTTTGGACAATTTCAACATCCAAAGCAAAAGCCTTGGCAATTTGTTCAACCGTCAACCCCAGTGCTAAAAATCGAGGTATAGATTCTAACTGTAGTTCAATTTTTCCTTCTTGGCGACCTTCTTGGCGACCTTCTTGGAGTCCTTCTTGGCGACCTTTTTGGCGACCTTCTTGGAGTCCTTCTTGGAGTCCTTCTTGGAGTCCTTCTTGGCGGCCTTCTTCTAATCCCTGTTGATAAACCTTGGTTTGTTTCAGTTCACTTAATCCAAACATAGCCTGAATTTCCTCCAATGTTTTACGAGGTAATTTATACACGATGATCGTTTCAATTAATTGGATGAAGTTCCGTTTAGTCACTTCATCAACTATCTCAGCTTGGGCTTGATTGATTAATTCCTTAGCTTTATTGACCGCAGTTTCTTCTGGTTCAATTACCAGCTTAACTGTTTTTAAGGCTAGGGATGATATGGATGAGTCTAATTCATCTAAATAGACTCGTTGCACTCGATGATCGTTGAGTAATTCTCGATACCGTGCTGTGTTACCTGTATCCACAACTCGGCTTGGGTATATTATAACACCTTGCCAATCATTTTTCAAGTCCGTTTGATGGAGATAGAGGAAAATTTCGGCAAAAAAACGAGAGTAGAAGTCGGGATCGGTTTGAAATTGGACTTCTAAAAAGTAAATGGGTTGATTTTCCTCTGTATAGGGCAAAAAGACTCCATCAAGTCGGAAGGATGTTTGTTTGATTTCCACCGAGGCGAATTGATACAGAGAGGAGTCTTCCCTGGGACGGTTGATAATTTCAAAGAAGATCCAAGGGAAGCTTTGGAAAAGACGATAAAATAGTGAGTCGGTTTTCATTTTTTTGCATCGGTATTAACGATCGCGCTTCTTCTATTATAAAAGTCGATCGCGTTTCATTTCCTGCTGAAATCACCAGAGAAGCCGATCGCAAAAAATCAAATAAGGGAAAAATTATTAAGATGTATTGAGATTAACATCAAATTGGTCTAAAATAAAACTCGGTGAGTTTAGCAAAAGTCAAAAAATCGCCTAAACTAAAAAATTACAGATAAAATAACGGGCTCATGGAAACTACTTGGATTATTACGGCTGGTTGGGGAATGGGTTCCGTCTTATGGGCGGAACTTGTACGAGACTTCTATCACTTTTTCGCACATATTTGGCCACCTCTTTATCGCCTCCACGTCTGGCATCATCGTGTTTTTCGTCCCAATTTAACTCCCGTTAGCGATACGATTTATCGTCAGGCTCATTGGTATAATGATGTTCCTGAGTCTTTAGTGATGCTTTCGTGTGGTTTTTTCCTCTGGGGTGTCGCGTATTTCTTTACTCCTCAATCTCATTGGGGCGCGATCACCGGTTGTCTTTATACTCTCACTTTTCTGCTCGGCGCGATCGCGCGCGGATATGGCATCGAAGGCGCAGATACGGCAACGGATCTTACTCATCAACCGGGTCCATTTTTAACACCTCCTTCTCATTGGTTGGTTAATCGCCCCTATCATTGGCGGCATCATTTTGATGATCAAAATGCCTATTTTTGTGGCACAATTTCCTTACTCGATCAAGTCATGGGAACAGCACTTTCTTTAAAAGGAAAAACCGTCGCGGTAACAGGGGCATCGGGAACCCTAGGCCGTGAACTTTTGAAACAGTTACATTTAGCGGGTGCGAAAATTATTGCCTTGACTTCTAGCACCTCGGATCTGACAATTGAAGTGAAGGATCAAAGGGTTTCTGTCAAGACAATTACTTGGCACACCGGACAAGAAAAAGATTTGACGAATCTCTTTGAGAAAGTTGATATTCTTATCCTCAATCATGGTATGAATGTACATGGAGAGAGAACCCCCGACGCGATCGCACAATGTTATGAAATTAATACTTTTTCCAGTTGGCGAATGTTAGAATTATTTTTAACAACGGTTCGCACTAATGAAGATATAGCCAAAAAAGAAGTTTGGGTGAATACTTCCGAAGCCGAAGTCAATCCGGCTTTTAGTCCTCTTTATGAATTAAGTAAACGGGCTTTAGGCGATTTAATTACCTTACGACGTTTAGACGCGCCCTGTGTGATTCGCAAATTAATTTTAGGACCATTCAAGAGTAATTTGAATCCCATCGGTATTATGTCCGCGTCTTGGGTGGCAAAACAAATTATTAAGCAAGCAAAGGGGGATGTGCGTAATATTATTGTGACGATTAATCCCTTAACTTTGCTCGCGTTTCCCGTCAAAGAATTTTTCGTCTCTCTTTACTTTAAACTTTTTACTCGTCAAGCTGAATCCGCGTTAAAAGAAGTCACCACTGAAATCCGTTAACCCTTAGAAAAATGACTGTAGGGTAGGCATTAGCCTGCCATTAATCCGATTTGTAGGAGATGTCTCTTGTAGAATTTTGGTTCAAGAAACCGGGTTTCTCACTCAGGCTAAACCATGACAAATTTCGGTAAAGAAACCCGGTTTCTCACTCAGGGGTAACAATGAATAACAATTTGGGGATAAAGAAACCGGGTTTCTCACTCAGGGAAACCATGACAAATTTCGGTAAAGAAACCGGGTTTCTCACTCAGGGGTAACAATGAATAACAATTTGGGGATAAAGAAACCCGGTTTCTGCCTACAAGGATATTTTCCCTTTTCGATCTGATACAATAATAATTACCATCCAACTTAGCTTACTGATTACCGATTTCTGTGAATACATCATCAAATACGGCAACTCTCACCCAATCTCGTAAGGCTGATCATATTCGCATCTGTCTTGATGAAGATGTAGAATTTAATGAAACGACTAGCGGGTTTGAATCTTATCGGTTTTCCCACTGTTGTTTACCGGAATTAAATCTTTCTGATATTAATTTAAAGACTCGGTTTTTGGGTAAAGAATTAAATGCACCTTTACTGATTTCTTCGATGACAGGGGGGACTGAGTTTGCCCAATTAATTAATTATCGTTTGGCGGAAGTCGCGGAACATTATCGGATCGCGATGGGGGTTGGTTCCCAACGAGTCGCGATTGAAAATCCTGATGTTGCCAAAAGTTTTGCCCTACGATCGCGTGCTCCGAATATCTTGTTATTTGCCAATTTAGGCGCGGTGCAGTTAAATTATAAATATGGTGTAGAAGAATGTCAGAGAGTGATTGATATCCTAGAAGCGGATGCTCTAATTTTACATCTTAATCCCTTACAAGAGTGTATTCAAACGGAAGGGGATACTAATTTTAAAGGATTGTTAAATAAGATTGATAATTTATGTCAAAAATTGCCGATTCCTGTGATCGCGAAAGAAGTGGGAAATGGCATTTCAGCAACAATGGCCGCCCAATTAATAGATGTGGGAGTTAGCGCGATCGATGTTGCCGGAGCCGGAGGAACTTCTTGGGCTAAAATAGAAGGGGAACGGGCGAAGGATGCTAAACAACGTCGTTTAGGTGAAACTTTTGCCAATTGGGGTATCCCGACGGCCCAATGTTTGCGAGAAGTACACGCGATCGCGCCCCACATACCCTTAATTGCATCAGGGGGATTAAAAAATGGATTAGATATCGCCAAATCGATCGCGTTGGGAGCGGATATCGCGGGACTCGCGAGGCCATTTTTACAGGCAGCAGTAGAGTCCGAAATTGCCTTACAAGAATTAGTAGAAGTATTAATCGCAGAAATTACAACTGTTCTTTTTTGTACAGGAAATGCCACTTTATCTGATCTGAAACATTCCCATGTTTTAAAACGAGTAAAATAAAAGACAGGTGATAGGTGATAGGTGATAGGTGATAGGTGATAGGGCATAGGTGATAGGGCATAGGTGATAGGTGATAGGTGATAGGGCATAGGTGATAGGTGATAGGTGATAGGTGATAGGTGATAGGTGATAGGTGATAGGTGAAAAAATAAATAATTAGGCATTACCCAATCCCCAATCTCCATTCCCTAATTCCCAATCCCTAATCTCCATTCCCTAATTCCCAATCCCCAATCTCCATTCCCTAATTCCCTAATTCCCAATCTCCATTCCCTAATTCCCTAATTCCCAA
>JBEDKD010000263.1:0-13887 GCA_041172365.1 Cyanobacteriota bacterium | reverse complement strand
CCCTCTCTTCCCCCTCCTCCCTCTCTTCCCTCTTCCTTCTTCCTTCTTCCTTCTTCCCTCTTCCTTCTTCCTTCTTCCTTCTTTTTAATTTTTCCAGTCGCGTAATAACTCAAAGCTAACTCGTTGATAGTCAGACGCGGCTTCTTGAGAATTATTCCCCTTTGCCTGAATAATGGGAACACCGTCAATAGGCGCTCTTTCATGGGCTTTATAAGCTCTGATAAAATTATTAAAGACAGGTATTTCCGCGTCTCTTAATGAGTCTTGAACATCAAATACGTCATTTAAACAACGGGGGTCAACTTTTGTTAATAAAACTCGATGTTTTACCTGGGAAGGGGCAATTACTACTTGAATTGTCTCAATTAACGCGGTTAAATCCATTAACGCGGGTTGAGTGGGTAACACTAAATAATCCGCGGCTTCTACCACTGCTTTTAATGCTTCCGAGCGCAACGCGGGAGGAGTATCTACTACTACTAAATCATAACCCTTAACTTTGCGTAATTCTTTTAATAATTTAGGATCTGTCTCTGTCGAAATATCAAAAGACATATGCCCCCTTTCAAACCACCAAGATGCTGATCCTTGGGGATCGGCATCTACCAGCAAAGTCTTAAACCTTGTTTGTAGGATCGCGGCTAAATTAATAGACGTGGTAGTTTTCCCTACGCCCCCTTTCCCATTCGCAATAACCAGAATTTTCACGCGTTCGTTTTATTTTTTAGATACAATATTGAGTTAGTCACCCTCTTTATCGTAACAGAAATCTCAAATACTATCAAGCCTTATTGTCCTTCAATATTTGTAAATAATTGTTAAGGTAGATTATCTCTGGGGACAGATCCCAGATAGTCTTCCTCTGTGGGGCGCGATCGCGTTAGGGAAGAACCTGAGACTCGGCTATTTTCCACAAACCTTCCTCATATTCTAAACTATAGCGCACGAGTTTTGTATTAAAACTACTACTATTAACTTTTCCGTTTTGATAATAGGTAACTTCTTCTGTCACTTTGACTTCAATAGTGGCTTTATTCAGAGAAGACGCGAATCGTTCCACCCCTTCCACTTTTTGGACTCCATAACGATAATAACCGTCATTCTTTTTTAATAAATTAATCGCCCTCAGAGTATCAATATATAATTCTCCTGTGGTAAAATTTGCCAGGATTTTCTTATCAAAAGGGGGAGAAAAAATTTTCCCTTTTGCTTCTAACCAACGAGTAATTAGATCCGTGGCTTGTCCCATTGTAATCGCGGAATTAGTCGCGCTTCCTTGGGCGATTAAATTGTTAGGGGTTTCTGGGTTAACTAAGGTAGTTAAAGGGGAAATAATTTTCGCATTGACAGGGAGCGTGAAAATTTGTGAAGTGAAAATTAATGCTAAAATTCCTAATCTCATATAGATATTTCCATTACTACTGAGGTATCAAGTAAATTTTTTCTGAGGTGAAAACAGAATACCTGTTCACCCCTAATTACGATTACATCCCCTATTAGGAAGATTTCGGAGACTTGATCAGCTCTTACCCATTTAAAATTACTGTAGCACAGGCATGGAGCCTGTGACAAGCTGGATGTTTGTCCTACTTTATATGAGTTTAATGGGATTAGGCTTAAAACTCATGGGTTGCTATGGGATATGATGGGGATAATCCGAGTTTGTGGGGTAATCACAGAAGGAGGTAAGTCGGTGATGGGCGCGGGTAACATTTCCCCACGAAAGTCTAGTAATTGGACAAGCAAAAGATACGCGATCGCGAGGATCAGAGAAATCACGCCTGTCACAATAGCCACTATCTTAGAACGATCCATAACTAACTAAAGAAATAAATTGGGCAAGGGATGATGAGTAACAGGGATTATCCTGTACAATGATGATAACCCGGATGTGACAAAAAAACAATAAGATATCCTCTGAGGGTATCTCAAAGCAAAATACCTCACTTTCCCCGGTAAATACCAGAATAAATTAATACCAGGAAAAACCCTAACCTTTATTACTGGAAAAAATATGGAATTAAACTTACCAATATTTGATCATTTATCATCCTGTCAAAATTTACTGATCGCGGGAATGGGTGGGGGTTTTGATATTTTTTGTGGACTTCCCATCTACTTTGAATTACAAAAACGAGTTCCCCGTGTTCATTTAGCAAATCTGAGTTTTTCTGATCTGGGGGTTTCTTATTATATTGCCCGCCGTGAAAATATTGTAATTCTCTCTGAGACTTTAGTTGGTGTTACCGCGAAAACAGGACTATTTAGGGGCTATTTTCCCGAACTCTATCTCAGTCAATGGTTTGCGGAAAAGAAATATGAAGATGTGACAATCTGGTGTTTTCATAAAACCGGAGTTCAACCCCTTCTCTCTAATTATCGTACATTAATAGAACATCTGGGGATTGATGGTATTCTTTTAATTGATGGTGGTGTTGATAGTTTAGTGCGAGGGGATGAAACGGAAATGGCAACTTTCGCTGAAGATGCGGTTTCTCTCTGTGCCCTGAGTCAATTAATCGAAATTCCGACTCGTTTAATGGCCTGTATTGGTTTGGGTGCGGAACGAGATATTAGTTATGCTCATATCTTAGAAAATATGGCGCAATTAGCAGCAAACAATGGTTTTTTAGGCTCGGCTTCTTTGGTGAAAAAAATGTCTGTTTATCAAAATTATGAAGACGCGGTTTTATATGTGCAGAATAAACGAGATCAAGAAGCCAGTGTCATTAATTCATCAATTATTTCCGCGGTTCAAGGTTATTATGGTGATTATCATCTTACCGAGAAAACGAAAGGAAGTAAATTATGGATTTCTCCTTTGATGCCGATTTATTGGTTTTTTGAGTTAGAATCAGTCGTAAATCGTCATCTATTTTTACCTCAATTGTTACCAACGGAAAGTTTCTCCGATGTCTTAAGTGCCGTTTGGACAGTGTTACATCATCGTCAAAAGCGATCGCCTGCACGCATTCCCCTATCCTAATTTTGGCCAATTAAGGAAGAAGGAAGAAGGAAGAAGGAAGAGGGGGAAGAGGGGGAAGATAGGGAGGAGAGGGAGGAGAGGGAAGATAGGGAGGAGAGGGAAGATAGGGAGGAGAGGGAGGAGAGGGAAGAGGGCCCTTCGACTACGCTCAGGGTAAAAAGAGGGAGGAGAGGGAAGAAGGAAGAAGGAAGAAAAACAAGGGTTTTAGCTATTAAGAACGTTCTCACCATCAAGGTTGCTATAATAGGAGTGATGGAGAAACCGACTTTCTGGAGAAAATTGAGTCATTTTTGCCTATAAAATTCCGCCAGAAATAAGTTTTTTTGCTTATTAAATTATCAGGAAAAATAGACCAGAATGGAACCAGTTTTAAATATGACACCTGACACCATTAAATCAGAAGAAACCCCCGTCGTGCAAACCTATCAATTAGGTAAATTATACCGCACGGGCTTCTGGATGAATCAAACAATTGAATCCTTAAAAAGTTGTACTTTTTCTGTCTATAAAGGAGAAACTTTTGGCATTTTAGGACAAAATGGCGCGGGTAAAACTACCTTATTGAAAACCCTTTTAGGAATAGTCCGCCCCACTTCAGGAAAAGGGTTTTTGATGGGTAAACCTTTGGGCGATCGCGTCGTCAAGCATAAAATCGGTTATCTTCCCGAAAATCCCTACTTTTATGATTATCTAACCGGATGGGAATTTTTGGAATTTAGCGCGGGTTTATTTCAAATTCCTCAATCGGTACAACGTCAACGGATTCCTCAACTTTTAGAATTAGTAGGGTTAGCCAAAACCGCGGCACTCAAAAAACAATTACGTCAATATTCCAAGGGAATGTTACAACGAATTGGCATGGCACAGGCATTAATTAATGATCCTGAAATTGTCTTTTTAGATGAACCCATGTCAGGACTAGATCCAATGGGGCGTTATCAATTTCGGGAGACAATTTTATTGTTAAAACGTCAAGGAAAAACTATTATTTTCAATAGTCATGTCCTTTCTGATGTCGAGCAAATATGCGATCGCGTAGCCATTCTTGCCCAAGGGGAATTAATTAGTATTGGTTCCCTCGATCAACTATTAGGAACAACAGAAACCTATCATGTTACCGGAAAAGGAGGACATTTAAACTTATTACAAAAATGGATACCTGACTTAACACTAAATAATGAAATATGGTCCGGTCATTTACAGGGTAATCTCCCCGATTTTATCACAGAATTAACAGAAATGAATGCACAATTAATAAGTCTTAATTTGGCAAAAGATACACTAGAAGAGTTTTTTATGGAACAATTACGTCAACGGGGAATTATCGCGAGTAGTTAACGCGATCGGGTTTCTCAGGAATGAAAAATAAAGTAGTGCAGGCATCTTGCCTGCATGGGATCTCAAAGGCTTCCAAATAGTCAAGTTATTTAATTTCCATTCCTCATTTGTCGGGTGCGTCACAGAGAAAAAATTTGAAAGGTCCTGCTTAATTTTTCCCAGATGTACTTTATACTTTGAGCGAGAAACCGGGTTTATGACGGTAATTTTGTCATTAAACACGACAGTCTGAAGCTAGAAACCCGGTTTCTTTAATTCTTCGAGTAAAAAATCAAGGGGAAAGATGTCAGAAAACCATAACTTAGATACCTTTAAATTAGCAGCCTTACTTGTCTCAGCCCATTACGGTTTAGGGTTTCTCTTGGGAACCGCGGAAAAAACCCATTCTTTTGGGGCCATAGGCAGTCTTTACGCGGTATCCTTAAGCTTGGGTACTATTGCTCTTTTAACATTAGCCAAATTCTACTGGACACAAAAAGAGCAAATTTGGACATTATTAGGCAACCGCTATGGCAATATCGTCAAAATTGTAGTCGGTTTAATGTCTTGGTTATCATTAGTTGGCATCGCGGCAGTGCAATTAATTTCTGGGGCATTTATTCTGAAAACTTTCGGCATTCCCGTATTAGTTTCTATGATACTGTTGGCCGTTGTATTTGCTATTATTTCGGTTTTACCTGTAGAAAAAGCTGGCTCTCTATTTCGAGCCCTTTTACTTCTTAATTGTTTAGCTTTATTCTATGGTTTATGGGCTTTACATGGTTTATCTGACTATTTACAAGCGCCTATTGTCTTTACCCAGTCTTTAAGCGACATTAAAATTCCTAATCTCATCGGAATTTCTCTCTGTACAATTTTGCTGGTAATGATTGATATGAAGTATCAGCAATTTGTGGTGAGAGCCCGCAATATGCGAAGCCTTTATCAAGGTTGTATTTTAGCCGCGTTTTTATTAATGTTATTAGCATTTCTCCCTAGTTCCGTTGTAATTGCTGCCAACCACGCGGGTATTTTACCTGCTGATATTGACCCTAAAGAAACACTACCCGCGATTTTATCATGGATTGGTGGCGGTGCGAATAAACCATTAGGATTTATGTTGATTTTATCTTTATTAGTTCCCGCGTTAGGTGTGGGAAGTAGTATTTTACGCATCCAAACCAAGACGCTTTTAGATTTTAATATTGTACCGACATCACCGCTCAATCGTGGACTTCTCACGATAATGAATGCTTTATTAAGTTTAGCTGTAGCCTTAAGAGGGGGAGAAATTGTTAATTTAATTGTGCGTTTTTACGCGGGTTATGTCGCCGCGGTATTTTTTCCCTTTGTGGCTTATTTATTAGCACAGACTGGCTCTTATCATTTTACGCCGAGAAGTGTGAAATTTTCTTTATTGGTCGGTTCGATCGCGGCAACTCTGACGTTATTTTTTACCTTATTTAATCCTTCGATTACTGGGTTAGGTAGTGGAGAATTAAATATCATCGTCAGTGGGATTACTTTTGGCGGTTTGGGTTTATTATTCGGTACCATTAGCGAAAAATTAGGATTATTTTCGGTTCCTACACCCGAAAATGATGGCAATGTTTAGAAACCAGCGCGATCGCGTGGCCCGATGATTTAGTGTGCAGCGCGATCGGATTTTTCCCCAGATGACAAAGGAAGCATCCCATTTTAGTAAATATATCCGTAAAAATTGGGATGCTTCCCATAACACAATCGGAAAATTATTATCCGATATTAAGCAAGGAATTTGTATTAGATGCAATAAAACTAGCCGCTTTCACCGCATCAGGAGTGGCATTAAGAACAGTCCCTAAAATATCGCCATTATTTAAGCTAATCACCGTATGAGCTCCTACCCCATTAAACTGAACATCACTAGAAGAAAAATCACCAATGAGCGCGATCTTATCCCCTTGACTAAAATCAACAATGAAATCAGCTAAATTGGCATCACCAAGGCCAGGATCAAGATTAGCATTAAAGACAAAAGTATCATTTCCACTACCACCGACAAGGGTATCTGAACCTACATCACCTAACAAGTAATCATTACCATCACCGCCAACTAAACTATCATTTCCTTTACCACCTCGGAGCAAATCATCACCCAAATTACCATTGAGAGTATCATTACCAAAACCCCCGCTAAGGATATCATTTCCCTCATCTCCAAAAAGTTGATCATCCCCTTTTCCACCCCGTAGGATATCATCACCTAGGCCACCCATTAAAATATCATTACCTTTGTTACCGTTAATCACATTATTGTCAGAAGAACCCAGGATCGTGTCCTCTCCATCTTCACCAAATACTCCACCAATAATACTTTTATTTAAACCGGGCTGTGATAGATCAAGTACATTTGGATTGGCATCTAACTGCAAAATCTGTCCCTGAGAAAATCCTTCACTTGCCAAGTTAAAAATACGATTCAACCCACTAAGTAACTGAGCGTCGCTGATAATATCACGGCTTGAAATTGGTGTCGGAGTTGGTGTGGGTGTTGGTATCGGTGATGGTGTTGGTATCGGTGATGGTGTGGGTGTGGGTACTGGTATCGGAGATGGTGTTGGTGTCGGCTCCGGTGTGGGTGTGGGTATTGGTATCGGAGATGGTGTGGGTGTCGGTGTGGGTATTGGAGATGGTGTGGGTGTGGGTGTTGGTATCGGAGATGGTGTTTGTGTGGGTGTCGGTGTGGGTGTGGGTGTCGGTGTCGGTGTCGGTGTCGGTGTCGGTGTGGGTGTGGGTGTGGGTGTGGGTGTGGGTGTGGGTGTCGGTGTCGGAGTTGGGGTACCGCTAATGGTAGGTTCACCAGTAGGATCGGTTTCTTCACCCACCCACATCACCGCGTATCCGTTATAGATACCGACTCCTAGAGATTTCCAAGTCTTACCTTGCCACATTCCCTTATTGAGAATCACATCATTATGAGAAGGAGATGATTTCCAAGAATTAAGAGCTCCGTCAGCAGTAACACTCCCTCCAATCACTCCATAAGCATTTTCATAACCATTACCCGGATAACCTGTTTGAAGTCGTTGTGGGGCTGTCCACATATTTGACCAAGTGCTAGAATTATTGGCATCATAGGGGGCATCACTCCAGCCATGAGTTAAGGTTTTCAAATTGTCTGATAGATCAATAACATGACGGTTGGCAACAGTCGTCAATGCTTTAGATTTTGGGATGACTGCTAATCCATTTTGAACACGATAATCATTAATTAAGTTATAAAGTTTAAGCTCCTCTGCTTCTAAACCATCTAGGGATGAAGGGGCATAGATATTAGTCATGTAACAGCTCCTTTTTGAGAATATTTTAGGTGAAAAGAAGATGCTCGCCTCTCTTAATTATAAGATAGTCATTTTTATCTGTCAATATTGCTTGACTCAACCTTCAGTATATCGACAGAAATAAACCTGCGGCAAAACCATTCTTTTCGTTTTTGTTATTTTTATTTTTCCAGAGCGTCTATGCCTTTTTGATTCATTAGTTATTGCTAAAAAAAAAGACTATCCCACCAGGATATGACTCCATAGTCTTCCCAGAAATAACTGGTAGGGACACGGCAGTGCCGTGTCCCTACAGCCGTGTCCCTACAGAAATGGTATTAGATATGATGATTATCAATGGATGATAAAGTGCCACCATAAACTAATTGACTAATGAAAGGCTCTGAGAGAAAATCATAAGGAAAACCTAACTCAATTTTGCTTACTTCATGCAATTGTTTCAGATGTTCATCTCGTAACTTCCACTGTAAACAGTTCAAATTTTCTTTGATTTGGGAAACCTTACGAGCACCGATAATAGGAATAATAATTACCTTTTGCTGACGTAACCAATTTAACGCGACTTGGGAAGGTGGATGACCAATATTACGGGCAATTTCACACACCGCGTCGGCCAGTTTTAATTTCTTTTCATCCTTGGGCTGTCCCCCATTACTATAACGATTTAATTCCCCTTGGGATGAGGTTTCGGCATGATATTTTCCTGTCAAAATTCCTCCGGCTAAGGGACTCCAAGCCGTCACCCCAATATCAAAAGCTTTCGCCATTGGTAACAATTCTCGTTCCGCTTCCCGTTGGGCTAAACTATATTCAATTTGTAACCCAATAAAGGGGCTCCAACCGTGAAATTGTGCTAAGGTATTGCCTTGGGAAATAATCCACGCGGGTGCATCAGAAATGCCGACATAAAGGACTTTTCCCGACTTGACTAAATCATCTAAAGCTCGCATGACTTCCTCTATAGGTGTCATAAAATCCCACGCGTGTAGCCATAATACATCAATATAATCAGTCCCCAAGCGTTTTAAACTGGCTTCCACGGAACGTATCATGTTTTTCCGATGATTTCCACAGAAATTGGGGTCCCCCGGACGCATAGAAAGTGTATATTTTGTCGCGAGGACGAAATGATCGCGATCGGAGGAGATAAATTCACCTACCCAAAGTTCACTTTGACCATTATTATAATTATTGGCTGTGTCAATAAAGTTCCCTCCTTCTTCGACAAATGTCTCAAAAATTTGATGACATTCAGATTTGCTGGTGGATAACTTCCAATCTTTCCAGGCTTCCCCAAATGTCATTGTGCCTAAACAGAGTTCTGAGACTCTTAACCCACTTTTTCCTAATAATTTATAGCGCATGATCTCTCCTTTTGATATATTAAGAGTGTTGATATTAGCTTACTCTGAATTCAGCTTCTATGCAAATTGCTACTTGGAATGTTAACTCAATTCGTACCCGTTTAGATCATGTGATCAACTGGTTACACTCAAACCCCGTTGAGGTCCTTTGTCTCCAAGAAACAAAGGTTGTCGATCGCGATTTCCCCCGATCGCGCTTTGTGGAGATGGGCTATCATGTTTATATATCGGGTCAAAAATCCTATAATGGGGTAGCCATTATCAGTCGTCAACCCCTAGAAAATGTCACCACGGGATTTACCCCTTTTTTAGGAGCTCAAAGAGTCGAAAGTTTTGATGATCAAAAACGTATAATTAGTGGAATATTTGACGATATTTGTGTGATTTCTGTCTATGTTCCCAATGGTGGCGATCTTGACAGTGATAAGTATAATTATAAGCTAAAATGGCTCAATCTTTTACAGGATTATCTCCAGATTACTATTGACAAATATCCGAAATTATGTATTTGTGGTGATTTTAATATAGCCCCGGACGATCGCGATATTTTTGACCCCAAAAAGTTAGAAGGTGCTGTGGGATTGACGAAACCGGAACGTGAAGCATTAAAGGAGATTATCGGATTAGGATTAAATGATGCTTTTCGTAAGTTTACCACGGAAGGAGGACATTATAGTTGGTGGGATTATCGTGCCGGGGCGTTTCCCAAAAATAGAGGATGGCGCATCGATCATCATTATTTAAGTACCCCTCTTTATACCGAGGCAAAAAGTTGTATTATTGATCGAGAACCTCGCCAATTAGAGAAGCCTAGCGATCATACTCCCGTCATTGTTGAAATCTAATTTATGCAGAAGGAAGAAGGAAGAAGGAAGAAGGAAGAGGGAAGAGGGAAGAGGGAAGAGGGAAGAAGGAAGAGGGAAGAAGGAAGAGGGAAGAAGGAAGAGGGAAGAGGGAAGAGGGAAGAAGGAAGAGGGAAGAAGGAAGAGGGAAGAAGGAAGAGGGAAGAAGGAAGAGGGAAGAGCGATCGCGCTTAAATCCCTAGGGAGCCAGAGGCTCCCACTACAGGTTTTTTGGCTTCATCTATTCCTTATTCGAGACACGATCGCGCTTCTCTCCTTATCTCTCTGTGGACACAATATCGCGTGGTTTGTCTGTGATTTTCAGGAGCGCGATCGGGCATCTCTATAGTCTTTATTAAGTTTAACCCTGACGGAATAATAATAACCCCATCAGGGTGAGTTGTTATGCGATAATTGCCTTAGCTTCATCCACATTTTGACGAACTAATCTCGCGGACTCCTGAAACGCGCTAAGTTCCTTTTCTGTTAAATCTAGTTCTAAAATTTGCTCAATGCCCTGAATCCCTAAACGACAAGGAACCCCAATAAAGACATCTTTTAAACCATATTGTCCATCTAAATAAGCACAAGACGATAACAAACGAGACTCATTTAACAAAATTGATTCAATCATTAAACAAGTAGAAGAAGCCGGAGCAAAAAACGCACTTCCCGTCTTCATTAACCGGACAATTTCCGCACCCCCATCGCGGGTTCTCTGCACTAATCTTTCTATCGCGTCTGCATCCATCATTTCCGTAATCGGAACTCCATTTACCGTCGAATAACGGGGAATCGGAACCATTAAATCACCGTGACTTCCTAACACCGTTGCATTAATTTGCGAGACGGAAATTCCTAATTCCATCGCGATAAACGTTTGAAATCTCGCAGAGTCTAATACCCCCGCCATTCCCATCACTTGATTCGGCGGTAAACCCGTCGCTTCCCACGCGAGATGAGTCACTACATCTAAGGGATTTGTTACTACAATTAAGATCGCGTGGGGAGAAGCCGCGATCGCGTTTTTGGCAGCCTCGACGACAATTTTCGCATTAATTTTCACTAAATCATCCCGACTCATCCCCGGTTTGCGAGGAACCCCCGCGGTAATTACCACAATATCCGAACCTTCAGTATGATCATAATTATTAGTACCAAGAATTTTGCGATCGTGTCTTTCCACTCCCCTCGCTTCCATTAAATCAAGGGCAATTCCTTGAGGTAAACCCTCCACTACATCTAATAAAACGACATCCGCAATATTTTTCTCGGAAATACGTTGCGCGAGGGTACTACCAACCCTTCCCGCACCAATAACACAAACACGGGGAGCATGACAAACTGGGGTGACAGGTGATGAAAAAAACATAAGTCTTTTAGTTTTGAGATTTTACATAGAAGTGGTTAAAGAAACCGGGTTTCTTAAGAAATAATGAAAAATCCAGAAACCCGATTTCTTAGACAATACCTTCGCGATTTTTTGTAGGTTGGGTTGAGCGATACACGAGAGAGAGTTGGGTTTCCTGCGTCAACCCAACCTACGAATCAAGGCATTTTTCCGCCAAGGCGAAGGTATTGTGAGACAGAGGTTAAAACCTATTTAAACTCTTCTATTTGGTCCAGTCGCAGCCAAATATTAGGGGTGGGAACTTGACCAAATTTGATCAGTGCATAGTCCCCTCGAAGTTCCATTATTTCGCCCTTGGTTTCAAACAAATAGGACGAAAAACGTTGATCGCTAGATTTGGCTTCTAGGCTATTTTCTAATTTTTCCCGAATCGCACGCACGAGAGTACCTTTTTTGACTGCCATAACTTTACAGTTGGAGTTTCTAAGTTTATAGGTGATTATCTATATCCTAATCCGTTACATTCGTTACAAGATCCCTCTCTTCATCATCTAGGGCGAACCCTATCATGTAATAGTGTAATTACGTTTACCATTACACACCTGTTGCTGTAATTACAATTAATAATTACGATTGTGATTTCAATCTGATTAACTTTGTTTATTACACACCAAAACGCGATCGCGCCCCTACAATTTGTTTTTTTTAACCGCTCCTAAACGCGATGGGGATAAACACAGTTATCGCGTAAATTTTGTAGGGGCGGGTTTACCCGAATTTCTCCCACCAACAAATAACCTCAATAAACCCGCCCCCACCCCACAGATAACTTTGGGGCGGGTTTTGATCATTTGTGGTTGTCAATGATGTCGGCGATCGCGCCCCTAGAATTTGTTTTTTTTTGAAACCGCTCCTAAACGCGATGGGGATAAACACAGTTATCGCGTAAATTTTGTAGGGGCGGGTTTACCCGAATTTCTCCCACCAACAAATAACCTGAATAAACCCGCCCCCACCCCACAGATAACCTCGATTAGATCGCGCTTTGGGGCGGGTTTTTATCATTTATCGGTGGTTGTTAATGATGTCGGTAAACCCGCCCCTACCATGTGTGTTTTTTTTTGAAACCGCAGATATAGGCGAAGCCTTCCCGTAGGGTACGCAGATAAACGCGATGGGGACCCCCCCTGCCCCCCCTGAAGAGGGGGTTAATCGCGCCCTGATTGATCACGTATTGATATAAAATCACCATTAAGCGTGCTCAATAGGGGAAATGGAGAAATGTGGACACCCGGAAAGGAATTGCAGAAACGTTATCGCATCGAAAGTATTTTAGGACAAGGAGGCTTTGGTATTGCCTATAAAGCTAGACATTTAAAATTGAATCATCAGGTAGTTATTAAAACCCCTAACGCGAGTCTGCAAAATGACCCCCAATATCCTAAATTTGTCCAACGGTTTCAACAAGAAGGTCAAATTTTAGCTCAATTGGCCTCTAATCATCATCCCGCGATCGTGCGGGTGAGTGATTTATTTGAAGAAGAGGGGATACACTGTTTAGTAATGGATTTAATAGTGGGGGAGAGTTTATGGGAGATTGTCAAGAAAAAAGGGGCTTTATCTGAAGAAAAAGCCCTGCATATAATTCGGCAAATAGGAGAAGCATTAATCGTCGTTCATCAAACCGGAATTATCCATCGAGATGCCCATCCGGGTAATATTTTATTACGGAATAATGGTGCGGCAGTATTAATAGATTTTGGCATCGCGGCAGAAATTCTCCCTACAGGGTGTGTTAATAGTTCAATGCACCCAGCACATCAAGTTTTTGCACCCTATGAACAGTTCATTGAAGGGAGTGGAAAACCCACGGTAGATGTTTATTGTTTAGCCTCATCTTTATATTATGCAATAACAGGGAAACTTCCCACACCATCCTTACATCGCAGGTTACGAAACGCGTCTTTAGATGCCCCGAAACAACTGAGTAAAATTAGTGATAGGGTGAATAATGCTATTTTAAAAGGGATGGCTATAGAGCCCGAAGATCGATATCAAACCATGCAAGAGTTTGTCACTTCTCTTCAGTCAATAGTGTCTCAACCTGTTGTAATTAAACCGATTCCTCCCACAGTTCCCAGTGTCTCTCCCGCCAAACCTCAGCAACCGAATCCGGGTTTACAAAGTTTTTCCTTTGAAACTGTTAAAGTTAATAACCAAGGTAAAATTATCTCCCGTCAACAAAGTCAAGCACAATATTTTACGGAAAATTTAGGGAATGGCATCATCATAGAAATGGTATATATTCCGGGTGGTACTTTTCTCATGGGTTCACCCAAAACCGAAGCCGAAAGCGAGAATGATGAAAAACCGCAACATCGGGTGACAATTCAACCATTTTTCATGGCAAAATATCCCGTAACTCAAGAACAATATCAAGCCATCATGGGAGCTAACCCCTCTGACTTCAAAGGGGCAAAACGTCCAGTCAAAACCGTATCCTGGTATGACTCAGTAAATTTTTGTGAAAAGCTTACTCAAAAAAACCGGAAAAACTATCGGCTACCGAGTGAAGCGGAATGGGAATATGCCTGTAGAGCAGGTACAACAACGCCTTTTTACTTCGGAGAAACAATAACACCCGACTTAGTAAATTATGACGGCAATGATTCTTACGGTGCTGCACCCAAGGGAAAATATCGAC
>JBEDKD010000262.1:0-10506 GCA_041172365.1 Cyanobacteriota bacterium | reverse complement strand
CGCGACTAATTCGGGCTAAATTTTGTTGAAATCTACGCTCGGATTCGGTATCTAAAGAAGAGGTGGCTTCATCTAAAAGCAAAATCCGAGGATCTCCTAACAAAGCGCGCGCGATCGCGATGCGTTGACGTTGCCCCCCGGATAAACTAGATCCCCGCTCTCCCACAGGGGTTTGATAGCCTAAAGGCATATCTTGAATAAACGCGTGGGCTTCTGCTAATTGACACACCTCAATGGCTTCTTCTAACATGAACGCGGGATCAAATTCTCCCTCTTGATAAAGAGAAATATTCTGTAAAATCGTGCCGGAAAATAAGAAACACTCTTGAGGAACAACCCCTAATTGACTCCGCAAAGAATGGGGAGAAATATGACGGACATCGTGCCCATCAATTGTCACTCGTCCCTTTTCAGGATGATAAAAACCCTGTAAGAGTTTAACTAAAGTTGTTTTCCCAGAACCACTACGACCGACAACGGCTACTGTTTGACCTGGTTCTACTTCAAAAGAAAGATTTTGTAAGGTGTTACGTTCATCATCTTGGGAATAACGGAAAGAAACATTTTCAAATCCGACAGAACCCTTAATCCGAGGTAAAATTAACATCGGTTGCTGAGGATTTTCCTCTGGAATTACCGAAAAAACATCATCTAAGCGTTCTACAGAAACCAGAATTTCTTGAAATTCATCCCATAAATTTACAACAGATAACACCGGACTAATTACATTCCCGATCATCATATTAAAGGCGACAAACTGTCCGATAGTAAGTTGATCTTGAATGACGAGGGAAGCTCCATACCAAAGTAAAGCCGTATTGCCCAATGTTTGAATACTTCCGCCAATAATCTGCAAAGAATTGCCTAATTTCTGACCCCGAAAACGAGCATTCATTAAACTGGTTAATTGATCTTCCCAACGCCAGCGCATTTCGTCTTCCCTCGCGGTGGCTTTAACTGTCGTGATACCAGTAATCATCTCTACTAAGGAAGAATTTTGCTGGGCCGCGTCATGAAAAATTTCCCGTGATACTTGACGTAAGAAAGGACTCGCGACTACTGTCAAAATGATAATAGGTGGTAAAAGGGCTAATACCAAAAGGGTGAGTCGCCAGTTGTAATAAACCATTAAACCGACATAGACAATGCCCATCAAGGCATCTAGCCAAATAGTGACAGCTTGGCGTGTGAGGAAATTCTGAATTTTTTGGTTTTCCTGTACTCGTGTAATGATGTCGCCTACATGACGAGATTCAAAGAATTTGAGGGGTAAACGAAGGGCATGATTAATAAACCCACTCATCAGAATTAGATCAAGTCGGTTAGAAAAATAATCCAGTAGGTATTGACGAGTCGCGGTTAATACGATACGCCCCATACCAAATAAAACCAGTCCAATGGAGAAGACGTTAAGGGTGGCGAGACTTTTATTGACGACAACGCGATCGAGAATAACTTGGGTAAAAAGGGGAGTAATTAGGCCAAATATCTGAATCAAAAATGACGCGAGGATAATTTGCCCGATCATGCCCCGATAGGGCCAGAGAATACCGAGAAAGTTTTGGGTGTTAATACCCTTATTCTTGGGTTGATCTTTATTGGTGTAAAAGTCGGGTGTAGGCTCTAGGAGCAGAGCATAACCAGTCCAATTACTGGTAAATGTTTCGGTACTAATCCACCGTTTTCCCAAGGCGGGATCGGCTACTAAAAGACGATCGCGTTGACTCCGATAAACGACTACATAATGATTACCTTGCCAGTGCGCGATCCAAGGATTTTGATTCCGAAGTGGTGTCAGGGATGCTCTCACGGGACGAGCTTGAAATCCTAAACCCTCCGCGGCTTTCGCGAGATTTTTCAGACTCGCCCCGGTTTGCCCTACAGCCGCGAGATTTCGTAGATAATTGAGGCTATATTTTTTACCCCAATATTGACTAATCATTGCTAAACAAGTGGCACCGCAGTCTTGGGTACTTTGCTGTTGAATAAAGGGATAACTTGTCCACCAATTTCCTCGCCGTTTTGGTTTGGCAAAAATAAGCTCATTGTTGGTTTGTTTATTATTATCTCCAGTATTTTTCTCGCTACTAGGCTTTTTCGGAGATGACTGCACCAGGGTTAATTGGGGACTCTCCACGGGAACTCGTTTGCGCGTAACCCCTGGGTGAGGATCGACGGTTTCCATCAGCGCGATCGCGCTTTCCCATTCCGCGGCACTTAGGCTATATACCAATAAATCCGTTTCCGCGATCCAGTCGGAGGAAATGATATCAGGATATCCCCAACTTTCTCCTATTTTTGGTGCATTCTCCCCTTGAATCGTTCCCTGACGCAACCAATAACGATGCTCGGAAGACAATAAAATATTCTTGGTTTCTGTTTTCTTTTTCTTGTCTCCCTCATCATGTTTTAATGGGGTAAGCGCAGATATTTTGATTTCTTTAACTGTCGGTAACAGGTAAGGCCAGAGAATTTGTTGTTGGCCTACCGAAAGGCTGTTTAATTCTGTGATGGTTTTAAAGAAAATTAGGCGTTGATGCTCTTGGATTTGTTGCTGTAAGTGTTCTTCTAATTGGGGGAATTTTGGGAAAAATGTTCCGAGTTTGGTATAGGAAATGCCCGCCACTTGACCATTACTAGCCGCGATCGCGCGATAACCTAATCCACCTTCTCCTATCCATTGATCCGCTCCAAAAATATCTCCCACTTCGAGGACAATAATGGAGACTTCTTGTTTATTTTGCCCGTCTAAAGCTAAAATCCGTACTCTACCTTGGCATACTAAATAGAGTTGATTATTCTCACATGGAGAAACGGAAGACTCATCGCGAGTCCATTTCATTAACTCATCTCCTAACTGAAACTCTACCCCTTCAAAAACCGCACTTAACTCAGACGCGAGGCTTGTGCTGTTGGAAAGCGGTGTTAAGAATTTCAGAAGGGCGGGTAAAATTGACAAAGATTCCCCTACAGGGAACCCGTTCTTTTTCAGATCCGAATTTCCCTTCATAACGACACCCTATTAGATTTTAATCGTCATCCATGAATTAGGACAAGTTTGAGACTTGTTTGCCCAATCAAGATGCCAGCCTTTTTTTTGCCCGACAGTATTGCCACCAAAATTTTTTCTAAATTAATTATATTATCCCTTATCCATCATCATATATCTTTTAAGATATATTTAAGATTTGGGCTGGGAAAAGAAAAGTAGTATGCCCATAGGGGGTGATTGGAACAGGATTAAGGGCCTAATCACTTCGGCTTATCGGTAAATAACAAGCTGAAAATAATCGGCAAAACCAGAGAAAAAATGCCTTTGCGCTCACAAAACTCTGCCTTCTCAGATATCAGTGGTGAGCGTTACTTGTTAAGAATTGACGCTTCCTTTGGCGAAGGAGATTGAGTAATCCCATAAAGAGAGCACTTCCTAATACCGTTGAGGGTTCGGGAACTGAAGCAAGATTGTCCTTATCTTCTATCAGGGCAATAGAGGTATTATCATCAAAAATCCGGGCATAAAAACCATCGATTCCTACTCCGATATTTTGTTGATTGCCTCCGAGATTTTGTGACACTCCCATCTGCCCTGAAAAGCTAGAACCGAAGGTATTAAACCCATAGCTTCCTACCCCTTGGGTTCCTAAATTTCCGAAAAGACTAAAAGAATCTAAGAGCAAGCCCGTAGAGGTATTAATGATTTTAAAATTGATTTTCCCTTGGGCATAGGCATCTTCTTTTGATGGATCATCAATGGATGTGAATAGATCCAAGTTGGCACGAAAATTAAACGCGAAGGTTTCATTTTTTCCCACAGAAAATGTACCGATAATTGCCGCGGTACTATGGGCTACTCCCAAATAGTTATATCCTTCACCACTCGCGATACTCTGTGTTTGATTGAATGCAGCCCCCCCTAGGTTAATATTCATCCCTTGAGCGGTTGCTGACGCGATCGCGGCAACGTGACTTTGTGGTGAAGCCGCGGCAAAGGTATTCGCTTCTGTTGCAGTTTCCCAGACAAAGGCTGAATGGCTAATAGGATCAATCTTTACTTGCGCTTCTGACAAGGCAAATGTGGCAGCATAACTGCTAGAAGCGGAGATCGCGACACACAAACCTGTCACCACAGGTGTTGTCCAAAGGAACCCTTTAATGGCTATACCGTGTTTGATATCCATAAGACTCTCCCCAAATACTTGTAGTATTAAGTGTTTTGACGGAGACGGCAAGTGATAAATTTATCTCTGGTCTCAGTAATAATACTAACTGCTCCCACAGGAAAATTTTTAAAGATTCTGTGAAGATATACAGTTTTTTTGACGTTTTCTTTTAAAGATTGTGTGAATTTTCTCTCAAGAAATTTTTATTCTTATTTCTTCACAATGCCTAAATATTATATCCCATAAGACTTTTAGCTCTAATCATCCTCTATTTATCGATCTTTTAACGAAGTTTTGTTAAGCTATATTAAGTAATATTGATTACTAGGATCTCTTAAATATAATTACGGATATTATACTCGGAGCTGTAAATGTTACAAAACTTAATCTTTCTGGAGGAGGAAATTCCGTGATTTGAGGCGACACAGAAGCGGGAAATCATCTCAAACCCTTGTTTTTTCGTTATCCTGTGTGAGTCTGACGGATCAGATCCGCGGCTTTTTCGGCGATCGCGATGATGGGCGCATTCGTATTTCCACTGATCAAGGTAGGAAAAATGGAACCATCGACGACGCGTAAGCCTTGGATGCCATAAACTTGTAATTGTGAATTGACGACGGAGGTAGAATCTTGTCCCATTTTGCAAGTACCAACAGGGTGATATAGGGTTTCTGCGGTGCCACGAATATATGTCGCGATTTCCTCATCGTTTTTTTCTGTAATTCCGGGTAAAAGTTCTTCGCCTCGATAGGTGTCGAAAGGGGATGTTTGCACAATTTCACGCGCCAGTTTTACCCCTTCGATTAATGTTTGTAAGTCACTTTCACTGGTTAAATAGTTAGGTTGAATAATGGGATGCTCCACGGGGGAACGCGATCGTAATTTAATATAACCCCGACTTTGAGGACGTAACAGGGTGACACCTAAACAAAAAGAATAACCGTTGCGTTTTGTGAAACCATGATTAACAAAATAAACCGGCGCGAATAAAAATTGTAAATCTGGTTGTTGGAAATGAGGTTTGGTTTTAATAAAAGCTCCCGCTTCTCCCACATTAGAACATAAAAGTCCTTTTTTGAATAATAAATAGTTGATCCAATTTTTGACCGTATTAGCACTTTCTAAACTCACCCGTTGCCGACAATCATAAAAAACACCTGATACTAAATGATCTTGTAAATTTTGTCCGACTCCGGGTAAATCCATATTAACAGGAATTCCTAGGGACTTGAGATGTTCGGCATCACCAATCCCTGATAACATTAAAATTTGGGGAGAATTAACGGCTCCCCCACAGAGTATTACTTCTCCCGATGTTTTGGCTTGAGAGATTCTCTGTTGTTTATCGAGATATTCTACACCGATCGCGCATTTTCCTTCTAAAAGAATCTGGGTAACTTGTGTTTCCGTAAGAATCGTTAAATTAGAACGATTGAGACAAGGTTTTAAATAAGCAATGGCTGTACTTTGACGTTGACCATTTTTGATGGTAGTTTGATAAACTCCTACCCCTTCGGGCTCAGGAATATTAAAATCTTCTTGATATGCAATACCCCTTTCTTGAGCTCCTTGGATAAAGGCATGAGTTAAGGGGTTAATTTCCGGTAAAGTGCAGACATTTAATAAGCCATTTTTTCCATGATATTCCGACTCAAAATATTCTTGATTTTCGGCTTTTTTGAAATAGGGTAAAATATCATTATAACCCCATCCTTTATTTCCTAAAGTTTCCCAGTGATCATAATCTTGACGATGCCCTCTAATATAAATCATCGCGTTGATGGAACTACAACCCCCTAAGACTTTACCTCTAGGCCAATACATTTGACGATTGGCCATTTGACTTTGGTTTTCTGTATAATAATTCCAGTCATATTGAGTTTTGAATAATTTAGAGAAAGTCGCGGGAATGTGAATTAAAGGAGAGCGATCGCGTCGGCCAGCTTCCAAAAGAAGAACACGAGTTTGGGGATTTTCGGTTAAACGATTTGCTAAAACACAACCCGCGGAACCCGCACCAATAATAATATAATCGTAAATCATTTGAAGACTATTGACTGAAAATTTCACCCGATAATTTTATCATACTTTTGGTAAATATATAGTGTTGACTTTTCAGCAGTAAAACTTGTGGCACAGGCCTAGGGCCTGTGACGGGCTAAGGCCCGTACCACATTTATATCTGATTTAAAAATGCTATAGCAATCCTTAACCTCAGTTATTAGTGATAAATACGGATACCGGAAACCTTCTGATCGCGTGACTCAAGGATGACTTATAGGCCGAGTCGGTTTCTTAAGCAAAAAGGATCAGAGCCGAGCGCGATCGCAGGGATTTTCTCTAGTTTAAGAGTGTCAGTATTATGAAAGATTTGATACAGATATTGACAAAATAATTATTTTCTGAGCCAAAAATCTTAAGAAGTTGTTAAAATAATTGTAAAAAAGCAGAAGATCAGGGACAATACCAAAGCTAATAAAACCGTGTTATACCTCTTGGGGATTTGGCATCTGTATTGTAGTAATAGTTACAGCTTTGCAGAAGCAAGGTAAAGCAATTTTATCGGTATAAATCCCAAAGAGAAATGGTATTAGTGGAAAAAAAGAGAGGCATTATGGGAGAACATAAACGCATTGGTATTCTTACCAGTGGCGGAGACTGTGCCGGTTTAAACGCGGTAATTCGTGCTGTTGTGCATCGCGCAATAGGAACATATCACTGGGAAGTTTTGGGTATTCGTCAAGCGACTAATGGTTTAATGAGTCGTCCCCCCGAAGCGATGGTTTTGGATATAGAAACTGTTAACCCCTGGTTAACTCTGGGAGGAACCTTATTAGGTACAACAAATAAAGGCGATCCCTTTGCCTTTCCGATGGGAGATGGAACAGTACGCGATCGTGCTGAGGATATTATAGAAGGATATCATTTATTAGGATTAGATGCCTTAATTGGGATAGGTGGTGATGGCAGTTTAGCGATTTTACGACGGTTAGCAACCCAAGGAAATTTGAACTTTGTTGCTATTCCCAAAACCATTGATAATGACGTAGGAATTACAGAAAGATCCATTGGTTTTGATACCGCGGTTAATATTGCCACAGAAGCCCTCGATCGCTTACATTTTACCGCGGCAAGTCACAGTCGCGTCATTATTTTAGAAGTAATGGGACGAGACGCGGGACATATTGCCATTAGCACGGGCATCGCGGGTGGAGCCGATGTGATTTTAATACCCGAAATCCCTTATAAACTGGAGAGAATTTGTAATACCATTAAAGCTCGTCAGGAGCAGGGAAAAAATTACTGTTTAATTGTAGTCGCGGAAGCAGTACGCACGGAAGATGGGGAAACAATTAGCCAAATGAAATCCTTAGGAGAATCTCGTTTAGGGGGAATTGGTGACTATTTAGCGGCACAAATTTCTAACTTGACAGGAGCGGAAACAAGAGTTAGTGTATTAGGTCATGTTCAACGGGGGGGAACGCCCTCGCCTTTAGAAAGATTAGTGGCTTCTGCCTTTGGTGTCGCGGCTGTTGATTTAATCGCCGAAGGTAAATTCGATCAGATGGTAACATGGCAAAAACGTGCAGTGGTTAGTGTTCCGATTCAGGACGCGATCTCACAATATCAAACCGTTGATCCCAATGGCACTTTGGTCAAAACAGCACGCGGTTTAGGCATTTATTTAGGAGATTAATTCTCGGATAAACTTTGGGCAAAAACCGGGTTTGTTTACTAAAAAATTATGCTTTTAGTAAAGAGACAAATGTCAAAAACCCGGTTTCTTATTCGCGAGGGCAAAAAAAATTAACGAGCCCAGTCAGTGCCTTTCCACATCGTAAAGAAAAGGATCGCGGAAATCACCGCCCCAATCATCCATTTTACAGAAGTTTTGATCAGGGCGATTCCCTGATTTTGCTTGACAGCATTCGTTTGTTGTTTTAATTGCTCTTTGGCGGGAGTAATCCGGGCAAGAATTTGATTTTTCAACTCTTCAGGATTTTGAGTTTTCACTTCTAAACCCATCCGCTTTAATTCATCCGCCAAATTTTTTAAATCCTGAGCGGAGCCTTTTTGCAACCGCTCTTCTACTTGTTGAAGTTGAGATAATTGTTGCTGAGATTGAGCCGCAATTTGTGTATTAGCCTGAGAATTGAGTTTGACAGTATTAAAAATGCCTAAAGGAAGCATTAACAGAAAAATCACCGCACTCAGAAGACAAACCCAGGATAACACTTTGAGGAGAATTCCTTCGAGATTCCCTCGCTCTTCATCTTCGCCCATAAAAATAAGAGCAAGTCCCAATAAAGGAACCGGAACTCGTTCTACTAAAGCCCCAATAGTTTGTAATTCCCACGCGGGATTCATCAAATTTGGGGGGATTAAAACCGCAATGGAGTCTAAAAGTGATAAGACAAATAAAGCATAACCAACCCATCGCAATCGAAAAATAGATACACTAAGTTCGCCCATAAAAATTTTACCTTTTGTAGTCTCAGAAAAACAGTCACTAGAATTTCTTAAGGATTAGGAAATTTATTTTCCCACTGTTTATACCAGGAAGTCCAGGCAGATTCTAGTAAATTGTAAGCATTGTTTTGACTTGTCTGATTCAGGGGAATTGACATCTGAGTCCAGAGACAACGTTTATCGCGTAATTCTCCACGTCCCCTTAACCATATTACAATACGATCTAACCGAATATCATAAGTATTGTGATTATTTCGGAATTGATCATCTGTGACTGTGGTATTACCACGCGGATTAATACAGGTACTCAGATAAGCTCGCTCTTTAGTGACAAATAAACCATGCCAACCTATACCCGGAATATTGACCAATGATAGTCTAACAGGAAATGCCTGAGCAAATGTGTGTTCTTCTGTTAATTTATCAATTGAACCATCAGTATTAACCAAATAGCGCATATCTATATCAAGAGATATTTTCTCTTTTTGATAGCGATAACGGCTGGTGGACTGAATGTTAGAACCCGGTTTAATGCTAATAGGTTCTTTCCCTAACATTTGCCAACCTTCTAAGGGGATATTGGCAGGGAAATCAAAGGGTTTGATCGGTGGATATTTAGTAGGATAGATGAGGATTTTCCCCAAAACCAAGGCGACTCCACTGAAAGTAATTGCCAATAGGGAAATTCGTAGGAGTTTCCAATCTTTGCTCATCATTATTAACAGTTTTGTGTATTGTTATCTGGGGGTGGTGTTCGCAAGACGGTAAGCCAACAAAAGATTCCAAATAGGCCTACCGCGATCAGGGAAAATATTAGTGAGCCATCCCCTTTGTGCCAATATTCAAAAGCTTCTTTGGTGGAGTAGGAGACTAAAACTGCCATGAGAGCTACTCTTACTGCATTGACGAAAAACGCGATGACGATCGCGCTTAAGGGTAGGATGATTTTTTGAGTTAAGTTAGTGGGAAACATCAGGAGAAAAATCAAAGATAGTCCCAGAAGTTGGTGAATAACATTGGCTCCTGAACAACCATAATAAACTTCGACACTCCCTGTGGGTAGTCTCAAAAAAAGCCCCTGACGAGTGATGTCATAACCTGTGTAATGCAAGATTAACTCCGCGGTTTTGGCTGTTAATAAAGATAGGTTGATGATTCTTAAAATAGCTCCTGGGGGAATGGCAAGCCAGATAAATATTATCCATTCTGACAAATAGGTTTTTAATCCCTTATATCCTGATGCCATTAAGCCCAGACTTAATGTCGCGAGTAAGGGAAAAATTCGCAGAAAATAGTCGTAACCGACTACCGTGGAAATTTTGCTCAGGATTAATGCCATTAGTATCACTCCTATCCCCATAGAAACGCGATCGCTTTCTAGGGGGATTTGATCTTTTTTTTCCCACAATAAATAAATGACGATTCCCCATACCAAAAACGTGGTCCCTGAGAAGTCGCTCTCGCCCGATCGCGATACTTGGGTAATATGAATCGCGATTAACCCCGCCGCGATTCCCAGTAACCAGTATTTGGGTTCTAGGAGATATTTATTCCCATTGGTTAGAGTCATCACTTTCCCCTTTTTCCTTTCTCCAGTGCTGCAATAGACATCTCCTAAAAATAAGGTCAAAAGCAGGATTAGCCTACCCTACAATAGTTCTTGGTGATGTCTATTGACTGTTAGTTTCTTCTGACTTTTTGGGTAGGAAAATGACCGCGGTCTTTTGATTCCTTTTCCCTTCTTCTATTATGAACGCGCTCTTATTGTTTGCCATCGCATTTTCTCAAATTTTCACCAAATCTTCATAAAATTTATTATTGACAAATTAAATCAGATATGGTATGGCAGAATGAAATCAAGGGTTTGAGCTATTAC
>JBEDKD010000261.1:0-55253 GCA_041172365.1 Cyanobacteriota bacterium | reverse complement strand
CAGTGTGGGGGATTAATTTCTGCGCTTTTTCCTTCCAATCGCCTGTAATTTCTCCACTGTTGGCGATATGAAGTTGCACATTTTCCTGAATAAAAGGATCAGAATGACTGAGCATTTTTTTGATAAAATCAAAAGAACTCCTGGGATTGTTAATCATTATTAATGATAATTCAAAGACGGCATCATCGTGTTCATCTTGTTCTTGTTGACGATGTCTGGGGTAATTAATTATTGGTTTTTTAGAAGATTTTAACATCAAATTTTCTACGGCTCTGAGAAAATAGTCAGACGCGGCTTCTGATTGGCTCAGACGAATCAAAGTATTAATCGGAATTAGCTCAAAAAATCTGGGAGATTCTAGTGTGATTAAATTCAAAACCGGATTACTGAAAAACTCATCAGGAAATTCATTGGCTAACTCGATTAAAATTTCACTGGGAGTATTGGGATTCGTGGCAACATTTCGACGAGTCAAAAAGTCTTGACTCCTACTTAGTTTTGTTAGTAATTGAGGGGGTGTTGCGAGATTATTTGCTACCAGTCTGGCTAATTCTACACTGATATTGGCGATTTCCTCTAGGCGATCGCCTGATGTGTTTTCTTGACTGGCTTCCTGTTGTAATTGATCATCACGGTTTATCGTTTCTAAGTGCATCTTAATCCCCAAAATCAAAAAACGATATTAACTGAGTATAAGTACGGAGATAGGATAATTTAGATTATAACCTTTGGCGGGTTAAATGTCGAATCATTGATGATGGTATCCTTGCCCCCTGAGTTGGGAGATTCTCTTGTGTGGTAAAGCGGATAACAGCATTACTATTTTCACATAAAAAGGTAAGAATATCAAGGGAATTACTCGTTTTTTTAGCACGATCGCGTTATTATTGCTCAACTCACCCCAGTGAAATCAACGATTGAGCGCGATCGCGTTATTATTGCTCAACTCACCCCAGTGAAATCAACGATTGAGCGCGATCACAACAGAAAAAGGTCATCGGGAATTGACTTTAAACATCTAATCGCGTTTATAATTTAATCTATAACGCGCAAAATGAGTTAAAAACAGATTGCCATGCTAAAAAGTTATGAAGCAATTTATGAGAATGATCAAATAACATGGGTATCAGAAAAGCCCCAAGTTAATGCAGCTCGTGTAATTGTCACCATCTTAGAAGAAACATTCCCCTCGACAAAACGGCGCACTCCCCCTATCTCTATTGCTGGTAAGGGCAAAACCCTGGGGGATATTATTAGTCCTATTGTTAATGAGGAAGAGTGGGAATGCCTGAAGTAATGGGAGCATCTCCTAAACGTAAATTGGCAGTGGGAGCGTCTCGCTCCCTATTAGATTCCTAGGGAGCGAGACGCTCTGATGCTCCGCACAGGCTACGCCAACCCACTACAGTTTTTTTTGCTCCTTTGAGATGCTCCCGAAGTAATTGTCCTTGATACTCATTTGATGAAATAGGACGATCGTAGAGGTTAATAACTGCTAGTAAACCTCTTCGTGAGTCCCAATATCAATTAGTAGCACTTGGCTCTCAGAGATAAATTTGAAGACAAGCCGATGCTCATAGGTGATACTCAATGCCCAGTAACCTTCAAATTTTCCGCTTAAACTATGTGTTTTCAAAGATGGGTGAAATGGCTCGTTGGTAAAGACAGAAATTTTTTGCTGAAATCTTTCAACGAGTTCAGGATGCTTTTTTCGCCACTTTTTCAATATTCGTAGGAATGGCTCATCCCAAATTAGATCAATCATCGCGTGAACAGATCATCAAATCTTCAACAGTCCCCGACTGAACATTACCCAATCTGTAATTCTCCTCAGCTTCTTTAGCTCTTGAAGCAATTTGATTTCTTCTCAATTCGATCGTCCTTTTGGTAAGAAGTTCCGCGATCAAAGACTGATCCTCTAAAGTAAGATCAGATATAGCTTGCAAAATATCGTTGATCTGAGTTGATGTTTTCATGGTTTTGTAAGTACGGACTTGCAGTATTTACAGTTATGACATTATATCATGTAGTAACTATTTTCTCCATTATTCTACTACTTTCTTTCCCCATATGTCCACGATCGCGCACCAGTCCAGATAACGATCGCGCACCAGTCCAGATAACGATCGCGCACCAGCCCAGATAACGATCACGCACCAGTCCAGATAACGCTCGCGCACCAGTCCAGACAACGATCGCGCACCAGTCCAGACAACGATCGCGCACCAGTCCAGATAACGATCGCGCACCAGCCCAGACAACGATCGCGCCACAGCCCAGACAATGATCGCGCCACAGCCCAGAAAACGATATCCACTCAAACGCGAGATGACCTGTTATAATAAGAAAACCCTGGCTTGGTCCTGGTTATGACACCTGATGAATCTTCTCAAGCTCCGACACCCGAAACTCCTGCTGAAACGTCCGATACGACGCAACAGGATAATTTAACTAAAGATACTTTATTCCCGATCGTTGGCATTGCCGCGTCCGCGGGTGGATTAGAGGCGTTTACGGAATTACTCAAACACTTACCCACCGATACAGGGATGGCGTTTGTCCTCATTCAGCACCTAGATCCCAATCACAAGAGTTTATTAACCGAAATTCTCGCCCGGACCACTCAAATGCCCGTCACTGAGGTGACTGATGGCATGAAAGTTGAACGCAATCAGGTTTATATTATTCCACCCAACACCAAGATGATCCTATCTCAAGGCCTGTTGCAACTGACACCCCGCGAGAAGACTTCTGGAAAATATATGCCTGCGGATAGCTTCTTTGTATCCCTTGCCGCCGATCGCGGAGTCAAATCAATCGGCGTTGTCTTATCAGGCTCCGATGGCGATGGCTCACAAGGATTGATCGCGATTAAGGACGCGGGGGGTGTGACATTTGCTCAGACTGAAAGCTCCGCCAAATTCGACAGTATGCCCAATACCGCGGTGGCAACAGGTAACGTCGACTTCATTTTGCCACCGCAAAAAATTGCCGAAGAGCTGGCAAAATTGAGCCATAATCCCTTTCTTGGTAATTATTTGGCTGTCGAAACCCTTGAGGAATCCCCTCCCCCTAATGATTCCATTTGGCGCATCTTGGCATTGCTGCAATCGGCAACAGGTGTTGACTTTCGTGACTACAAACCCACCACGATCAATCGGCGCATTCAGCGACGGATGCTGTTATACAAGCTGGAAGAGTTAGGGGATTATGCCGAATATTTACAAGAAAATCCGGCTGAAGTCAAGGCACTCTATGAAGAAATTTTGATTCATGTCACCAGCTTTTTCCGTGATCCCGAAGCGTTTCAACTGTTAAAAGAAAAAGTTTTTCCCGTCATTATCGAAAACAAATCGCCAGACTCGCCCATTCGGATTTGGGTTGCCGGATGCGCGACAGGTGAAGAGGTTTATTCTATCGCGATCTGCTTACTGGAGTTTTTGCAGGATAAAGCAACCCATCCGCCTATCCAGATTTTTGCCACGGATATTAGCGAGAGCGCGATCCGCAAAGCGAGAATGGGCATTTATCAGGAAAATCTGATGGTGGATGTCTCACCAGAGCGCGTTCGCAGATTCTTTCATCCCCTAGACGAAGGTGGCTATCAAATCAATAAGCTTGTTCGCGAAATGTGTGTGTTTGCCCGACATGACTTGGGCTGCGATCCGGCTTTTTCGGGCTTGGATCTGATTAGTTGCCGCAATGTGTTGATTTATCTGGGGGTGACATTGCAAACACGGATTATTCCCCTCTTTCACTATAGTCTTAAATCAAGTGGCTTTCTGCTATTAGGCTCTTCAGAAAGCATCGGTAAACACTCGGATTTATTCACCCCCATAGATATAAAGTACAAAGTCTATACTAAGAATAAAACGGTTAGTAGTACCACATTTTTATTGGGTACAAGCGGTTCCCAGTCCATTGCACTTATGAATAGGCCTAAGCTGATAATTGAGAATCAAACTGATACCTTTGACTTAGAGAAAAAGACGGATCAATTGATCTTAAATCACTATGCCCCTGTGGGTGTTGTGATTAATCACAAGATGGAGGTTCTTCAATTTCGGGGAGACATCAATCTTTATCTAAGATTTGCCCCTGGAATAGCCAGTCTCAACTTATTCAACATCGCGCGCGAAAGCTTGCTCGTTGAGCTACGCACGGCAATTTATCAGGCACGAGAGACTGATATTACTGTGAGAAAGGAAGGCTTACAGATCAAAGATCGCGATCGCTCAAGTGTCATCAATATTGAGGTAATTCCGTTTCAGGGCGCGACTCCAAAAGAACGCTATTTTTTAGTGCTATTTGTAGAAACTTCACCGACGATTAACACCCTCAGTGCCATAAATATGGAAAGTCTCGACGCGGGAGAGATAGCTCCTGAGAATGTTCTGCTCAGGCAGGAACTTGCCACCTTAAAAACACAATATGCAACGACTCAGGAATATTTGCAAGTGGTACTCCAAGAGCAGCAACGTATCAATGAAGACTTCCGAGTTGCCAATGAGGAAATATTATCGAGCAATGAGGAATTGCAAAGTACGAATGAGGAACTCCAAACGGCAAAAGAGGAGATTCAATCAACTAATGAAGAGCTCCAAACGACAAACGACGAACTTCGCAGTCGCAATCAGGAATTACAACAAGTCAATAATGATGTGATCAATCTGCTTGCTAGTATTAATATCCCCATTGTGATGTTGACAAATGACTTACGGATTCGACGTTTCACCCCAATGGCGCAGAAACTTTTCAATTTCATCGCGGCTGATGTGGGACGTGCCTTGAGCGATATCAGAACAAATCTTAATATTCCTGATTTAGAAGCACTGATTTTGGAGGTGATTGACACCCTCAGCCTCAAAGAGATGGAAGTGCAAACCCATGAGGGGTATTGGTACAATCTCCGCATCCGCCCTTATCGCACCATTGAAAACCTGATTGATGGTGTGGTGTTGGTGTTGGTAGATATCAATAGTCTGAAACAAAGTGCTGAAAAGCTAGAAGCAGCCCGTCAAGAGGCGGAAATTGCGAACCGATCTAAAGATGAATTTTTGTCGAATCTTTCCCATGAGCTTCGTAACCCCCTCAGTGTGATGCTGGGCTGGGCAAAACTCCTGCGTAGCACTAATCTGGATGAAGCAAGAGTTACGACTGCACTCAACGCGATCGAGAAGAGTGCCAGAATGCAAGCTAAATTAGTGGAGGATATGCTGGATATTTCACGGATTAGGAATCAAAAACTTTCTCTAAAAACTAAGCCCATCGATCTGTTATCAGTAGTAGATGCAGGGATTGGGTTTGTCCAAATCTCCGCGGATGCCAAAAATATTCAACTGGCTTCACAACTGAATTCCGTAATGGTTATGGCCGATCGCGATCGTTTAGAGCAAGTTGTGTGCAATTTACTTTCTAACGCGATTAAGTTTACTCCCCCAGGTGGGCGTGTCGAAGTCACGATGGAATCTGTGCTTAATGAGGTTGAGATCCGAGTGGGCGACACGGGAAAAGGTATTGGGGCGGACTTTCTGCCCTTCGTGTTTGATCGTTTCCGTCAGGGAGATTCCAGTAGCAGCAAAGCTACTGGTGGACTGGGTTTGGGTTTAGCGATCGCGCGTGATATTGTGGCGCTTCACGGTGGCACGATTCAAGTAGAGAGTGGGGGTGAGGGGCAAGGAACTACCGCGACGGTGAAGCTACCGCGAATACTGCTCCCCAATTCTGGGAAAGAGTCTGTGGAGGCATTGACTGGTGAAGCGCGAGATCCGAATAATCTCCAAGGCTTATCGATCCTATTTGTGGATGACGAGGTGGATAGCCGCGCCCTAATGAAGTTGATTTTCCAGGGAGCAGGGGCTAAAGTGCGAATTGTGAGCTCGGCAAGGGGCGCGATCGAGGCTTTGACTGAAAACCCCAGTCAATATGATCTGCTTCTATCGGATATTGGGATGCCTGGGGAAGATGGTTATTCTCTGATTCGTCAGGTGAGAGCGCTTGACGGGGAAGCCGGGGGACAAATTCCTGCCGTGGCTTTCACTGGATATAACAGCGAGGGGGATCAGCAAAAGGCGATCGCGGCGGGTTTTCAAATGTGTGTAGCTAAACCGATTAGCCCCGCTAAATTAGTGGCTAGGATCGCGACTTTTATGGCACAATACAATGTCAATAGACCTTAGCTTATCACGGGGTAACAAACATGAAAAAAACGATCAGTCTCCTAGCCAGAGAATTATTCCAGAAATGCCCGGATACGCGATCGAATATCATCACAGAAGCATCAATAACCGGACTACCACAACCCGTTCAGCGCTATTTACGATATACCAATATCATTGGGAAAGAAACGATAAAAACCGTGAAATTGAAGCAAAAAGGCTCCATGAGGCCTCAGATTAATTTACCTTGGATGCCCTTAATTGCTGAACAATATTATACCATAAATCCCCCTGCATTTCTGTGGTTTGGCACAATTAAACCCTTTCCCTTCTTGTCAATTGTAGGTAAAGATCAGTTTGTCGATGGACAAGGTAGTATGATTGTCAAACTGTTTTCCCTGATTCCTCTCGTCGATGGGCGTGGAGCAAATTTTGATCAGGGTGAATTGTTGCGTTATTTAGTGGAAATGATCTGGTTTCCGACGGCTTGGTTGTCCGATTACTTGCAATGGGACAGAATCGATTCTCAATCCGCGAAAGTAACAATGAGTTATTATAATATCACAGTTTCCGCAATTTTGTCCTTTAATGAGCAGAATCAAATAACCCACTTGACAGCAGAGCGTTATTATGAAAACGGATTAGAAAAATGGTCAGGATTGTGTGAAGAATACCGAGAAATGAATGGTATTTACATTCCGACAAAGTGCGAGGTGACATGGAATTTTGCATCGGGAGATTTTAGTTATTTTCGGGGAGAAATCCTAGAGATTGAGTATAACAATTGTAGGTTGGGTTGAGGTACAAAACCCAACAGATACAAAGCCTAACATATACAAAGCCTAACATATACCAAACCCAACCGACAAAAACTTTCAAGGCACTAAGACACTAAGATTTATGATATAGCCTTTCGACTAAAGAGGGAGTAGGCAAAAAAAGAGTATTGTCAAGGGTTTTAAGTTTAAAAGAATACCTGATCTATCCCAGAAGTGCTATAATAACTTACTACTTTCGATAATCTGCGATCGCAACCATTGACACGCGGGAGAATTGTCACTACTTTGGTGCCAACGCATCCATACGGAAAAGCCTTCAATATTGAGGGGCATTGGCAGAATTTTCAGGGCTTGATTTTCGGCAAAAGCTAACGCGATCCGTTCAGCGAAAGTCGCGATTAAATCCGTTTGAGCTAAAATAAATGGTGCAGTTAAAAAATGAGGAATAGAAAGGGCAATATGTCGTTTAAGATTCCGTTGAGCCAGCAATATATCCACTCGCCCCACTCGATCTTCCTTGAGAGAAACTAATAGATGAGAAACCGAAAGATATTCTTCCAAGGATAAGGTATTTCCAATCCTAGGATGATCATCGCGACAAACACAGACAAAATTTTCAGGAAAAAGTAACTCTTCTTTATGCCATTGAATTTGCTCAGGAAATACGCCACAGAGTAGATCAATTTCCCCATTATCCAACAGAGAAAGTAGTTTTTGCCGATCACCTCCTCTAATCTGAAGACTTACATGAGGCGCGATCGCGTGGATTCTTGGCATTAATTTAGGTAATAAAGTGAACTCTACATAATCCGACATCCCAATGGCAAAAACGCGATCGCTCGTAGTCGGATTAAAAGTTTGCTCCTCTAGTAAAGCCGATTGAATATGCTGCAACGCGGGACGTAATTGTTGCGCCAACGCGATCGCTCTAGGAGTAGGTTGCAATCCGGCCGCACTTCTGACAAATAACTCATCCTTGGTTAAACTTCGTAACCGAGACAGGGCATTACTCGTCGCGGGTTGACTTAACCCCAATCGTTCCCCCGCCCGCGTCACATTTCTGTCAGTCATCAAAGCATCAAAAACCACCACCAGATTCAAATCAATCCCCGCAAGATTGATATGGTGAATATTACTCATATAAATTATCTATTAGACAAATGTATCATCCTCGATCCATGATGAAAATGTCAAGATTGTGAGAAAAAAACGAGCCATAGCATGAGCAAACAGATTTTAATGATTGTGGCAAATCCCTCTATTTCAACGACTTTGGGATGGCCCGTGGGATTTTGGGCCGCGGAACTAATTCACCCCTACGACATATTTACCAAAGCAGGTTTATCGGTAACGATCGCGAGTCCTCGCGGTGGTAAGGTAGAATTTGATAGCCTCAGCGATCCCCGCGATGCCTCCGGTTATTCCAAAGATGACACGCTTTCACTGGAATACATTAACCAACCTGAATTTATGCAATTACTGGAAAATACCCCCGATATTACCAGCATAAATGCCGCGGATTTTGACGCGATCGTTATCTGTGGTGGACAATCCCCCATGTTCACATTTCGGGAAAATCGCGACTTAGCCGATTTATTCATGGAATTCTACACAGCAAATAAACCAAGTGCAGCCCTTTGTCACGGCACTTGTTTACTTTTAGAAACCAAACTTAGTGACGGTTCCCCGCTCATTCAGGGAAAAACAATCACAGGTTTTGCTAATTCCGAAGAAGACTATGCCGATCAAATTGTCGGTCAAAAAATCATGCCATTTCGCATTGAAGATGAAGCCAACAAACTCGGTGCTAAATTTATCACAAAACCCGCCTTTTCATCCCATGCCCTGCGGGATGGAAATTTGATTACAGGACAACAACAAAACTCAGGTACAGAAACAGCAAAATTAGTCTTAGACGCGTTGGAGAACTAAAAAAATGAATATTGCATTTATTGGCATCGGACAAGTCGGCTCCGCCTTAGCCGGAAACTTAGTCGCATTAAATCATACCGTTACTATCGCCGCCCGTGATGCTAATTCAAAGAGCGTAAAAGCCGCCTTAGCCAAATATCCTAAATTGCAAGTAGCCTCCCCCCCAGACGCGATCGTGTCAGCCGAAGTAATATTTCTGGCTACTCCTTTTTCCGCCAATCAAACAGCCTTAGCAGAAGCCGGAGACTTATCGGGAAAAATCATAGTTGATTGCACCAATCCAGTCGGGCAAAATCTCACACATGGACTCAACAATGAACAATCGGGCGGTGAATTTGTCCAAAACCTTGTACCAAATGCCAAAGTAGTAAAAGCCTTCACCATCTACGGATTTGAGAACTTTGAAAATAACACCTATCCGGGTTATGGCGAACTCAAACCAGCCATGTTAATTGCCGGGAATGACACAACAGCAAAACAAATTATTTCAAATCTTTGTGTAGAGATGGGTTGGGAACCCGTAGATACGGGCAAACTTTCCGCCAGCTTACATCTTGAACACATGACACTCCTTTGGATTAAAATGGCAAGAGTCCAAGGTGTAGGGGCTGGTTTTGTCTGGGCAAAATTGCAAAGATAAGTAGAAAATTCTTTAAAACACAAAGACACTATAGCAAACCTAAATCAGTTATGAACAGGTAGGGGTAGCGCCCCCGTGCCTACCCCAATCTGACGGGGCAACCACAGGGGGATTGCCCCTACAAAATTTCACAATTTATTTAGACGCGCTATAAGACACAAAGAAAAAAAGATGCCAAGAGCCGATTGATTTACCATTCAATCAATATCTAAACCTTTGTGCCTTCGTGTCTTTGTGGTTAACATAAAAGTTTTTTTATTATCAATATCAGGAGAATTTGCACCGATGGGAAAAGGGAGACTAGAGGCATTTAGTGATGGTGTTATTGCTATTCTCATCACGATTATGGTGTTAGAATTAAAAGTACCGCACGGAGATGATTTTTCTGTATTACGTCCGCTGCTTCCGGTATTTCTCAGCTATGTACTGAGTTTTATTTATGTTGGTATTTATTGGAATAATCACCATCATTTATTGCAGGCAGTTCGGCGTGTTAATGGTAGCACTCTTTGGGCTAATTTGCATTTGTTATTTTGGCTATCCCTCATCCCCTTTGTTACTGGATGGATGGGTGAAAATCACTTTGCGGCTATGCCAGTGGCTCTTTATGGTGTGGTGTTATTGTTGGCAGCAATCGCGTATTTTATTTTGACTCGCACGCTTATTGCCCATCATGGTAAAGATTCGACATTGGCGATCGCGCTGGGTAAAGATATTAAGGGTAAGGTATCATTAGGGATTTATGCTGGGGCAATTCCCCTGGCTTTTGTAAATTCCTGGTTAGCCTGTGCCTTGTATTTTCTGGTTGCTATGATGTGGCTTATTCCTGATCATCGAATTGAGAGGAATCTATCTCAACGTGACTTGCACGACTGAAATACGAATTAGTCATGAAAAATCAATAAGGTGACGAATTGTGCAATAGTTTACCCTAAATAAAAGCTTCTTCTGAATGCACATTAATGCTCGAAAATAAGTTATTTACTTTTTTTGGGCGGAATGTGGGTTTGAAGATAAATACTATCATCTCGATATTGAGCATATTTATTGAGATAAGTGGGATCTTTTTTTAACCGCGATAAACCCGATAAACACAGATGAGAAAATCATCTTAGATTTGAGAAGATATTAACTTTTTATTTATTTAGTTAGTAGGGCGGGTACTACCCACCCTACCATCACTCACTTATGCAAAGATAGTGCCAAAAAAGTCGATCGCGTCTTTCAAAGCCGTAATAAAAACGTCTATTTCTTCACGAGTATTATAAAAATATAAACTCGCGCGCGCTGTTGATTGAGCTCCGATATAACGATGTAATGGTTGTGTGCAATGATGCCCCGCACGAATCGCGACACCCGCTTGATCTAATATGGTAGATAAATCATGGGGATGCACTTCTCCCGCGGTAAATGATGCTAATGCAGCTCTTCCTTCACCTTTATTATTAGGTAAGGGACCATAGGTTTTGACTTGGGGAATTTCTGCTAATCTTTCATACAAATAGGCTGTTAATTCCGCTTCATAAGCATGAATTTTATCCATGCCTATATTGGTTAAGTAGTCAATGGCGGCTCCTAACGCGATCGCTTCCCCAATAGCCGGAGTCCCCGCTTCAAATTTATGGGGTAAATCGGCATAAGTGGAAGACTCTAAAAAGACATCCGCGATCATTTCACCACCTCCTAAAAAGGGAGGCATTTCTCGTAATAAGTCTAATTTTCCATAGAGGAAACCGATTCCCGTGGGCGCACACATTTTATGCCCCGATGCTACCAACCAATCACAATTAATGGTTTGGACATCTAATTTTAAATGGGGGGCACTTTGACACGCGTCTATTAATACTTTTGCGCCGTGACGATGGGCTATTTCACAAATTTCTGTCACCGGGTTAATACAGCCCAAAGTGTTAGAAACATGAACGACTGAGACTAATTTTGTTTTATCGGAAACCAGGGTTTTATATTGTGCTAAATCAAATTCTTGTGTTTCCGTTAATTCGACAAATTTGAGCACCGCACCCGTTTTTTGGGAGATGATTTGCCAAGGCACTAAGTTACTATGGTGCTCCATTACTGTCAGGATAATTTCATCCCCTGCCTTTAAGTTATTTAATCCCCAAGAATACGCGACTAAGTTAATTCCTTCACTGGCATTGCGGGTATAAACAATTTCTTGATGGGAAGCTGCATTAATGAATTTAGCTACTTTTTCGCGGGCGTTTTCATAGGCGGTAGTGGCTTTATCGCTTAGGGTATGGGCTCCCCGATGGACGTTTGAGTTATATTGTTCATAATAATCTTTGAGCGCATTTATTACCGCGATCGGTTTTTGAGATGTCGCGGCATTATCTAAATAAACTAGGGGTTTATTATTGACTTTTTGGTGTAAAATTGGAAAGTCTGCGCGTACTTTAGATGCCAAAGTTCTTTCTTGTATAATTGTCATAAGTTTGAAGGAAGAGGGAAGAAGGAAGAAGGAAGAAGGAAGAAGGAAGAAGGAAGAAGGAAGAAGGCAAAATTAGAGTTTTTTTGTCTTTCCATCTCACCCGGAAATGAATTTCCTGGCTCATAGATTAAGTCTGTTAAAACCGACTAAAACCCACTCGGAAAAAGCTTTCCATCTGCCCACCCGGAAATGAATTTCCTGGCTCATAGATTAAGTCTGTTAAAACCGACTAAAACCCACTCGGAAAAAGCTTTCCATCTGCCCACCCGGAAATCAATTTCCGGGCTGATAGCTCAAGTCGGTTAAAACCGACTAAAAAAACTCTCAAAAAGCTTTCCATCTGCCCACCCGGAAATCAATTTCCCCGCTGATAGCTCAAGTCGGTTAAAACCGACTAAAAAAACTCTCAAAAAGCTTTCTAGTCGTCTTTAGACGACTTTAGCTATTAGACAGGGGTTTTAACCCCTGGTGGGCTGACGGGCTGACGGGCTGACGGGCTGACGGGCTGACGGGCGGGCTAATAGGATGAATGCAAGATACCCAATTAAGTCCGACAAGACACGCAACGGGCTAACATTTGTCGCAAAGAGTCTAAGGGTAATTTACTGAGAATTTCACCCGCAAAACCATCAATTAATAAATGCCGACTTGTGTCTACATCTAACCCCCGACTTTGCAAATAAAACATCTCATCTTCATTCAATTGACTCACCGTAGCACCATGTGAACATTTGACATTATCCGCGATAATTTCTAATTGCGGTTTTGTATCCACACGCGCCTTCGATGACATTAATAAATTGCGACTCAATTGCCCTGCATCCGTTAATTGAGCACCCTTTCTGACAAAGATTTTACCATTGAATACCCCATGAGACTTGTCGTCAACAATACATTTATTTAATTGACGAGTCACACTATGAGGATAATTCAGCGCGATCGCGCTATGAGTATCGGCTAACTGCTCCCCACCAATTAAAGTTAAACCATTAAGAGTAGTTTCCGTGCTCTCACCCGTTTGGAAAATATCCAAATTATGACGAGATAAACTTGCCCCTAAACTAACAGAGTGACAAGTATAACGACTATTACGAGATTGAGAAACCGCGGTTTTACCAATATGGAAAGCATCCCCCGCGTCACGCTGCACCCGTGTATGATTAACTTGGGCATTTTCTTCAACCCAAATTTCCGTCACCGCGTTATTAAAATAAACGTGCGCTTTCCGTGAATCTGGACACCCAGGCTCCGCGGTGCCATAATGTTCAACAATAGTCACCGCACTACCAGGCTCCGCGACTATTAAACAACGAGGTTGAGTAATTAAAGAAGTCTCACCTGCCAAAGAAATAAATAACAGATGAATGGGCGTTTCTACCACCACATTTTTCGACACCCAAACTACCGCGACATCATTTAACGCGGCGGTATTCAGTGCCGTAAATACCTCTTGTCCCCCCTGTTGTTTAGCTAAATACTTACTAATTTTTTCCGAGGAAATTCCCCCCTGATTCAGGGAATCACTACCCAATAAATTGCCAACAAAAATGCCCTCTGGCAAATTTTTAATTGCTGAAAACTGAGGCGAAAAAACACCATTTACAAATACCAACCGACTCTCATTCGCCTCTGGTAAAGTCAATAAATTGACAGAAAACGGTGATAATTCAGGAGCATTGCCTACTTGAAATTTGACATCTAAGAGCGGTGCTAAATTAGTAAAACGCCATTCTTCATCTCTAGTGGTAGGAATTTCTAACTCCTGCACCAAAGCTTTAGCACTTTGACGCACATCTTTTAACCATTCCACACCACTATTAGATGTCGCGGAAACACACTCTAATAATTGAGCTAAATAAGTTACTTGTTTCTTTTCTGACACTTGAATCATAATTAAACACCCACTAATTCTTCGTCTTTTACCCAGTCGTAACCGCGTGATTCTAATTCTAAAGCTAATTCTTTGGGGCCAGTCATCAGAATTTGACCCCCTTCCATAACGTGAATAAAATCAGGCACAATATAGTCTAAAAGTCGTTGATAGTGGGTAATCACTAGCATACAATTATCGGCATTTGCTAAGAAATTGACTCCATTGGCAACAATCTTGAGCGCGTCAATATCTAACCCGGAATCGGTTTCATCCAAAATGGCTAATTTCGGTTCTAAAAGTGCCATTTGTAAAATTTCATTGCGCTTTTTCTCACCACCGGAAAACCCTTCATTGACACTACGACTTAAGAAAGATGGATTCATTTTGACAACATCCAGCTTTTCTTCGATTAAATCTTGGAAGTCAAAGGAGTCTAATTCTTCTAATCCCTTACTTTTTTGGCGAGCATTATACGCGACTCGGAGGAAATCTAAATTGGTAACGCCCGGAATTTCTAAAGGATATTGAAAGGCTAAAAATACACCCGCTAAAGAGCGCTCTTGGGGTTCTAATTCGAGGAGGTTTTGCCCTAAAAATGTGACTTCTCCTCCTGTTACGGTATAGGCAGGATGTCCCGCGAGTATTTTGGAAAGGGTACTTTTTCCTGAACCATTGGGCCCCATGATCGCGTGAATTTCTCCGGCCTTAATTTCTAAGTTTAAGCCTTTGAGAATGGGTGTATCATTAATTTCAGCCGTTAAGTCACGTACTGATAAAATTACAGGACTGTTTTCGATAATCATTGTGGTTTTTTCCTAATTTCCTCTACGCGATCGCGCCTTTTGATTTCTATTTGATAGTGGGTTTTGTTGAGATAAAAAATCTCACACCACATCTCGACTTACCCATTGATATAGGCTTATTTGGGGGCAATCCCAGGCATCCGGGTTTGGCAAATATCATTAGTGAGGGCGAAGCATTCGGATTATAAATTATTGGTTTTGGGCAATAGATTTTTTGCCCGAATGCTATGGGTGACAGACTCCGCCAAGGCCCCTAGTAGGGACACGGCAGTGCCGTTTCCCTACTCTTTTTTGTTGGGTTTCGCTCAGGCTTAACCCAACCTACTAAATTACCCAACACTGCCTTCTAATTTCAAACTTAAAAGGCGATCGGCTTCAACGGCAAATTCCATCGGTAACTGATTGAATACATCTTTACAGAAACCGCTAATCATCATAGAAACGGCATCTTCCGCGGAGATTCCCCGTTGGGCAAAATAAAACAATTGCTCTTCTCCTATTTTAGAAGTTGAAGCTTCATGTTCGACTTTGGCACTGCTATTTTCTACCTGAATATAGGGGAAAGTATTGGCTTCCGCGTTATCCCCGACTAACATGGAATCACATTGAGAATAATTACGGGAACCCGCGGAATTCGGCCCCATTTTGACTAGGCCACGATAACTATTTTTTGAATGTCCCGCGGAGATGCCTTTGGAAATAATTGTACTCTTGGTGTTTTTGCCAATATGAAACATTTTGGTTCCCGTGTCGGCTTGTTGATAATTATTTGTCAACGCGACGGAGTAAAATTCTCCTACGGAATTATCGCCTACTAAGACACAACTGGGATATTTCCAAGTGATCGCGGAACCTGTTTCAACTTGTGTCCAAGATATCTTAGAATTGACTCCTTTACATAATCCCCGTTTGGTGACAAAGTTATAAATTCCTCCTTTGCCGTTTTCATCCCCCGCGTACCAGTTTTGCACGGTGGAATATTTGATTTCCGCGTTATCTAATGTGACTAATTCGACGACGGCCGCGTGTAATTGATTGGTGTCAAACATGGGCGCGGTGCAACCTTCTAAGTAAGACACAAAACTGCCTTCTTCCGCAATAATTAAGGTGCGTTCAAATTGTCCTGAATCACCGTTATTAATACGGAAATAGGTGGACAATTCCATCGGACATTTGGTATTTTTAGGGATATAAACAAAGGAGCCGTCGCTAAATACCGCGGAATTGAGGGCGGCAAAATAATTGTCTCCTACGGGGACAACACTTCCCAAATATTTTTCTACCAGTTCGGGATATTCTTTAACTGCTTCGGAAATGGAGCAGAAAATAACCCCTTCTTTTGCTAATTTTTCTCTAAAAGTTGTCGCAACGGAAACGCTGTCAAATACCGCGTCAACCGCGACATTTGCAAGGCGTTTTTGTTCGGTGAGGGGAATACCCAATTTCTCAAAAGTTTCTAGTAAGATGGGATCGACTTCTTCTAGGCTGCTTTTTTTGGCTTGTTGTTTGGGTGCTGAATAATAAATGATGTCTTGGTAATTAATCGCGGGATAGTTGACATGAGGCCATGTCGGTTCTTTCATCTTCAACCATTGTCGATAGGCTTTGAGGCGGAATTGTAACATAAATTCCGGTTCGTTTTTCTTAGCTGAAATCACGCGTACTACTTCTTCACTCAACCCCCGCGGGATGGTGTCTGATTCTATTTGGGTGACAAAGCCGTATTTATAGGGCTGATTGACTAATGTCTTGACAGTTGCACTCATGCGTGTTCTCTTCTCTCTTGACTAGAGGATTCTCTAAAGGATGGCTGGCGGTGGTATGTGGCCTAATGGGTTCACTGACAATACCTTCGCCTTTTTTAGGGCGGGCACGGGGGCACCGCCCCTACAGATTACCGATTTTGGGCGTTTTATCGTTTTTGCCGAAGGTATTGTCGAAGAAACCGGGTTTCTGGCGCGGGGTAAAACCGTTGCCGATGAGTCCGGCCTCTGGGTGACTCTGGAAAATTTAAACAACTGGTTTGTTGCTTAAGTATATTTTAGGCTACATTAGCAACAGTAGTATTGTCAAAGTCAAAAATTTATATTTTTGTCAACCACCCATGACTGTCTGTGGGGTTTTTCTGACTTACACAAGTGTCAATTGAGGGGGGTTTTCCCTACGAGGTTCATTATGACGACGATTCAGCAAGCTTCTACAAAACAAGATATTCTTCAATTTCTCCTTAAGGAGGGACAGGCGACGGCTTTGGAGTTGGCGCAGGCTTTGGATATTAGTCCCCAAGCGATTCGTCGTCATTTGAAGGATTTGGACTCCGAGAGTCTGATTCAGTATAAAACGGTTCAAGTGGCTATGGGCCGTCCTCATCATATTTATGAACTTACGGTTAAGGGGCGCGATCGCTTTCCCAATCGCTATGGTGAGTTCGCGGTGTCCCTGTTGGATACTCTCGCGGAAACGGTGGGACGCGATCAGGTAAGTTCTATCTTACAAAAGCAGTGGGAACGGAAAGCACGCGAATATTATAGTTTATTGGGTACTGGCTCTGTAGAAGATCGGTTATCAAAGTTAGTGGAATTGCGTCGTGCTGAGGGGTATATGGCGGAATGGTATGCTGTGGAGGGTAGTGATGGTTCTCATGGGAATGTTCTACGATGGATGTTTACGGAGCATAATTGCGCGATCTCTAATGTCGCGGAGACTTTTCCTAGTGTTTGTGGACATGAGTTAGATATGTTTGCTTTGATTTTACCTGATTGTATGGTGGAGCGTACTCATTGGATTATTAATGGTGAACATCGTTGTGGTTATTTGATTACGGCTCTGGATGTTGATGTTATGGAGGTTTGTTAATTTTTCTCTGGCCTGTCTTTCTGCGGGAGCGCGATCGTGCATCTTTTGGCATTACCCCTTTGTTACTTATTACCAAATTACAAATTAATATGACAGAATTTACCGAATTTTTAACAATAGAAGAATCGACCCAAGTGGATGCCGCGTTACTGTCCTCGAAGGAAAAATTTGCGACTCGTTTGGCGATTTATGCCTTAAGAGTGCTGAAGGAAATTGCAAATGATATGGGCTTATCGGTGGAATGGGTGACGTTTGAACAGGTGAGACTATGGATAAAAAAAGATGCTTTGCTTCAGAAGCAAATCGAAGTCGATGTGAGTTTTGAGACGTTTTTTACGAATTTAGTATTTTCTTCTTTGAGGCCTTTAAAGCAAGTTTCCCAGGAGTCGGGGATTCCCCTTGAGGAGTTAACGGTGAAGGAGGTGATAAAATGGTTTGAGAAAGAGGCTAAAATTCGGATTGAACAAGGGAGTAATTGATATCTCTGACTGACTTTTTTCTTCGCGCAAGTTGGGGCAGAAAAGCAATGATTTCCCCAATCAATACTGATATTTTCTCTCACTCAATGAGTTAGCATTATGATGAGAACAATCAAAGTCGAAAATTATAAATCTATTCACAAGCTGAAGTTAGACTTAGGGCGAATTACTGTCTTTATAGGGGAAAATGGCTGTGGAAAAAGTAATATTTTAGAAGCGATCGCGCTGGCTTCTGCTGCCGCGGGGAATAAACTTGATAATGAGTTTTTAGTCTCTAGGGGGATTCGTGTTACCGATCCTCAATTTATGCGCTCGGCTTTTGCACAAGAAAACATTTTACCAGAGATCAAAATATCTATTCTTGGACAAAATCAACAAGGATTAAGATTTTTTCTGCAAAATGATAACCGTCCTTATTCTAAGTGGGTTAATCAAATAGAAATAGAAATCAGTAGTGAGACGTTGAGGAAGTTAAACAGATCCCATGAAGAGATTTTGACACTATTTCGTAATAAACTAGGAAATATCGGGAATCTGAAAAAATCAGAATTAGAGTTAATTGATAATCTCGTCGATTTGTTACAACTAGAATTTCTGATCTATTCACCAGAAATTTATTCATTACAAACCTTTCAAAAAGAAGGACAAATTCAACCATTGGGTATTCATGGTGAAGGTTTATTTAAACTTTTAAAGGTTTTGAAGGCAGACAAAAACCACGAAAAAATAAGTAAAATCAAGGAAAAGTTACGCTTAATTGATTGGTTTCAAGATTTTGAATTTTCTCAAAATGCCTCTGATGCCGAGCATTTTATTAAAATAAAAGATCGATATTTAGAAGATAATGTCGAACACTTTGATCAAAAAAGTTCTAATGAAGGATTCTTATTTTTACTATTTTACTTTGCCTTGTTTATTAGTGATGATACCCCCAAATTTTTTGCTATTGATAATATCGACGCGTCCCTGAACCCCCGTCTATGTCGTCGCGTAATGAAAGAATTAATCCAATTAGCACAAGAACATGATAAACAAGTAATTTTTACTACTCATAATCCCGCAATTTTAGATGGTTTAAACTTAGAAGATGAGGAACAAAAACTCTATGTAATTTATAGAAATCTCTCAGGATATACCCAAGCAAAACAAATTTTAAAACCGGAAAGTTTGCCCGGAAAAGAACCTGTTAAATTATCAGAAGCATTTCTCAGAGGTTATCTGGGCGGACTACCTAAAAATTTTTAAGGCTGTGGTTATCAATGAATATAACCCGAAAAAATCCTATTTATTGTCAAAAAAAACTGTTTATTCCTATTATAACATTTTAGTTTTAATTATACTGAATACTATGACAAATTTTGGATTAATTACAGAAGGACTGACTGATCAAATTGTGATTGAATACATTTTAGCTGGGTATTTTCAAACTCCGAATATAGATGTGGCTCCACTGCAACCAGAAAGGGATAAAGATAATGAAAATAAATCTCAAAATTATGGTGGATGGAGTCAAGTTTTTGCCTATTGTCAGTCACAGTCTTTTCGAGAGGCTTTTCCCTTCTTTGATTATATTATTATTCAAATTGATACTGATGTCTCCGAAAATTATGATATTCCTAAATTAGATAAAAATGGGGAATTTCCGCCGGAAGAGTTAATTAAAAAGGTGAGAAATAAGTTTCAAGAAGTGATAGGAGAGGATTTTTACCGTAAATATGAAGAGAAGATTATCTTCGCGATCTCTGTGCATTCGATCGAGTGTTGGTTCCTGCCCCTGTATTATCCAGATAAGAAGCACAAATCTAAGTTTAAAAATTGTTTAAATACCTTAAATCCCAAATTGAAGACGAAACATGATTTTACTATTGATGCTAATTCTAAAAATCCTGACTATTATCGAAAAATATCAAAACAGTATCTTAAGCATAAGGTTTTAATGACACATTATCAAGAAAATCCCAGTTTCCGAATTTTTATCGAAGAAATTGAGCGGAGAAATATTGTTATAGAAGAAGAGGAATTCTAAACTCGTTTTTCGGGATTAATGATAATATTGAGGAGGGGCTGGTTTACGGGATCTTTTGCTTGTACTTAAGATATTGGCTCACCCGCCCCTAGGGTTATTGTATTTAACCGGACTGGATATGAGAGCTATTTCTCACTTTTTTTTAGTGCTTTTTTCACCAATTCAGGGATCTGCGAAGGCCGTTCCGCGACAGGAATTTTCGCGGCCTTAAACGCGGCAATTTTGGTGTCGGCTCCCACTCCTAATGTTTGAGTCGCGGCTTCTCGTGCCGCACGAGAAGTAATTAAGGCTCCCGCGTGACCCAAATGTTGACCTTTGGGCGCGTGACGTCCTGCAATATAAGCAATTACCGGTTTATCTATGGCTTCTGCGATATAAGACGCGGCCGCTTCTTCACTCCCTGGACCAACTTCTCCCACTAACACGATCGCGTCGGTATTATCATCTTCATCTAAAATTTGTAACCATTGTTGAAAAGATGACCCCAAAATCGCGTCACAGCCAATACTAACCCCCATAGACTGTCCTAATCCCGCATTGGTAAGTTCTAACGCGACTTCATAGGTTAAGGTACTACTACGACTAATGATTCCCACCGCACCGGGTGTATAAAACTCCTTGGGATGAGTCCCCAATAATAACTTATTGGGAATAATAATCCCCGGACAATTGGGACCGACAACTAAGGTTTCTGTCGCTTCTGCCTTACGCACTAAACGCACCATATCTAAGGGCGGCACGCCTTCCGTAATAATCACGATTTGACGAATCCCCGCCGCGATCGCCTCTAAGGCAGCATCCAAAACCCAATAAGGTTGGACAAAAATCACCGTCGTATCCACCGGGCCCACTTGCGCCTGGGCTTGCTCCACCAAATCAAACACAGGAATCCCTTCGAGGAGTTGTCCACCTTGCCCCGGACTCACCCCCGCGACGACATTAGTACCATAGGCTTTCATCATCAAGGCGGCTTCGGTAGATGAGCGTGATTCTGTAATACCTTGGACTAGAACTTTACTCTCTGGCGTTAAATTCATACTTAAAAACAACTCATAATCAGGACGATCGCGTGAACACCAAAGAAACCCGGTTTCTCACAGTTATCTGTTACTTTAAATGACGATTTTCGCATAAGAAACCCGGTTTCTGCGTAACTCCTCATAATATCTCGAATTTTCTTATTTTATCCATCAATGGTCTTCTTTGTTGGCGGCAAAGATACAGAAACCTGATTTCTTTCCCAAACCAGGTTTCTCTCCCATACCCACAAAAGTTTCTAAGGTAATTCCTCAGTAAAGATGCGACGCAGAATTTCCGTCACTTCCGCGGCGATACTCGCGTCTAGGTTCACCGCCTCTGTCTCATACTCTGTCTCATCTGATGCAGATATCGTACCCTTTAACGTCATCGCGAAGGTTCTCAGTTTGGGGGGTTTTCCTTGTGCCTTGGGGCGTTCATCTATGAACCAGAGGAACGCGGTATAAATGGTTTCTACTACTTTGCGGGTTTCACTCCAACCGTGACCCAGTTTCGAGAGAATCACAGGAGAACTGATTTTATCCTCTAATCCTAACATTTCTAACGCGACATCGGTGTAACGCGCCGAGTCATTTCCCAATGCTCTCACCACACTTTTTAAACTCTTCCACTGAGCCGCGGGTAAACGAGAAGATTGAGGAAGATAAAGATGCCATCCTACCATAGACATAAACCTTGTTAGATCATACGCGGAGACAAAATTATCACCTTTCGGACTTGCCGCCGCCGCGTTTAACAAAACTTGTCCGGCTTTCTGATCCCATAATTCGGGATTGGTAATATAGGCATCTTCTCCATAATCTCCTTGAAATTTTAACTCTTTATTTCCTGTTACTTGCTGCACCCACTTTTCTAAACCGGTACGAGTCTCGAAGCGTTTAAACATCGCGGATATGGAATTAGATGTGGCGATGTTATCCGCGTAACTAATCGCATCTAGGGCTAAATTAAAGAAAGTATTTTCTGGTTGTTTTTCGTCGGTATCTCTAACGAGACAAGTCTCAATATCACAATCGGGATATTTTCCATTGACTTGAGATACCACATTGAGAATCGGAAGAATTTTGGTAGAACTCCAAAACTGTCCTTCTCTGAGTGCATTACGTCCTAACCATGTTACCTGTAAATTGCTATTAACAAATGTGCCGATACAAATACAGGCTTCTGTGATATCCTTATGGATAAAACTCAGGGCTTTATCATTAATTTTCGGAATTTCTCCTAATTTCGGGTAGGCACTAAATGTGTTATTTTTACCCGTTGGGTTGATATTATAACTGACCACTTTTAACCCATCGGGTTTAGTTTGCAGATAAGTCGGATAATTTGTGATTTCTTTTTGATACGGTGATTCCTGTATCCCTGAATCTAAAAATGCTAGTTTTTCCGCGCTTGCCTTCACATCGGTTTCTATCTGAAGAAATTGATCATAGACTCCGAAGCGATTTTTCGCTTGTTCCAATTTGCTATTATCCATTGGTGATTTTTCCTTTTTTGTTGCTCGGTGAACTATTGCATTAATTCTTTTTACCATGAACTTGAATCCGTTTATCTGTTTTTTGTTTTTTCACCCACTGGATAAATTTGATCATTTGTGGTTCGGTTTTTAATTTTTCTAACGTATTCAGTTCTTGGGCTAATTTTTTATTGTCAAAGAGAATATGAATTTGACGATGACAGGGGGAACAAATATTAATAGTTGGGCTGGGGTGTTGATTTTTCCGTTTGGTGTTTTGCCGGGGAATGAGATGATGAAGGGTTAACGCGTCCATCTCTCGTTCACAAAGTTCACACTGCATAGTTGTACTCGTGATTAAGGGAAGAAGAAAGAAGGAAGAGGGAAGAAGGAAGAAGGAAGAGGGAAGAGGGAAGAAGGAAAAATATAGCTAATAATGGTAGGGGAGCTATAGCAATTCTCATACTGGTGAGGTACAGATTACACCTAAAATCTCATCTCATCTCATGTATGACTCACGGGAGCATCAACGCGATTTGTGTTTTGGTTTCAGAGGAATATAAAGCCGCCCTTAAGCCTCCACTACTTGATTTTTCCTTCCTTATTGTACTCCTATAAATTTGTGAGTTTGTAATGATAACCGATAACTGGGATGTTTTTTTAATAATTCTAAAATCACGGGAATTATCTCTTGAGAAACATTCCATTCCGGTTGTAAATACATTGGGATATCACCAATTTTTGCTAATTTATCTCGATAAAAATCAAGTTCTTCTCCTGTACTAATAACTAATTTAATTTCATTCGCTCTTGTCCAAAATTCTTCTTTAACGGGATATTTTGGATTAATATGTTCTTTAGGAGAAAGGGTAATCCAAGCTTGATCAGACACTTTTTGCCAATGGGAGCCAGAGGTTTCAATACTCACCTCTTTACCTTCTTCTAATAATGCTTTTACTAAGTCTGGTAAGTTTTTATGAATAAAGGGCTCACCCCCACTAATCACAACTCTTGGTGATTTTAATTCCCTTAATAATGCCCTGATCGTGTGTAATTCATTGGGTAAATTTTTGCCGCCATTGCCGTAACCTGTATCACACCATGAACAGCCTACAGGACAACCCGCGAGTCGAATGAAATCAACTAAAATACCAGTCCAATATCCTTCACCTTGAATCGTATTTTGAAAGGTTTCATGAATGGGTAATTTAATCTCTAATAGGGAATTTAGCATGGTGGTAATAGGGGATAGGGGAGCGGTAATGGGTGTTGCTTTAATCATAAAACATTCTTTAACATAATTGGTGGGTTTTGTCGGTACTACATTTGAGTATTGGGTTGTTGTTTTTCTGGGTTCCTGACCGTAATACATGATAGATCGCGATTAATCCTCCTTTTTTTAATAATTGTAACGAGCACTCATAATAGGCCTAATAATTCTCTTTATTGGCATCAATTGATTTTATGGGAGACTCCCGCGCTTTGCCAATAATGGACTCACGATCGCGGTATATTCTTCACTCACATCACACGCGATTATTATACCATCACGGGGAAGAGTAAACCCGATCGCGCTCCCCCCTCATTGTGCGCGATCGCGTTTAAGTGCATGGGGTGTGCCTTCTGTGGATTTAGGCCCCTTGGCGGTGGAGCAACAACTTCATGATCGCGTAGCCTATCACCACTTAATAATTTTTTAATATCAGTCAAGAATTGTAACAATTTCCCATACCCTAGAGACATTCCTAGAGGAAATGGGTAGCATAGAATTAATGTGATCCTGATACCTCAAAAGATATGGTAAAGGAATTGGCAATTGATACTCGCAATCTGACTAAACAATTCGATCGCCATATCGCGGTTAATGACATTGATTTACAGGTTAACGCGGGTGAAGTTTATGGACTCATTGGACCAAATGGTGCGGGTAAAACGACTTTATTACGAATGTTAGCAACCGCGGAAGAACCCACTACGGGAGAAATTTTCATACATGGGGAACGTCTGTTACGCGATCGCTCTAACTCCAAACTAAAAGAACATTTAGGATTTCTTCCTGATGATTTTCCACTGTATGATGATTTAACAGTTTGGGATTATTTGGACTATTTTGCACGATTGTATAATTTACGAGAACCCCGTCGCTCTCAACGTCTGTACGCGGTTTTAGAATTAATACAATTAACCAATAAACGCCATAGTCAGATTTCTACTCTTTCACGGGGGATGAAACAACGGTTAAGTTTAGCAAGAACAATTATCCATGAGCCGTTAGTTTTATTACTAGATGAACCCGTTTCAGGGTTAGATCCGATCGCGAGAATGCAATTCCGAGAAATTATTAAAGCTTTACGGGACGCGGGAATGACAATAGTTATTTCTTCCCATGTTTTAAGTGATTTAGCGGAACTTTGTACCTCCGTAGGGATTATGGAATTAGGTTATTTGGTGGAAAGTGCGCCCTTACAAGAGCTTTATCAACGTCTTAGTCATCAATCTATTATTATCTCGACTTTGGGAAAAATAGACGAGTTAACGGCTGAGTTAAAGCATTATTCTTGGGTGGAAACTTGGGAAGTTATTCCTGATACACGACAAGTTAAAGTTCATTTTTCTGGCAGTGAAGAAGACGCGGCAAATTTACTACGATCGCTCATTACTTCCAATCTTCCCATTTCGGAATTCCACTGTACTCAAGAAGACTTAGAAACCATTTTCCTCAAACTTGGCCACCAACAAGCTTCTTAAATGACGGAAGAAGGAAGAAGGAAGAAGGAAGAAGGAAGAAGGAATTTCCCAATCCTTATTCCCCAGTCACCAATCCCCAATTCCCTACTTAGAGACTAGGCTTTGATGTTAAGTTTTGCCCATGTAATTAATGATGTAGGTGAAAAAAATGACGGTAAATTTCCTAGATAAATTAGGGGATGGGAATCCTCAATTATTTCGAGAAATTAAAGGGCGATTGAGGGGTAGAAATATCGCGATCATGGCTTCTCTCTCCCTGATGACACAATTTCTCTATGTGATGTGTTTCTACATCCAACTTCCATCAGATGATAATACACAATACCATCACTTCTCAACCTGTATTGAGTACGACATCCAAAAATATCAGTGTATTCAGGCCATCATTAATTGGCAAAAGTGGTGGTTAGAATTATCAAACTTCTTGAGTCTCATTTTATTCTTCACCTTAATTTTAGGTGGAGTTTATATGCTAATGAGTGATTTAGCTCAAGAGGAAAAACGAGGTACTCTTAATTTTATTCGCCTAAGTCCCCAATCCAGCGAGAAGATTTTACTGGGGAAATTACTGGGAGTTCCTATTTTACTTGATTTAACAATTCTTCTGGCAATTCCCTTACATTTGTACGCATCAATAGCGGCTAACATCGAGTTCGGGCTGCTTGTGGGTTTCTATGTATTAGTAGGGGTGATTTGTAGTGTCTTTTACACCGCGGCTATGCTTTATACATTTCTAGGGGGATTACAACCTTGGTTAGGTACTTTTTCGACATCATTGTTGTTATTCCCCTTATTCCAACTTGTCAAGATTTTTTTCTCTTTCAACAATACCTATCTGCGCTGGTTTAACTTCCCTATTGGTGATAATTTTGCCTATGCCTACTGTTTTACTGTAGCCATTTTTTGCGCCTTAACTTACGGGATTTGGCAATTATTAAATCGCCGTTTTCTTAATCAAAATGCTACGCTCTTGAGTAAGAAACAAAGTTATTTATTGGTATTTTTTACGAATCTTGGGTTATTAGGTTTTGCTTGGCATAACTCGACTGTTTCCCCTTTTAACCCAAATGTGGGTTATGTCGATTTATTCTTCATTGTGCCTCTCTGTTTTCTTGTTTTAATCGGAGGTTTGTCACCGACTCGTCAAACATTACAAGATTGGGCGCGCTATCAAGTAGGAAGAAGCAAGAAAGCTTTAGTGCAGGAATTAATTTGGGGTGAAAAGAGTCCCTCAACGATCGCGATCGGGTTGAATTTAGTCCTCACTGCCCTAATTTGGATGCCTTGGATGTTGTTATTTAATGATGTTAATCCATCACAATATGAATATCATCTGAGTCAAATCCAGGTAGTGATCAGTTTTGTCTTGATGGTAAATATGATTTTGTTAGCCAGCGCGATCGTGCAAATCATTCTCCTGACAAAACTGCAAAAACCCCAAGTTTTGGCCGCAGGAATTATCGGAATTATCCTGAGTTTACCGCCAGTATTAGTCCTAATTTTTGCATCACATAATCCCGAAAAATCTTGGCTCTGGTTATTTTCTGTTGCCCCCATAAGCATTCAACAAGTCTCAAACACAAGCATATTTCTTGCGCTCTTAAGTCAATGGACAATGTTGACAGTGCTTTCATTCCAACTGACTCGTCAACTGAAAAAAGCCGGGGAATCTACTACCAAAACACTCTTGGTACCCTCAATAGCGAAGACTAGCCGCCTCTGACTGAAGTCAAAGTCTAATAGCTAAAGTCCTCTGAAGAGGACTAAACTTCACAGAAAAAATCAGGAAAACTCTCATTATGATAAACACAATTCTGCGCGTTTCCCACAGTGGATATCTAGGTTTACTAAAGAAATAATTAGTCCTCTTTAGAGGACTTTCGCTTTCAGGCAGGGGTTTTAACCCCTGACTTCTGTCAAGAAAAATCACTCATTTAAGGAGAATATTATGTGGTTAGATAAATTAGGCGATTGGAATCCTCAATTATTCCGAGAAATTAAAGGACGATTGAATAAGAGAAATCTCGCGATCGCGAGTCTTATTTCCCTACTAAGCCAACTCCTAATCTGGATAAAAGTTCGCACTGATCTACCCATAGCACCAGCTCTCGGTGAATACAAAAATACCATAGATAGTCGTTACTGCACAGGAAATCTTAGCTATTATGGTTCTTACGCCTGTCAGAGAGGTCCTGTTGGTGACTTTATCATTAATTGGCAGAATTGGTACTTAGATGTCTTTTTTTGGCTCAGTTTCTGTGGCATATTTGCCTTATTAATAGGTGGGACTTATCTCCTAATCAATGACATCGAAAAAGAAGAAAGTCGGGGTACACTCAATTTTATTCGCCTTAGTCCTCAATCATCCGCCAAGATTTTAATTGGTAAACTTTTAGGGGTTCCCATTGTACTCTATCTCGCGGGGCTGATCGCGTTACCTCTTCACCTATGGCTAGGACTTACTCTTCATCTTTCTCTCCTTCAACTTCTGAGTTATTACCTAGTATTAATTGCGGGGTGCTGCTTAATTTATAACCTTGCACTCATCTTGAGTTTTGTCGGCAGTTGGTTAGGTGGATTTAAACCTTGGTTAGGTAGTGGAATTGTAGCAACATTCTTCATGTTGGCTTGGACTGGAAGCGTTTCCACTCCATTTGATGTAATTAATGTTGTCTCCCCAACTTTCATTTTTAAACATTTGATTTTGGCAGTGAATCATCAGCTCTATGGGCATTGGGATGGCTTTAATAATTTGCAAAAACTGTCTTTTTTTGAATTTCCCATTAAAAATTGGGGATTAGCAACGCCTTTATCTTTATTAATTGATATCCTGGTGATTTGGTGGACTTTCCAAGGATTAAAACGTCGTTTTTCGAATCCGGGTAGCACGATTTTTAGTAAACGTCAAAGTTATCTTATCGTTGGGACTATGGAATTGCTCTTCTTAGGATTTTCTCGACACAACTCTTCTGAAGTGGACTATGTACAATTGTTTTTTCTCAACTTATTACTGTTTTTAGCCTTAATCCTTGCCCTCACTCCTGATCGACAATCTTTGTATGATTGGACTCGTTATCGTCATCAAATGGTCTCCCATCGTCAAGGCTTATCTTTCCGTTCCCTTATGTTAGATTTAATCTGGAATGAAAAAAGCCCTCCTTTAATTGCTTTAGCCATTAATCTTGTCATCGCGGGATTGGTATTAACACCTTGGCTGCTATACAAAAACTATTTTCTCAGTTGGATTTTTACGATGAATTTGATTTTAATTTATGCCTGTTTGAGTCAGTTAATTCTGTTAATGAAATCCTCAAAACGTGCTATTTGGGCGACTTGTATTCTTGGAGGATTAATTGTAGGTCCCTGTATAATTTTAGGTATGCTCTCACTGAGTCCAGATAAAACCCCAGGACTTTGGTTGTCTTTGGCCTTTCCTATCTTTTGGGGATGGGAAGCTGTCGAGAAAGCTTCACAAATGGTAATTTCTCTATCAATGCTTTTCCACTGGAGTGTTTTAGGGCTTTTGAGTTTTTATTTAATTCGCCGATTGAAGATCGCGGGGGAATCGGCTTCTCAAGCTCTTCTGAAAAGTGCCAACCCATCCTAAAAATATCAAGAAAAAACGTCATTTTTTTGACAATGATCGTACCCCTCAAGCAGAACATTTGCTGTCACAGTTACGCACTTCAAATTTAAGTTTATTGCCCCTGTTGGCGAAACCTTCCCGAAAAGAATATGCTTCCTGTGCGCGATCGGCATTACTGAGGTTAAGGAAAAGGAGTAAGCACTACCATAGAACTACAAAGATTTGTATCATTACTTTTGCTGGTGACGACTGCCCGATAGTTGCTAATGCCCTAACTTGGCATCCCCCTATCTGGACATCAGAGCGCGATTTTTGGGCTTGGGACGACGGAAAGCTTAGTAATTAAGCTTTCTAGCCCCTTTTGAAGAAAAAAATTAGAACTGTTTGCCCAAAGGGGTTGACAAACTCATAAACCTTTGCTAGATTAGCCAATGTGCCAAAACCAAATGCGACGCACCTCAAACAAAACTCGGTCTAGCATTAGGTTCAGCACTTAAAGTTAAGCACTGATAAAAAAGTGTCGAACTAAAATTATTAATTGGAAAGTATAAAAAGCTTTCCTGGTGTCAATGGCTCTGTGGAACCACTCTTGCTCTCTCGGTCAAGGTCAAGTTTTGTAACCGCGTTCAACACTTCTGTTATGAAAGATGGTAAGTTTGCTTTTAAATAGTTCTTCAGCGGTTTCTTCAAGGGTTATATAACTCTCGGATCAGAGAAAGAGCTTTTGAGCTTGTCCCCCTAGCAGAAATTGCGCCAAAATGGATAGACCCAGTTTCGGGAAAAACGATCAGTCAACTCCAACAAGAGGTAGAATGTTCAGGAGTATATAAGCTTATACTTGCAAATTAAAACAACAGTTCTAATAATGATCGAAAAAGCACTCGTAACAGGTTCAGCAGGGGGAATAGGTAGGGCGATCGCTCTCGATTTAGCTAGTAGAGGATTTGATGTAGCATTTCACTACAACAAGAGTGCCGAAGCCGCCCAAGCTGCAAGTCAACAAGCCGCTCGCCACGGAATAAAATCTATTGCCCTGCAAGCCGATCTAACCAAACCCGAAGAAGCGAAGTCTCTAGTAGAAACTGTAGCCGAGAAACTCGGAGGCTTATCAGTAGTTGTCAATAACGTGGGTAACTTTTTGGAAAAACAGACTAGCCAAATATCTGTAGAGGAGTGGCACGAAATTATTGATTCAAACCTCAATGCCACTTTTTATGTTACTCAAACAATAATTCCTTTCCTCAAGACAGCAGGTTGGGGACGTATTGTCAACTTTGCCTGTGCAGGGGCCCAACATCTCATGGCATCTGAGGAACAAACACCCTATAGAATTGCTAAAACTGGTATTATTATCTATACTAAGTCACTAGCTCAGGAGTTAATTAAGGACAAAATTACCGCCAATGTAGTTTCTCCAGGAGTGGCAGAAAATTCTGTTGGTTTAGAAGAAACTATCCCTATCCTGCCAGCTAAACGACCCGCAACCTTAAAAGATATCAGCAATGCAGTTGGCTTTTTAATAAGTCCAGAAGCCGATTACATCACCGGACAAGTTTTGGAAGTTGCTGGAGGTTGGAGGTTGTAGTGGTGGGTTTTTATCCCTAGATTTTAGTTGACTAGCTGTGTGTGAAAGCAACCGCTCTCAACCTCTCCCCCACAAGGAGAATACCTAATAACGACTATTCCCTAGAAATGGCAGTTAGTGGGGTAATTTTTGCCGGACTGAAAATTAGTTATTTTGGATTACAGGAGTTGGAAAATGCTTAATCTCGCAGATATTTACGAAATATATGACAAATATAAGGATGACTACAATGCTCAAGTTCAAGAATTAACTATTGGAAATAAAAAATTTAACTTTAATTCTCAAACAGCCATTTTAGGAATCGTCAATCTTTCCGTAGATTCTTGGTGGAATCACGCTATCTGTTATAATGCCGAACAAGCAATTCGTCGTGGTAAAGTTCTCACAGCTCAAGGTGCAGATATCATAGATATTGGCACTGAGGCTACTACAAAAAACACACAAAGGGCTGATGAATTTCAACAAAAAAGTCAACTGGTACCTATTCTTGAAACTTTTAGTAAAGAAGGTATATTGACTTCCGTTGAAACCTATTACCCAGAAGTAGCAAGAATTTGTCTAAAAGCCGGGGCAAATGTGATCAACTTTACTGGCACTGAAAATAGTGAAGAAATGTATCGAGCTGTAGCTGATTTCGATGCAGCAATTATTATCTGTTACCTTCAAGGAAAACACGCGAGAGATGTGGGAGATTTCGACTTCTCTTTAGCTAAAGATCCCATAGCTCTAGTCTATGATTATTTTGAAAAAGAGATAGAAAAGGCAACTAAACTTGGAGTCAGAAAAATTTTTATAGACCCAGCTTTAGGTATTGGATACACAAATTTCTACTACAAATATGAATATGTGTCAACTAGAATTGGATATCAAATCAGAAGTCTTTTAAGTGCTTTTAGACTGAGGAAATTAGGGTTTCCACTTTTTAATCAAATCCCCACTGCCTTAGAAGTTTTTGGAGAAGAAGTGAGAAGTGCTCAAGTTTTAACGGCCGTGTTTGCCGCCTTAGGAAAAAGCGATTTGCTCAGAACTCATGAAGTTGCTAAAATTAAAGCTGTTTTAGAAACTATGAGTTTGGTGTAGGTAGTTGAATGTAGTATTTATTCAAAGGGTTAATTCCCGATAAGTGGTTGTAATTAAAACTCAAAAAGATTATCTTGAAAGTCTTGCTATGACTGGATTATCTCAAAGAAAAAATTACATCTACTTACGATCAAATTTCGGATCAATATTAACTCCATCTCTCAAGATTAACCATCAGATTAACTAGCAAATTCTTGCTTGAAGAATTTCTCCTTTTCTTATGATGAAACACAAAAAATTTTCCGAGGCTGATACAGAAGCCTTTTATGATAGTGAAGATAGCCTGTATAGAAGTTTTTGGGACTCAGAAGGCAGTTTACACTGGGGCTATTTTGAAAATTTAAGTGAAGCCAAAACAGAAGACTTTATCACAGCTTGTAAACGCTGGAACGAATATATGCTCTCCCAGAGTGGGATAACAAAAGATTCGCGAGTGCTAGATCTGGGTTGTGGTAACGGCAACACAGCAATTTGGCTATCCCAACAGACAGGATGCCAAGTAGTGGGAGTCGATATTAGTAGTGTCCGGATTGAGAACGCCAAAGCCAAAGCACAACAACATCCATCACTAAAGCTAGAGTTTAAAAAAGCATCAGCAACTAACCTGCCTGATGAGACGGGAAGCTTTACCCATGTTTGGAGTCAGGCCGCATTGTACCACGTTCATGATCGCCATCTTGCCCTACAAGAAATTCACCGCGTACTGGAGGAAGGGGGCACATTAATATTCGATGATCTAGTGACACCCACACAGGAAATCAACGAAATGGCCCGCAAATACGTCTATGATCGATTGCTGTTTGAACCAATATTTAGCCTAGACTCCTACAAAGATTTCCTCACCCAGTTAGGGTTTATGGTGTTGGCAACTAAAGACTTGAGCGAAAACCTACACAAGAGCTATGAATTACTATCCCAGTTGGCTTTACCTCAATATCCGGAACTGAGTGCAGCTTATGATAAAATGTGCGAGGCTATTCAAACGAATCAATTAGGATGGAGTTTTTACTTATGTGAAAAAGTCAGCGATCGCCTTTCCTGGATTTACCAAAACAGCAATAGATATAGCTTAGAGCAGAAATATAATGCCTGGGCTGCCGTCTACGACACTGAACTAGACAAACCCTATCGTTGTTCCCCAATACAATCAGCTAACGCCTTAGCAAAAGTATTGCCAAATAAGGATGTCACTATCCTAGATGCAGGGGCGGGTACAGGTATGGTGGGTGAGGCTCTAGCAAAATTGGGATATACCAATATAGTAGGGGTTGATCTCTCGGAAGAAATGCTCGAAGCAGCCAGGAAAAAGCAGGTTTACACTGCTGTTTACCAAGGAAACCTCGAAGGACCCCTAGCCTTCGCATCCGCAGCCAGCTATGATGCGATTTTGGCAGTAGGTGTGTTTACCTTTGGTCATGCTCATCCTCGTGGGTTGAAAAGTCTATCGCGGTTATTGAAAACCGGTGGATATTTCATACTAACAGTGCGAGCTGATTATTATAATGATACCGAGTCTTTACACGAGGTACTCAAAGAGTTGTCTTGGAATTTAATTAGCCAAGAACAGTTCAATATCTTTGAGACAGAAGCAATGTATATTCTGGTTTTCCAAAAACTCTAACTGTACAAATAAATCAAAAAGGAAAATAATGGGTATAATCAAACTGATGCACGCGAAACTTCATCGGGTCAAGGTCACAGAGGCAAAGCGTGACTATGTTGGCAGTGTAACCATAGACTCAGACTTGCTAGAAAAGGTAGGAATGTTACCTTTAGAAGAAGTAGAAATCGTCAATGTCAATAATGGCAACCGTTGGTCAACCTATGTTTTACCAGGTGAAGCTGGTTCTGGCATGGTTTGTCCAAATGGTGGGGGAGCACTGCTATGTCAGAAAGGTGATCTACTAATTATTTGGGCAAACGAACAATGCGATCGCGCCGAAATCTTAAAGAATGGACACGAGGCGAAAATAGTGGTGGCTGATGACAATAATCATTGTCAAGAACTTCTGTATCAAACTCTAACTCCAAATAAAGGAAGTGTTGAATTTCACTCTTTTCCAGGCATTCCAGAAGGTCACACATCTGAATACCTGGAAAAAATGATGGGAAACAAGAAAAATTCAACCCTGGAAAATAACAGAGTCTAACACAGTCTAAAATTATGGGTGGGTAAATACCCCACCTATATATTGCTAGGGAGTCGGGAGTCGGGAGTCGGAAAGAGAAATTTCAAATTAGCATCCCTCTGTCCTGACTACTGACGACTAACTACTGCTATATCAAGAAATTCAAGACTTAAACTATGGAAAATAATTCATCTATCACAGTTGGAGGCAAACGCTTCCACTATATCTGGTTGCGTGATAACTGTCTCACTCAGGAATGTCGCCATCCCACTTCTTTCCAAAAAATCTATGACATTTCGGAGCTGACAGAAACACCAAAGCCTCTAAATGTAGAGTTAACAAATGAGGAATTAATAATTGACTGGGATGAAAACCCTCCTCATCGCAGCATATTTCCCATCTCTTGGTTGATGAGTCATGCTTATGACGAATCAGCCGGAAGAGGTGACTTTCATAGTAAAATTGAACTGCGTAAACAACAAGAGATTCTGTGGGATAGTGCATGGATAAAAGCACAACCCCCAGAAAAACATGATTTTCATTCATGCGATCGCGAAGCTTGGGTTAACCAACTCTACACCTTGGGCTTTGCAGTGATTAAAAATATGCCATTGGCAGAGTTAGATAATTTTATCAGTTCTATCGGACCGATCCACTATACAGAGGGCGGACGGTTTTACACGGTAAAATCTAAGCCTGGAGCTAATGATATATCCGAGACGGGCTACGCTCTACCACCTCACACTGATTACGAAAGTTATATGTATGCCTCCCACCTACTTCAGTTTCTCTACTTTGTGGAAAACAAAGCAACAGGTGGAGAGTCGATACTGGTAGATGGATTTCGGGTTGCCCAAGATTTTCAAAAGCATCATCCAGACTACTTTCAAATTTTGGTAGAAACTCCCGCGCAGTTTCAGCAGTTTTACACCGAGTGGGAATATTATCATCGTCGCAGTCGCCAAATCATAGAATTAGACCCCAAAGAGCAAGTTACAGGGGTTTACTTCGGTCACTCCCATGCCTGTAACTGGGATATACCTTTCGACAAAATGGAAAAATTCTATGAAGCTTACAGTGCATTTTTCCGTTATTTAAAAAGTCCTGATTATCAATATTGTTTCCGTTCCCAGGCAGGAGATTGTCTGATGGTGCAAAACTTCCGAGTATTACATGGCAGAACAGCTTTCGATGCTAATTCTGGGCCGCGACATTTAGAGGTTTCTTATGTCCCTTGGGATTACTTTACGGCAAGAGAGAATTTTCGGCAGTTTAAACATTTATACTTGAGTTAATTTGGGATTATTAATTAGAACAAGATTATGACTGTGATTGGATATACAAGATTAGACAACCTCACTTTAGAACAGTGGGAGTTAACAAATCAAAGTGTTGAAGAGGTTGGTAATGGTCTGGTAGATAGGATTTGTAAAACTCTCTTAGGTTTACAGGAACACATTATGGGAAGTCAAGTAAACCGCTTAGAACACTGCCTGCAAACCGCAACACGAGCCTTCCGCGATGGAGCAGATGAGGAAACAGTTGTCTGTGCATTGTTGCACGATATTGGTGACGATCTGGCTCCCTATAATCATGGAGAATTCGCCACAGCTATTTTACGACCCTATGTATCTCCAGAAAATGTCTGGATGATAGAAAATCATAGGATTTTCCTGGGCTACCACTATTTCCACTTTATGGGTCTGGATCGAAACGAACGAGATCAGTTTAAAGACCATCCTGCTTTTGAGCGGACAGTAATCTTTTGCGATCGCTGGGATCAAGTCTCTTTTGACCCTAATTATGACACCATGCCCTTGTCAGATTTTCGACCTATGCTAGAGTCAATTTTTAGCCGTCAGCCTTGGGCTTAATTATTTTCAGGTTCATTTAGCAGCTCAATAAATGGGTTTCTGAATTTGTGGTTTTTATCGCAACCGCCAAGACAGTAGGGGCTCCGCATTCGGGCAGATAATTTATGGCTTTTACCAAAGATTTTTCACCGGAATGCGGAGCCCCTACCCATTCCATTACTTTCCTACTTATTAAAGATTAAAGACAATGGCTAAAGTCATCACAAATTATCCCTATCTAACAGTACATGGAAAACGCTATCACTATATTTGGTTGCGGGATAATTGTCTCTGCCCTAAATGTTATTATCCTACCTCTTGGCAGAAAAAGCATGACATTTCAGAATATATGGCTAATAACCCATCTCCAAAACCTCTGAATGTAGAATTAACCGATGAAAAATTGCTCGTAGATTGGGATGAAAACCCATCCCATCGCAGTATCTTTCCCCTCGATTGGTTAATGAGTCATGCTTATGATGGAAACCAAGAAGTTAAACCCACTAGGGAAAGGATTTTATGGGATAAAGCTTGGCTGGATGCACACCTGCCAGCATGGGTCGATGCTAAGTCGGAGAATCGTCAAACTTGGACAAATCAGCTTTTGACTTTTGGCTTTACTGTAATCAAAAACTTTCGATTGGAAGATTTGAATAACTTTCTCTCCAGTATTGGACCGACATACTATTTAGCGAAAAATGGACCCTACTCTACAGTCAAAGCCAATCCAAAAGCTACAGATTTATCCCTATCTGCTGAGGGTAATGAGTTGTTGCCTCATACTGATATCACCTATATCTCTACACCTCCTTTAGTGCAACTGCTATATTGTGTGGAAAATTTGGCTACTGGGGGTGAGTCGGTACTGGTTGATGGGTTTCGAGTTGCGAGAGATTTCCAACAGCATCACCCTAAATATTTTGAAATTTTGACTCAAGTTCCTGTGAAATTTGAGCAGTTTTATCCGCAATGGGAATATTATGTATCTCACACAACTCCTATAATTGAACTAAATCGAGAAGGCTTAGTTACTTCAATATATTTCTCTCACAAGAACTTTGGTTCTCAACTCCCGTTTGACCAAGTAGAGATATTTTACGAAGCATATAATACTTTCTTTCACTACCTGAAAAATCCAGCTTATCAATATTGGTTTCGTCTGGAAACTGGAGATTGTTTGTTAGTAGAAAACTTCCGAGTATTGCATGGCAGAAAGAAGTTTGATCCCAGCTCTGGAATGAGACATCTAGAAGTAGCATATACGGATTGGCAATATTTAGTTGGGCGAGAAGATTTTCATGGTTTAAAGCATCTATATCAATCTATTTCAGGAAATTAATTTCCTGAATTAATTTGAAATCGCGATCATCGGCCATCTGCACAGGGTTCCCGAAAAATCAGCAGTCAGTTTTCCGTATCGTGGGGGATTTTTTCCCCGCCACCTTACTATCAAAATATGTCTGGTGATTAAATCTAGTTCTTACAATGCTCAAAAAAGCCCTTGTCACAGGTTCAGCAGTGGGAAGAGGAAACGCGATCGCTCTCGATTTAGCCAGCAAAGGAGTTTGATGTGGCATTTCACTATAACTGAACTTCCCCCTCAGAAAAATAACAAAACTCTTGTCTTAAGGTAGTTTCAGCGATTTTTAACTACCTATTACTGGGTATATTTTTGGAGAGGGGTTGTAGTGGGGTTTTGATGCGATCGCGCTCTCGATCATTATATTCTAATAAGGGATCGCGCCGATATCTGTGTGAAAATCAGTATAAATGCACATTGATGATCGAAAAGCTGTTATTCCCAGAGGAAAAATCCGGCCCCAATGACAAGCCGTTAAGTACCTACAAAGATTTGTATCGTTACTTTTCCTTGGGACGACTGCCCGACTGTTGCTAATGCCCTAACTTGGCATCCCCCTATCTGGACATCAGAGCGCGATTTTTGGGCTTTGGAGGACGGAAACCTTACTACTTAAGCTTTCTAGCCCCGTTTGAAAAAAAATTAGAAATTTTTGCCCAAAGGGGTTGACAAACTCATAAACCTTTGCTACATTAGTAAATGTGCAAAAAACAAATGCGACGCACCTCACACAAAACTCGGTCTAGCATTAAGTTAAGCACTTCAAGTGAAGCACTGATAAAAAAGTGTCGAACTAAAATTATTAATCGGAAAGTATAAAAAGCTTTCCTGGTGTCAATGGCTCTGTGGAACCACTCCGATCCCATCCCGAACTCGGCTGTTAAACGCGGACGCGGCGAAGATACTTGGCGGGTCACTGCCTGGGAAAATAGCTCGATGCCAGGTTAATATTAAACTAAAGCTCTTTTCTCTTGTTGTTGGTATTATGCAACGGGAAAAGGGCTTTAGTTTTTTGATAATGGGTAATGGGTAATGGGTAATAGGTAATGGAGTTACGCAAAAGCCCCAGCAAGGAAGATGCGGGCAACATAACGCGAGACATAACCCGATCGCGTTTGGTGATGGGATAGGTAGTGTGAGCGTCTCGCTCAGTACCATAAAATGGGTAAATCTTGACTTAATCGGTGATAATTTAGAACATTGTGAGGGTAGGTAATAGATAATGAGTCATCATTTTTCTTCGGTTTCGCTTCCACCTTGGCTCGTCTTAGACGATATGCTCAAAAGTTGGTTATTAGAAGATATTGGCAGGGGCGATCGCGTGACTTCCCATCTTTTCACCTCAGAAAATCATCAAACTTCTGCGAAATGGATTGTGAAAGAAGCGGGAGTCATTGCGGGTTTACCGATCGCGTCTAGAGTTTTTTATTTATTAGATAATAACATAAATTTTACTCAAAAAGTAAATGAGGGTACTTTCTGCGAACCCGGAGAAATCATTGCCGAAATTCACGGTAATTTCGATGCACTATTAACGGGAGAAAGAGTCGCGTTAAACTTAGCAATGCGTCTGAGTGGAATTGCCACGGCTACGCGTAAATATGTGGAAAAAATCGCGGATTTATCTACTCAATTAGTGGATACTCGTAAAACCACACCGGGGTTAAGAATTTTAGAAAAATATGCCTCTTTTATTGGTGGTGCTCGTAATCATCGTATGGGTTTAGATGATGGGGCAATGATTAAAGATAATCATATCTCGATCGCGGGGGGAATCGGTAACGCGATCGGGTTAATTCGAGATAAAATCCCCTATCCTTTAAGTATCGAAGTCGAGACAGAAACCCTCAAACAAGTAGAAGAAGCCTTACAACATCAAGTTGATATTATCATGCTTGATAATATGCCCTTAGAAACCATGCGTGACGCGGTACAAAAGATACGTCATCATAATTTTCATATCAAAATCGAAGCCTCTGGAAATATTACCTTAGACACGATTCGTGATGTTGCTGAAACTGGTGTTGATTATATTTCTACCAGTGCTCCCATCACGCGATCGACTTGGTTAGATTTGAGTATGAAAATGGGGACTAGGGATAGGTTTTAGGTTTTAGGTTTTAGGTTTTAGGTTTTAGGTTTTAGGTTTTCACCAATCCCTAATCCCTAATCCCTAATCACCAATCCCTAATCACCAATCCCTAATCACCAATCCCTAATCACCAATCCCCATTCCCCATTATTTCGAGATAAAATGAACCCAGAAATTACCATCAGCCATACAAACATTACGGATGAGACGATAAGAATATTCTAAATACTCACCGCTGACATTTGTATCGTATCCTGATGGATACCACTCCCCATAGGGATCATGGACAATAAAATTATTTTTGTTGTAACCCGCGAAGACAATAATATGACCAAAGGAGGTAAAATAACCATGTGTTACCGCGGGATTACCACTCGCTAACCAGTCTTGAACATCCTCAATGGTTGCACTTTCGGTAAAATAATCCTGATACCCATAATCGCGTACAATTTTGGCAAGATCATAAGGATTATGACGACTTAATCCCTGATCTAAAGCATACTGATAAAGTTCATCTTCAAATTGTGGAAATTGCCGATAGGCGCTTTTCCCTTTTGCTCCCAAAAATTGCAAACACATGGCAATAGAAGTCACATTACAAGAGCCTGTGGGATTATATTCATTATCCAATTGAGACTTGTATGGAATCTTTAATTTTACTGATGGCGGATTAGGTTGGGGATAAACCTGTTTTCCCTCTAGTGTGACTTGCGCCTGGGGACCATAAATATACCATACACCAGAACCCGCAAAGGTATTGGTTCGCAGGGCAACTCTCAGGTGTCCGCGTATGGGGGCCCATGCTACCAGTTGAAATTCTTTTCCGGCGTCAATGGGAATTTTTTCGGCATCTGTTAATTGAGAAGAAGCCAGGGGTTTTGCTTTGAAAACGGTTTTTTGTAAGGTTTTCAAAACGGGAACTGCAACAGGAATCTCGGTTTTTTTGGTTTCAATTAACTTTTTCGCGGTGACACTTCCCAAAAAACCGGGTTCTCCACATTGTAATAAGGTTTGAAAACGATGGAGTGCTGCCGTTGAAATGGGACCAAATAAACCATCCGCGGGTGGTGCTAGTAAACCTAAGTCAATGAGACGCACTTGAATTTGACGACTTAATTCTGTGTCCTTCGCGATCGCCTTGACATCATATTTAAGTTTGGTGTTGCTGAGAAAATCTTGTAATTTCATGTCGGTTTTCCCTGATTACTTGGGCTCAGAGTTATCTCAATATAATGGAACTTCAAATCATTGTAGATGGGGAAGACACTTTCCTATCTATAATTATTATGCTGGCCGATGGACTACTACCCCATAGGCATCAGGGGAAAGATACTGACGCACTGCCTGGTGAATCCGCTTCGGTGTTACCCCTTGAATACAGGCGGAATAGTTCAAGGCCGGGGCAATATCTCCTACTATTGACTGATAATATCCATATAAGTTGGCGCGATCGCTTGGTGTTTCGTTACCAAAGATAAACCGATTCGCGACTTGGGTAGAAACCCGCTCCACTTCTGCTTCTGTTACCGACTCGGTTTGTAATGTGCGGATATGATGACGTATCGCGTTTTCGACTTCCGCGACGTTTTCCGTGGGTAACTGGGCTGTTATATAAAATAACCCCTGAAGTCGCTGAGTCATATTACTCACAGAAATCGAATTCACTAATCTCCGCTCTTCTCGCAAATCTTGAACTAAACGAGTTGTTCTACCATGACCTAATATACTCGCCAAGACATCCAACGCGTATGTCTCCGATAACTCCAATAACCCTGGCACTCGCCACATCATTACTAATCTTGTCTGTTGAAGTGTTGGATCAATCAATTCAGTACGGACAATTTCGCGAAACCCCGCTTCTGGGGACGGAGGAAGCTGAAACTCCGCGCTCTCAAAAACAGAATTCACGGAGTTACTCATTCTGTTTTCTTTATTGCGTCTTCCTTGGGCAAGGGTAAAGGCTTCTGTGACTGTCTCTATTAAAACCTCAAGGGGTAAATTGCCCACCGCGACGGCTGTCATCGCGTGAGGTTGATAGTGATAACGATGAAAGTCCCGCATTTGTTGGGGTGTCAATCCTTCAACGACTGATGCAGGACCTAAGACGGGACGGCGATAGGGTAGTTTTTCAAAGGCTAGATTCATCGCGTTTTGATAGGTGCGGCGACGGGGGTTATCTTCGGAGCGTCGAATTTCTTCTAATACCACTAATTTTTCTCGATCAAATGCTTCTTCTGGGATGCTTGCATTTAATACTACATCGACTTGTAAGGGCGCGAGATGGGCAAAATCTTTGGGCGCGGTGGTAATGTAGTAATGGGTGTAATCTTGACTGGTGGCCGCGTTGGTAACTGCCCCTCGTTGTTCTACTAAACGCTCAAATTCTCCACTGGGTAAGTGAGGTGTCCCTTTGAAAATCATGTGCTCTAAAAAGTGCGCCATGCCGTTGATGTTGTCTGATTCTAGGGATGAACCGACGTTAAGCCAGATACTAAGATTTACGGCATCAACGGGTAAATGTTCCGCGACTATGGTTAAACCATTGGGTAAATGATGAATGGTAGGGGCATTGAGGCGCGGAATGGATGATGATTTGAGAAGCGTTGAGGTCATTCGCGGTTTTTACCATTAGCTTTTTTTTTATTTTAGAACAATTTTCGAATTTGACTGTCTTCTGACTGTTTGAGGATTTTTAGCTGTTACCCATTTTTAATTCCAGTAGCACAGGCATCCGGCCTCCACAGGCAGGATGCCTGTGCTACTTTATCTGCTTTAAATGCGATTAGGCTTAAGCTAATGCCCGATCGCGTCCCCTCTGTGAAGCATAACTTTGGGGGAATCTCTCCTGAGCAAGATGCTGGCACTATTTTTATTTAAAAAATAAATAACGACCACCTATTAATAAGAGAAAAAGACCATAAAGTTTTTTCATGGTTTCGCTACTGATATAGGGTTGATTGGCAAATAGGGCTCCAAATAAATTACCAATGAGTAACCCTAGGGCGATGATTACGGCATTTTTGATACTAACATTACCGTTTTTATAATAGACAAGGGCGGCTAAAATTCCAATGGGTAATATTTGGGCTGCGACGGATGTTCCGGTGGCGAATTTTTGATCCATTCCTAATAATAATACCATCGCGGGAACCATAATGGCTCCGCCGCCTATGCCGAACATTCCGCCCGCGATTCCCGCGACTAAACCGACGATTAAGAGTTGAATGATTATTGGTGACATGATGGGATTGACGATGGGGGATTAAGGATTAAAGGGCGCGAATATATAATATCCTGATTCGGTTTCAATCTCAACGCGATCGGGTGTTGGGTTTGCCTACGCTCTACCCAATCTATTACTGAACCCCAGCAGGTGTTGGGTTTCGCTACGCTCTACCCAACCTACGCTCTACCCAACCGACGACTTAATGAGAGTTAATAAAGATTTAGCAACATGATAAACTACTGGGACGGGCACGGCATTACCTAATTGTTTTTTGGCTATATCTTGTTTGTCCGCTATCATAAACCAATGGGGGAATCCTTGCAAGTTTGCCATGTCTGGAGCCGAAAGAGGTTTAAATTGCTTTTTATGGTAAATTTCTCTCAGAAATCTCCCTTTATATTCTTCGGGATCTTTACATTCTTCTAGTGAAATTTTAGCAATATAATCTTTAGTTCCTGTGGCTGTCAAAGTGGGGATAATATCTGAATGAGGTAAAAATACTCGATAAATACCATTTATACCACTGGACATTTTTGAGTTGACAAATTGATAACCTTGATTTTCTACCGCACGAAGTATTTGCTTTTCTATCAGCTTATCTAATTCTTTTGGGGTGAGATGGGGAATCAATTCTGCTAAGACTTCAAAGGGTAAGGGGTTTCCATCTTTCTCTCCATATTTTTTCTTTCTCCGATTCTTGAGAATGGTATGGCAAATCAGTTTTTCTCTGGGGGTGGTTTTGATAATATCCCAAGAATGAATGGTGGTATGTCCATTTCTGGTATCGCAAAAAACAAAAAAGTCGTTTAATTCATCGTCTTTTTGAAATCGGTTGCGCGATCGCGGTATTTTTTCGCCAAATAAAATGCGAGAATCAATTTTGGCTTTCGCCAAATTGGGACTAATTTTGACATCAGAAATAAACTGATAAAGTTTGGGTTGAAGTTCTAAGGGTTCTGGAAATTCAAAGTCTTGATGATGGGGGCAATCATTTCTAATCCCTACAATAAAAACTCTTTCTCGATTTTGTGGGAGTCCAAAATCATAGGCATTAAGAAGTTTGGCTTTGACAGAATAGCCTAAATTTTGCAGGTTATTGATAATAAAATTAAAACTATCTCGATGAATAGGATCGACCAAACCTTTAACATTTTCCCAGATAAAAGCTTGGGGAGAATTGAGTTTAATCACTCGGAATACATCGAACCAAAGCTTGCCTCTGGGATCTTCAAATCCTTGAAGTTTACCCGCGACGGACCAAGGTTGACAAGGTACTCCACCTACAAGAATATCTACTTTAAAGGGTAATTTATCAATTTGGGTTATATCTCCTAAATATATTTCATCATTCTGAGAAGGATTGACAAAATTTTGCTCATAGACTTTAATGGAGTCTTTATTAATTTCGGAATAACCGAGACATTTCCCACCTAATTCTTCTAACGCGAGCCGAAATCCCCCAATGCCTGAGAATAAATCGACAAAGGTAAAATCAAAGACCTCAAAGGTATAACCAAAGGGTCTTAAAAAATTAAGTTGCACGGGTTTTAGACCTTCTGTAATACCTTTCATTTTTGCCTCAACTAACGCTCCGAGGTTTCGTGAATACTTAAGATTTTAGTATATTATATAGTCATTTGTGTCGGTTTTGACAAGGACTGGATATGTTAAAAAATATGTCAAAGTTTCATCGGGAGAGAAAATCTGGTAAAATATCATGAGGAGAGCCTTCTCACTCATGCGACAGTGCTATGACTCAAGAAAACCCCCTAAATTTGGCAAAAAAAGGAAACGTGAGGGCGATCGCGTTTTTGCTCAACCGTCAATTACAACCGAAAGGCATTATCGCGAAAGTTACACTAGAAGATGGTTGTTTACAAATCATGTTGGAAGGGGCAAATGTTCCTCCTCAAGAAGTCTCGGTGAAATGGTTACAAAATGTGATAACGATTTTACAAATTAACCGTGTTGAACAACTGATTGTCTATGGGCGACAAACAGGTGTTAAAGTACCCGAGTGGAGTGAAAAAGTAGATTTTCCATCGGAAAATTATCTCCATGAGAAAATATATGAACTCCCATCAAAGGGTTTCATGGGAGATAATGCGGTAAATGCTTCCAGTTTAAAAGAACGCGCTCAACAGGGGGATATTACTGCACTGACTTCCCTCTTAGCTGTTCCCTTTAACAAGAAAGGAATTATTATTACAGCGACGATAAAAGATGGATTATTACAAGTGATGTTAGAATCGGAACGGATTCCGAAGGAAGATAGTTGTTTGCGAATTCTGCGCCGTGAATTAATCAATTTAAACTCAGAAACGATTCAATTGGTAAAAGTTTATGGTCAAAAATTGGGGGTAGATTTTCCGAGTTGGCATCGAGAATTAGAATTAATAAATCCTTCGGTTTCACCTTCAGTAGAAACCTCTAGTATCGCGTCTCATTCTTCTCATTATGCTTTTGCTTCTTGTCCTCTACCCACCCTGGAAAATTTTAATGGGGAGGAAAACGTAATACAGAGGTTAAAAAAACGTTTAGCTTCTTGGTTTCCCCCGGAGTCTAGTACATATTATAAGATATCGCGAATATTATTACTCCTGACATTTTTGTTAGTAATTTTATCCCTAATTTTTAGGTCATTTATTTTATTTTTATTCTCTTTACTTTTCGGGGGTATTGTGGCTTTCTTTTATGGTAATTGTCCCGAATATAAAGACAAACAACAAAATAGAAAAGACTCAAAAATCAGCATAACAACAGAAGAGAAACGTATTTTATCGACACCAATAACCCATGATACTAAAGAGAAAATACAAGAAAATAATCTCATTACCCAAGGATTATTAAACAATAATGAGAAAATAATTTTTAGTCAATCGGCCAGTTATCGAGGGGGAATAAAAGGTTATCCAAAAGACGGGGAAAAACCGGGACACGGTTTTTTATTAGATACCGGGTTTGTTTTTTATGATGAACAAATTAATTGGAAAATCGGTTATACTTCTATTATTAATGTCCGGTTAGATTTTTTTAAAGTAACCTTGGGGAGAAAACTTTTCCCCAACGGAGAAATTGCGGAGAAATTGCAGAAAACCAAGAATATATTGGTGATACATTATTGTGATAATGAAGATATGGAAAGGGTGGCAAAATTTCAAATTCATGGTGCATTTACGATGGCTGGCGAAGAGCTAAAAGCGACGGAATTTCTCAATTTTTTCCGAGAATTTCAGGGAGATTTTTTCACGCCTTCTACGGAGTTAAAAGACGCGAAATTGATGGTTAAATTAGAAAAATTAAAACAGCTTAAAGATAGTGGAATTATTACCGAATATGAATTTTTGACCAAAAAGCAACAACTTTTAGACAAATTCTAATTCTGACAAAAATATCGTTATGGTAGTCAGAATGAATTGCCGTGGGAAATTCACGGGAATCTGATGAACCCTCGTCTTCTTATGTATCAGGAAGACTTTGCTTGGGTGGGCGCGCTAAATTAGATTTTAAGGGGCTGAGAATTTGATTCATTAATCGTAATTGTTCCGCGGTTCCCATGCACAATAACATATCCCCTCCGACAATTAATGTATCCGCGGTGGGCCCTACTAATAAAGTACCATCAGGACGGCGAATTGCTAACACAAGAGCGCCTGAATGCGATCGCAATTTCGCATCCCTTAAAGTTTGCCCACAATAGGGACAACTATCGCCATCAATCAGAAATTCTTCCATATAATAAGAGCGATCGGTCCCTGTCAAAATACCATCGACAAAATCCATCACTTGAGGGCGTAACGCGGCGGCGGCCATCCGTCGTCCTCCTGTAATATAAGGAGAGACAACGGCATCGGCTCCCGCCCGTTGTAACTTTTGTACCGCTTCCTCCGTAGTGGCGCGCGCGATCGTTCTTAAATTGGGGTTAAGGGTTTTCGCGGAAAGGACTACATAAAGATTTTCCGCGTCCGAGGGTAACGCGGCGACGATACAGACAGCGCGTTGCAAACCTACTCTTAGGAGAGTTTCATCGAGGGTGGCATCCCCTTCGATCGCGGTATAACCCAATTGGCGGGCGGCTTGGAGGGATGTGGGACTAGAATCCACAATGACAAAGGAAATACCCTCAGCCTGAAACTCCAAGGCCGTTTGACGGCCCATGCGCCCAAACCCACATAAAATATAATGACTGACTAAATGATTTACCAAGCGTTGTTGTCGTTTAACTCGTCCTCCTTCTAAAAAATAACCTTGAATTAACGCTTCTGTAAAGAGGTTAACAATAAAACCGATCGTGAGTACCCCCATTAAAATCAAGGCCATCGTAAATAGACGGCCGCGCTTCCCTAGGGTGTGAATTTCACCAAAGCCCACTGTCGCGAGGGTAAATACCGTCATGTAGGCGGAGTCCACCAGGGACCATTTTTCTACCCGCCAATACCAAAGGGTACCCATTAAGAAAATACCAATTAAAGAAAGGATGGCCCAAAATAATTGTTTTTCTAGTTGTTTATACTTAGCTTCTAGGGTTGAATACACGGACTTTTGTTTGCAGAAATTACTAATTAGTGATTTAATTATAGGGAGGAGGAAATGAACTATGTCAACAATTTTAGTGGTAGATGATGTGCCGAGCGAATTAGAATTAATGAGCCGTATTTTTGAAGAGGCGGGAATGGTGGTGCTCCGCGCTTCTGATGGGGAAGACGCGATCGCGTGTATCCATAAGACGATTCCTGATATTGTGGTCTTAGATGTGGTGATGCCGCGTATGAATGGTTATGAAGTGATCCGCGAATTACGCGAGGACGAGAAAACTAAACACTTGCCCGTTGTCTTTTGTACCCAAAAAAATACAGAAATTGATAAATCTTGGGGCTTGGATCTGGGCGCGGATGCCTATGTCAGTAAACCCTTTGATCCACAACAACTGCTTAATATTGTCCAGCGTCTTTTATAATTAAGGTGTCGGAGAAATTCGGACAGTAAACATTTTTTTGAGCATCAGTCAGGGGCATATTTTTACATAATTATCGGAAATGATAATGGTTGCAGGCTAGAAAAAACTAGCAAGTTTATGACAAAAACCTCTATTTCGATGACCCAAGAAACTCACAAAAGCGCGACTCGGCAATTTCTGCTCTTTTCTCAAGCCGAGAGTCTTTTTGCCCTTGAGTTAAACGCGGTGCGGGAAGTGCTTTGTCTGACAGAACAAGGGATTTCTCCTGTGCCTAATACATCATCTTTTTTGTTAGGATTAACAAATTTACGGGGGGAAATTCTCGCGGTGGCTGACTGGGGTCCTTTGATCGGTGTTGCTCCCGTTGATTTTCACTCTCACCACAGTCGGATCTTAATTATTGAAGCTCCCGATCCTCGTGATGTGAGATTACCGTTAATGCGAATGGGATTAGGGGTTTCCCGTGTCGAGGGTGTTTTATCTATTAATACAGATCGCATTGTTTCCGCGGTGGAAGTTCCCTCGGAATTAGCACCTTTTCTCAAAGGTTTATATAATTATGATGGAAGTTTGCTAATGATCGTTGATGTGGAGGCGATCGCGCAGTCGGAAAGATGGTAAAAAAAGTAGTTTATTATTTCAGAAAAAATCGCCAAATTTAACCTTGATAAGGTTCGGAAAATTATGGAATTAAATGATTTTGTGCTTGGAGTTACTTATACCCTACAATTCCCCGATATCCCTCTTAATTTAGTAGAGGTGATCACCAATCTGATTATTTGTTCTTGTTACTTTTGTATCAGTTTTTTAATCAGTTTTGGGATTTGGCGTAATCGCCACAATGGGATTGATATTTTTGCCACGGTAACAGCAGGTATCTTTTTTACTTGTGCATTGGGGCATAGCGGTCATGTATTAGAATACCTGAAAGAGGAACATACAAATGCTTGGCAAAGTTTCTTTGATTTTCTCACAGTGTTTCCCGCGATCGGTTTCTTGAGTCTTTCTAATCGCTATGATTTTTTAGTCGGTTCTACTCAAATTCTGAAATCCCAAAAAGAGTTAGAAAAACGGTTTGAAGAACGCACAGAAGAACTGAAAAATGTCCTAGCAGAAATGGAAAAATCTCAACAATTACTGCGGACAGTTATTGATGCAACGCCGGACTTAATTTTTGTTAAAGATAGAGATTTTCGCTATATTTTAGCTAATGTCAACTTTGCCCAAAATCTGGGCAAAATGCCAGAACAGATGATGGGGAAAAACGACTTAGACATTGGTTTTTCGGAAGACTTAGTTTTTGGGAATTCCGCGAAAAATATTCGGGGTTATCGGGTTGATGATATCGCGGTATTAAATGGTCAAACGATCCATAATCCTAATGATATTGCTATATTTGCGGATGGTTCTCGCCATGTATTTGATACGCAAAAATTACCGATAAAAGACAAAGAAGGTAATATTTTTGGAGTGGTAGGTTGGTCACGCGATATTACCGAGCGCCAAGAGTCCCAAGAACTGTTAGAAAGTGAGCGTCAGCGTTTCTTTAATTTACTGGATTGTTTGCCCGCGTTTATTTATTTACAAGCCACGGATTATTCTATTCGTTTTGCTAACCGCACCTTTCGTGAAACCTTTGGGGAAGGTAAAGGTCATCCTTGTTATGAAGTGATTAGACATAATAATGAACCTTGTGAAGGTTGTCCTACTATTGAAGTTTTCCAAACCAAAAAACCCAAAACTTGGGAATGGCAAGAGGCAAAAACTGATCGCGTTTATCAAATTTATGATTATCCCTTTTATGATATTGATGGCTCAATGTTAGTCATGGAAATGGGGGTTGATATTAGCGATCGCAAAAAAGTAGAATCAGCATTAAAAGAAAGTGAACAACGCTATCAAACTTTGACAAAAGCCGCGCCTGTTTGCATCTTTCAATCTGATGTGAATGGTAAAACCATCTATCTTAATGAACGCTGGTATGATATCACAGGAATTACCCCAGAACAAGGAATGGGAGATGGTTGGGCAAAAGCATTACATCCTGATGATAAAGAGCGAGTTTATGGTGAATGGAATGAGGCGGCAAGAAAACAAACAATGTTCCAATCTGAGTATCGTTTTATTCGTCCTGATGGCAAAATTACTTGGACTTTAGGCCAAGCCCTTCCCGAAATTGATAGTGATGGTAATCTCAAAGGTTATGTGGGGACATTAACCGATATTACACAACGAAAAAAAGGCGATGAAGAGCGCGATCGGTTTTTTAGCCTTTCTGTGGATCTTCTCTGTATTTTCGATTTCCGAGGAACCTTTAAACGTCTTAATCCTACATGGGAAGAAGTTTTTGGATTTGTGCCCGAAGAACTTGTGGATCATAATCTCGTTGAATTTACCCATCCTGACGATCGCGAATCAACCCAAAAAGAACTACAAAAACTTTATTCTGGGGGTGAAACCTTTGGCTTTGAAAATCGTTGTCATGGCAAAGATGGTAATTATAAATGGTTATGGTGGAAAGCGCGACCTCTGCCCACGGAAGGATTAATTTATGCAGTCGCTCGTGATATTACTAATGAGAAGAAAAATCGCGAACGTCTTAGTCGTATTAGTCAAGCCGTTGAAAGTGCCTCCGATGGCATTATCATTACTAATCCTCAAGTGGTTGATATCTATCACAATAAAGCATTTTTTGACATGGTAAATTATACCATTGAAGAACTCAATGCCGCGGGGGGACCTCCCGCCGCGTTTGCCGATATCAAAGTGGGTAATTCTGTGATTGAATCCTTGAAAAAAGGTCAATCTTGGAGTGAAGAGGTAGAGTTACGTTCTAAAGATAATCACATTGTTCCGACATTTATGCGCTCCGATATTATTCGCAGTGAAACGGGGGAAATGTTGGGCATGATGGGCACTTTTACCGATATTACTGAACGCAAACAAGCTCAAGAAAAAATGCAACAACTCGCCCAGGAACAAGAGCGACTTTTGCAAGAGTTAAAGACTCGACAAACGGCTCTGGATGAAGCCGCGATCGTTAGTGAAACAGACCTCCAGGGAAATATTACCTTTGTTAACGATAAATTCTGTCAAATTTCCGGGTATGGCTATCAGGAACTACTGGGCAAAAACCATCGGATCGTTAATTCTGGCTATCACCCCAAAACATTTTTCCAAGAGATGTGGCAGATGATTACACGCGGTAAAATCTGGCAAGGTGAAATCAAAAACAAATGTAAAAATGGTTCTTATTATTGGGTAACATCTACCATTGCTCCTATCTTTGATACCGAAGGAAAGATTATCAAATATATCGCGATTCGCTTTGATATTACCGAACGGAAAGAAATTGAAGAAAGGTTAGAAAAAGTCGCGGCAGAACGTCAAGCAGAAGCAGACTCTCTTACCCAACAAGTGCTGAAACTTTTAAATGAAATTAAAGGCGCGGCTAAAGGCGATCTCACCGTAAGAGCAGAAGTATCGAATGATATTCTGGGTGCTGTTGCGGACTCTTTTAATTTCTTAGTTAGCTCTTTGCGTAAAGTTGTCAATGGCATTCAAGACTTAGCAATTCAGGTGACAACGGCCACTACTCAATCCGTCGCGAATACCACAGAATTAACCGAAAAAGCACAAGTTCAAGCATCTAAAATTGGCAATATGTTGCGAGAAATTGAGCGTATTGTTAATTCAATTCGAGATGTGCGAGATGTCTCTCAACGGGCGGAAAAAGTTGCGGATCAAGCCTCAAAAACTGCCGAAGTTGGTGGAGTCGCGGTCGATCGCGCTGTGGAGGGAATCAATGAATTAAGACAAACGATCGCGTCGACGGCGAAGATGATGAAACGCTTAGGAGAATCATCTCAACAAATTGGTAAAATCGTCACATCTATTTCTCAAATTGCCTCCCAAACTAACTTATTAGCGCTGAATGCAACCATTGAAGCGGCCAGGGCGGGAGAGCAAGGATTAGGGTTTGCCGTCGTCGCAGAAGAGGTGCGAAAATTAGCAGAAAGATCCGCATCTGCGACGGAAGAGATATCCGAAATCGTGGCAACAATTCAAGAAGAAATTAGTCGGGTAATGACAGCAATGGAATCAGGAACCCTAGAAGTAATAGAAGGCACAAAATTAGCCAGTGAAGCGAAAACCCATCTCATTGCTATTATTGAAGTGAGTCGACAAATGAATGATTTAGTGCAGAATATTACCCGTGCGACGGCAAAACAAACGGTTTCCGCGGAGGAAATTTCTAATAGTATGCAGCAAGTGAATGAGATCGCGACAAACACTGCACAAAAAGGGAGGGATGTACAATCGTCTCTTGATTTGCTCGCGGGTGCTGTGAGCAAGTTACAAAAATCTGTCGCGAATTTTCGTAGTTAGGGATTGGGGACTGGGGATTAGGTAATTAATAATTAACAATTGACAGTTGATAATTATTAATTGTTAATTATCAATTGTTAATTATCAATTGTTCACCCTCTTCCTTCTTCCTTCTTCCTTCTTCCCTCTTTTTACCCTGAGCGTAGTCGAAGGGCCTTCTTCCCTCTTCCTTCTTTTTAATATGAATAATGATGAATTGCAAGAATTAATTAGTGCGTTTATCGCAGAAACAAAAGAGTGTTTACAGTCAATGGAAACTCATTTATTATCACTGGAAAAAATAGGAATAAAACAGAGAAAAGACGCGGTAAAAGAAATGTTTAGAGCCGCACATTCTATTAAAGGTTCTTCTTCTATGTTAGGGTTTCCCACCCTATCTAATGCGGCTCATCAATTAGAAGATAGTTTTGCTATATTACGCGATCGTGCCGACTTATCAACCATTAATTCAACGATTATTACCTTATTATTACAAGGCGTTGATCATCTTAGACATCTTACTCAAGAATCAATAAATCATAAAAGTGATGAAATTCAGGAAATAGAGTTTAAAGAATTAGACGCGATTACAGAAATTAAATATCATTTAGAAAGGGAGTACGGAAAACCAACACAGCCCATAGTTTCACCTGTTAGTCAGTCCGTAGCACCCGAAACATTAAAAGTTATTTTTGAGAATGATTTACTGCCTGTATTTAATAGTTTAGAAACAGAACTTTCCCAAGTAACAGAAAGCGAATTCTCTCAAACTTTAAATACCTTAAATCAAATTTATTATCAATTGTCAGGTGTCGCGGGAATGTTACAATTAACAGAGTTTGCCCAAATTACCGAAGGGTTAAGAACTCTCATAGATACCCCTAATTTAACCGCGGAAAAATTACAATCAACGGGATGGGCGATCGCGCAAAATTTACAAACAGCCCGTCAACAAATTTTAACGGGAGAAGTCATTAATATTCCTACCTGTGAATTACCCTCCACATCTGCACCAGAAAACCAAACAAATATCGTGGAAATTCTCCCCGATGAAAATCCTGATTATGCCCTGGAAGAACCCTTAATTAAAGAAAAAGAAACATTAATACAGGAAACAAAAACCGTAGTCCGTCCTACTATTCGCATTGATTTAGAAAAACTCACCGAATTAGTAAATTTAGTAGGAGAATTAGTGATTAATCGGACTAATTTAGAATTACAAGAAACCGAATTAAGACGTGAAGTAAGACGCATTCGCCGCAGTATTATTGACTTAAATCAATTTGGGGGACAATTACGAGAAGAATACGATCGCTTAAGTACAAGTGACGGTAAAAAAGTAATCAGCGAAAAGGTTTCCTCTCTTCCCATAACCAATCATAAAACCTCCTTTGATGCCTTAGAAATGGATGAATATACCGAATTTCATACAACGGCCCAAGAAGTGATTGAAACAACAGAATCGATCGCGCATTCTGCCAATAAATTAGAAACCCTCGCGCTAAAATTTGAACGGAGTACGGATCAACTCAGACGCATTACCGAACAATTAAGAAGTCGTGTCATGCAATTACGAGTAGTGCGATTTAGTCGTGCCGTCGATCATTTGCCGCGTGCCCTTAGAGAAATGTGTATTACCCATAATAAAGAAGTTAATTTATTATTACTAGGAAGAGATACAAAAATAGATGAAAGTTTATTAGACGCGTTACGAGATCCCCTGGTTCATCTCCTCAGAAATGCCTTCGATCATGGTATAGAACCCCCAGAAGTCCGTCGTTTAGTCGGTAAGCCTTCCAGTGGTCAAATTGAAATAGAAGCCCGTCATCAAGGGGGGCAAACTATTATTACCGTTAGTGATGATGGGCGAGGAATTGATCCAGAAATCATCCGTCAAAAAGCCATAGAAAAAGAATTTGTTACCGAAGAACAAGCACAAGAACTTTCTATTTCTGAACTCTATGAATTTTTATTTTTACCCGGTTTTAGTACCGTGTTAGAAGTGAGTAATTTATCGGGAAGAGGAGTAGGATTAGATGTCGTTCGCACTAATCTTCGCGCTGTTCGTGGTATCATTAAAGTGGATTCTCGCCCCGGAAAAGGCACAAGTTTTATTATTAAATTACCTTTAATGTTATCCATTGCCGATGCCTTAATGGTAAGAACAGATCATAATACTGTGGCAATTCCCCTCGATTCAGTAGAGGAAATTCTGCATATAGAAAGCAGTCAAATTCAGATGGCGGCTACTCAAGCGATGTTATGGTGGCGTGATGAATTTATCCGTTTAGTACGTCTGCAAGATTTATTAAAATATGCCATTCCCCATGTGGACGGCCCTTCACCCGATCCCCTCAATCAAGATCATATTCCTGTTGTGGTATTAGCTTCTAGTGAAGGCATTGTTGCTGTGGCGGTGGAAAGATTAATTGGACAACAAGAAATTGTGGTGAAACCTCTCCCACCACCATTATCGAAACCTCCTGGGATTTTAGGTAGTACAATATTAGGAGAAGGTCGAGTTATTACTATTATTGATGTTGATGATTTAATTAGTCAATTTAAAAGTAACGGCACTGAAATTTCTATGTCGAATCAGTCGGCCGTTATCCCCACTACTTCGATCAAATCTCCTCAAATTTTGGTGGTTGATGATTCTTATACCATTCGTCAATTGTTAAAGTTAACTTTGACGCGATCGCGTTATCGAGTGGTATTAGCGAAAGATGGTTTAGATGCCTTAGAAAAATTAAAAGCGGGATGCGATTGTCATTTAGTGCTTGCGGATATTGAGATGCCCAGAATGGATGGATTTGAATTATTAAAAGCCATAAAATCGACTCCGAGTTTAGCGGAAATTCCTGTAGCCATGTTAACATCTCGTAGTGGTTCAAAACATCGCAAAACCGCACTAGAATTAGGAGCAATTCAGTATTTTACCAAACCTTATACGGAGGCAAATTTATTAGAAGAAATCAGCAAAATACTTCAATCAACAGGTGGATAAGAAAACGGGGTTTTCTTGTTAAAATATTAATGAAAACGACAAATAAGCATGAATAAACCCGGTTTATGAGTCAATCTCAGTCCCCAGTCCCTAATCCCTAATCCCCAGTCCCCAATCCCCAATCCCCAATCCCCATCACCATGATAAATCCCAATTATAATCGCCGTTTTCGTAGCAAGAAAGAAGGAAAAATAAGAACACCAAGTCGAAAATTATTAGCCTTTGAAATGGGAAGGGAAAAATATGCAATTCCCATTGAAAGAGTACAGCGAGTCATTCCCGAATTTATACCCTATGGAGTCTTGAGTACAGGACAAAGTTTAGTGAGACATCAAGAGGAAACGATCGCGGTTATTGATTTATCGAAACTCTTTATCAGTAGTGATACAGAATGCGATAGAAACTATTTAATTATTTGCTATGGAAAGGAGAAAGAATTATTAGGGATTCCCCTGCCGGAGATGCCCAAAATATTAGAAATTGGGGAAGATAAATTTGGGGAAATTCCTGAAATTTATCGACAAAATTTAGATCCTGCCGTAGAAAAATTAATTCATTCCCCTGATGGAGTTGAGTTTTTTTATATCAATTTAGATAAATTTTAATGTAGGGCATTGCCGTTACCGATCGCGCCCCTCCCCAAAATCACCCGTCATCAATCTTTCGGCAACCCTAAATCGGGCAAATTTTTCACAATTTTTACCGTTTCTAGGCTCACAGTAATTACCTGTTTAATCAGGCGCACAATATATTGTTCATCCTCAACGCGATTG
>JBEDKD010000260.1:0-36649 GCA_041172365.1 Cyanobacteriota bacterium | reverse complement strand
GTTCGGGGTTCGGGGTTTGGGGTTCCCCGTTAAGAGTATTTAATTTTGGGATTTTATTTTGTCTAACAAACAAGTAGCAATACGACGGGCTGCACCCGGATTCCCCATGCGACGTTTTCCATTTTCTGCAATTAATTGTAACTGATCGGGATCGGCTAAAAGGGATTGAATGACACTAGCAACGGCTGCGGGTGATTGTGTCAGAATCAGGGAAGGGCCTAATAAGCGACTTTGGGCTTCGGCGAACGCGGGGGTATATTGGGGTCCTTTACCAGGAATCGCGATCGCGGGTTTTCCTAAGCCAATAAATTGTTCCGTCGCGGTTCCCGCCAGCGCGATGCCGAAATCTCCTTGTTGTAAACACTCATTAAAACCTTGTTGAGTTAATAATAAGGTGGCACGTCTGAGAGTAAAAGTAACACTCATTTGGGGTTGAAACATCTCCGCGGAGAGTTCATTACTAGAATTAAGTAAAATACTCCCTCGTTGTAATCTTCCTGTCTTTTCCCCTTGCCATCCAAAGCTATCTAAACCTTGATAAAATCCTTCTAAACTTAAGGAGGGCGCGATCGCGGCTAAAAATAATAATTGTCGATCATAAAAGGTTTGAATAATATGGTCAACGGCTTCTAAAATTAAACGCCAATTACCATAAGCTTCAGGTGCTCTCGAACCGGGCAGAAGGGTAATTACCAGGGATAAACGCGACTTTTCCTCCATTCCTAAATGGTCCCGATTCTCCCCAGACATTATCTGTGAATGTTCGAGATCATCCATCATGGGGTTTCCCAGATCATAAGCTGGAATCCTAAATTTTTGTAAGATTTGCGTTGTCAGGGTATCTCTGGGAAAAACGGCTTGACAGCGCGATCGACTCATTAACCATCGTTCCCAAGGTAAATATACGGAACCGGACCAACCTTCGTAATGTTCCCACCAAGACTGACGGGTGAGGGGTCCTTCCTCATCACGGATATAATATTCTGATTTCGCGGTACCGACAAAAGCATAGGGAGCCCCACTCAACCACGCGAATAATAAGGGCACAATATCTCCTACCGCGAGAATATATCCACCTTCATCGGCCCAAGTGCGAATAATTTTCCATTGTGTGAGGGTAAGTTGGAGTAAGCCTCCTTGAATATCGCCCCATAATTGACGTCCATCCATATAAATGAAACCACCGGAGGGCATTTGTTGAACTGGGCCAATAATGGGAATTTCGCCTAGGGCTGAGTACGCGTGTCCTTCTCCGACGATGGGAAGGACTGCTAATTTGGGGCAATGGGGTAATTTTTGTAATTCTCGTAAAATGCGAACCGCGATCGCATCTTCCCCATGACCATTACTCAAACATAATAACTTCCAAGTCTTTTTACTCATAGAGGGCATTGGGGATTAAGGAAGAGGGAAGAAGGAAGAAGGAAGAAGGAAGAAGGAAGAAGGAAGAAGGAAGAAGGAATGAGAGAACAAGGAAGAAGGAAGAAGGAATGAGAGAACAAGGAAGAAGGAATGAGAGAACAAGGAATGAACCACAAAGGCACAGAGGCACAGAGGAAGAGGGAAGAGGGAAGGAACAGGGAAGAAGGAAGGAAGAAGGAAATAAACCTTTAATCGCCATTACCAATTACCAATTACCAATTACCCATCACCCATTACCTATTCCCCAATCGAAAATCCAAAATCCTCAGTCCCCAGTCTATGATGAGAAAGACGCGAGTTGACTATTTGGGATGGATATATTCATCGGTAAAACCTTACAGGGTGGTAAATATACCCTCGAACAAGAATTGGGACGGGGTGGGTTTGGCATTACGTTCAAAGCAACCCATCATTATTTAGGACAACCTGTAGTCATTAAAACCTTAAATGACTCCGTGCGTCAACATCCCCAGTTTGCTGAGTTTGAGAGTAAATTTCAGGATGAAGCGAGACGCTTGGCTTTATGTGTTCATCCGAATATCGTGCGGGTGAGTGACTTTTTTATTGAAGATTTGCGCCCTTATATGGTAATGGATTATATCCCTGGTAAGACTTTGGGGGATCTCGTTGGGACGGGTAAGGTGTTACCGGAAACATTGGCTTTGCATTATATTCGTCAAATCGGTGCCGCGTTAAAGGTTGTGCATCAAAAGGGATTATTGCATCGAGATATTAAACCCCAGAATATTATGTTACGCGAGGGTACGACTGATGTGGTGTTAATTGATTTTGGTATCGCGCGCGAGTTTACCCCAGGGATGACGCAAACTCATACGAATATGGTATCGGAAGGTTATGCTCCTTTGGAGCAGTATTTACCCCAGGGGAAATTTACACCCGCGACGGATGTTTATGGGTTAGCCGCGACGCTTTATTCTTTGGTGACGGGACAAATTCCCGTTACTGCTCTATTGCGCGATCGATATCCCCTTCCTGAGCCTCGGACGTTACAACCTCAATTAAGTCTCGCGTGTAATCAAGCTATTTTACGGGGAATGGCTTTGGATATCCCATATCGCCCCTCGACTATAGATCACTGGTTATCGTTATTACCTAATACAGAAACGGCTCCTCCTTTTACTCCTCAAGGCCCTTATTCCCCCAATACTGGGCCGACTGTGGCTGTTATTCCTCAAAATTCGGCTCTGACACCATCGGTTTCTTCTTCCCAGGGACAGGGGATGAATTGGGGCACGATCGCGCTTTTGTCTTTTTTCGCCGCGATCGTGGGTTTTATCGCGGTACTTTTCACTCGTCAACCTATTCCCCAAAAGGCTGATAATATCTCGAAACCCGTGACTCCAACGGTGGAAAAACCCAAACCCACCCCGAAACCTTCTGTTTATAAGCAAGTGACGAAAACGCCTATTGAGTCTCCCAAACCCTCTCCTGTTTTACCTTCTCCCAAACCGTCTCCGTCTCTGTCTGCGTCTCCGTCTCCAGTGATCGAGACTCCGAAACCTGAACCCCTCAAGGAGTCACCAAAACCTAATGTTTCTCCTTCTCTTAGTGCCGAATCTATCCCAGAAAAACCCGTCGAAAAACCTGTAGAAAAACCCGAACCTGTGCCAAGTGCGACAGAGCCCGATCGCGTTGTTCCAGTTGTACCGGGCTTCTCTGTAGGCACTTCGGAAGATGAAATTATTAAGGCATTAGGAAAACCAACGGAAGAGAAAAGTAAGGGATATTGGCCGAATACACGCACGGCACTTTATGAGATTAAACCTTCGGAGATTACTTTGGGATATATTTACGATCGCGATACGGGAAAGTTACGTCAAACGGAGGTTTCTTTTGCCCAATCCCAGAGTGAGTTATTAATGCGAACAACTTTAAATGGTATGTTACAGGGTACACCGCAAAAGGTGGAACAGGGCTTAAGGGATGTTTACGATCGCGCTTTAAACCGTTTTGAGTTTCGTAAGGGTAAGTTCAAAGGGGTGATTGAACGAAATGAACGCGATCGGATTTATATCGCGGTTTGGGATCAAAAGTTACATTAATTAAGGAAGAGGGAAGAAGGAAGAAGGAAGAAGGAAGAATTAATTAAACACAAAGGCACAAAGACACAAAGGAAGAAAGAAGCAAGAAGGAATGTATCCTAATCCCCTTGACAACAGAAAAAAAAGTACATATAATGGAAATATCACACGGGACTGTAATGGTTTCGACAGGGTGGCGAGGGCTACTTCGTGATGCAGGTCGAGAGCGGGTCGTCTCTCGGAAATATCTGACCCAAAAAAAAGTAAATGCGAACAACATCGTTCCCTTTGCTCGTAAAGCGGCTACTGTTGCTGCCTAATAACCTCTAAGGTTCGAGCGTCTGTAGTCTGACTCCGTTAAGGGCTACCGACAAAACCCCAACGGATGCTTTAGTTAGTTTCTTCTGGTAGGCTGACTGAAAAAGACTTTACCAGTACATCCCACCATCGGGGATAAGTGATGGTTCCCGCCTTGAGGATTAGATAGGATAAACCTGTGAATGAACGGAAAGTTAATACCCATTTTGGACGGCAGTTCGATTCTGCCCAGTTCCATTAAAATACAAAAAACCGGTTTCTTGAAGAAACCGGTTTTTCCTATTAATAGGCAAGAAGGAAGTCCGAAGAAGGAAGTCCGAAGAAGGAATCAACCACAAAGGCACTAAGACACTAAGGAAGAAGGAAATAAACGTTTAATCCCCAATTACTAAATCCCCCAATCCCCAATCCCCATTACCCATTACCTATTACCTATTTACATAAGGTAAAATTTATGAGTATTATTGTCTTTGGCAGTATTAATATTGATTTAGTTGCCCAAACCCCTCGTTTGCCTCTGCCTGGTGAAACTTTAATGGGTAATAATTTCTTTTCTGCTCCTGGTGGTAAAGGTGCTAATCAGGCTGTTGCAGCATCTCGTTTAGGCGTTAATACTTATTTAATGGGACGTGTTGGGAATGATAATTTTGGTCAAGAGTTATTAGCGAATTTAGCTCAAAATAATGTTAACACTGACGGTGTTTTTGTAGATCAAAATACTCATTCAGGTGTAGCCACGATCGCGGTGGAAACTTCTGGACAAAATCATATTATTGTTATCCCTGGGGCTAATGGTAATATTGATGTATCGGATGTGGAACGCGTTAAAGATTTATTACCGAGGGCGAATCTGCTTTTATTACAATTAGAAATTCCTTTATCTAGGGTAATAGACTCCGCTAAATTCGCCCAGAAATTGGGGGTAAAGGTAATTTTAGATCCGGCTCCGGTAATTGATCATTTACCCGCGGATTTTTACCCTCTTATTGATATCATAACACCCAATGAGATTGAAGCGAGTCAATTAGTGGGTTGTGCGGTACATGATGAGGAAACGGCGACTTACGCGGCTTTAGAATTATGTCGGAGGGGGGTGAAAATTGCCCTAGTCAAATTGGGCGATCGCGGGGTGATTTATGCCAGGGAAAATGAATCTTTTTTTCTCCCGGCTTTTCGGGTGCATACGGTGGATACGGTTGCCTGTGGAGACGCGTTTAATGGGGGTTTAGCCGCGGCATTAGATCAGGGGTTATCTTTAAAAGAAGCGATGATTTGGGGGGCTGTCGCAGGCGCGTTATGTGCAACTAAATCAGGTGCTCAATCCGCAATGCCCGATCGCGTTTCTTTTGATCATTTTTTGAAGGAAGAAGGAAGAAGGAAGAAGGAAGAAGGAATAGGGAAGAAGGAATAGGGGGAGACGGGGAAGTTTTATTCTTCCTTAGTGTCTTAGTGTCTTAGTGTCTTAGTGTCTTAGTGTCTTAGTGTTTCATTATTTCTTCCCTCTCCTCCCCATCCTCCCCATCCTCCCCATCCTCCCCATCCTCCCCATCCTCCCCATTACCGATTACCCAATCCCCATCACTTCTTTCTTGTAGTCGCGATCGCGACAGTGCCATAAACTTTAATCCGGGCTTGATTCAGGGTTTTAATCGCGGCGGAAACGGTGGCTCCGGTTGTATAAATATCATCTAATAATAACACCCCTTGAGAGGGCCGTTTACCGCGAAAATCTTGACCTAAAATAAAGGAGTCTTGCATTTGTTGACTACGATCGCGTGGGGATAAATTAAAAAGGGGATCGGTGTTTTTGATTCTCTCTAACCCTTGACGTTTTAAGGTAAAACCGGTTAATTCACAAAAACTTTCGGCTAATAAATCCGCTTGATTAAAACCCCGTTGTTTTAATTTATCTCGATGTAAAGGAATGGGAACAACTATGACAGAATTAACAGATAAGGGAGGATCGCTTAACCACGCGTCTGCTAACCAATATCCTAAAGGACGTGCTAAGTGGGCATTATCATTATATTTAAGGGCCCGTATCGCGTTCTTGAGACTGCCTCGATACTCACCCCAAACAAAAATAGGATTTTCCCCTTGCCAAAATTGACCACAATGAGAAAATTGACAACCCTTTAACTGTCTGAGACAGGCTGGACAAAAATCCTCAACCGCGCTTCGTGAACAAAGTGGACAATTAGATTTCAGAAAGAAATTCAAAAAAGCTTTAACGAATTGTCTCCAGTGTCCGAGTTTCATCATAGGTCGGGGCGAAGCTTCTACGCTTAAAGATTATATAACTAAACCAAAACTTATATACGCAAATGTTGAGGCCCTAGAGAGAAGCTTATTTATAAGGAATTACACAGAAAGCGGGTGGGTGAAGAGTGCCAGAAACCGGGTATTGTCTGTTTTTTGCGTGACTTGTGTTTCTATTAGTACATTATAGACATTTTCCCCAAAAATTTAATAAAATCTTAATAGAGTTACTAAAAGAATAATCCCGTGGATAACATCTACTGGCTTGGGCAGGTCCAAACCTCAGATCAAGAATTGGTAGGAGAGAAAGCGTATTACTTAAACTCCTTAATGCAACGGGGCTATCCTGTTGTACCGGGTTTTGTCGTCTGTGCACAGAGGTTTTGGGAATTCTTGGGCTCGATCAATTGGTTAGAACCCCTTTTTGCGGATTTACCAAATTCTTCCCTCTACTTTAATCCTGACAATGCGCGTCAACTGCAAACGATCGCGGTTCAAATCCGTGAACATATCCTGACAGCACCCCTTTCTGATTCTTTGCTGTGCGAAGTAGAAAGATCGGTTTCTCAATTCAATTGTGCGACTGTGATTTTGCGCTCTTCCCTGACATCTCATAGTATCAAAACCTCTGGATTATTAGAATCTCATCTAGTGTGGACTGATCCTCAAGCATTAGCCTTGGGAATTAAACGCGCTTGGGCGGAAATTTTTCGTGCCCGAAATTTATTTTACTGGCGGCGAAGGGGAATCAAACTACAACAAATTAAACCCGTTGTGTTAGTTCAACCTATTTATAGCGCGATCGCGTCGGGAACAGTGATCGCGTCTCAAAAGCACCCTTGGGAAATTCACGCGACTTGGGGTTTAGGAATGTCGATCCTCACAGGTGAAAGTATTCCTGACTTTTACCAAGTGCAACCCAAAACTAGAAGCATTTCCATGCAGCGTTTAGGCCAGAAAACCTTAGCTTATGATGTGAAATTGAGAGAAACAGAATCACGGAGCTCACGGAGTTTTGTTAAGGGAGCCTCTGTCATTCCAACTATGAACGATCCTGATAGTTGTCGACAAACTTATCTGTTAAGTGAAGCTGAACAAAATGAGTATGCTTTGGATCGCGCTTCTTTGGATAAATTGATGGCATTAACCGAAAAATTGAACTCAGACTTAGGGACTTCATTTCAATTAGAATGGGTACTTTCTCAAAAAACTGTCGATGAGGAACCTCAAGTTTATATCACTCAAATTTCTGCCTTAAAATTCCCAGAAGTTAAACTGCTCAAATCCGAAAATATTCTTAGTTCTAATTCTATTTCTCTGCGTCCTTCCCATTCTCGTTTTCTGAAAGGATTGGCCGCGGCTTCGGGAAAAGCCCACGCGATCGCGCAAGTCGTGAGTTATAATGATTCTCCATTAATGGAATTTCCCCCAGGATCTATTTTAGTCGCGTCGGAAATTCATTCGGATTGGCTTCCTTGGTTAAAAATTGCCGCGGGAGTGATATCAGAAAAAGGGGGAATGACAGGTCATGGAGCTATTTTAGCACGGGAATTAGGGATTCCCGCGGTGGTAGGCGCCCTCGGAGCTACTCGCATGATTAAAACAGGGGAGTCTGTCTTGATAGATGGTGACAAAGGTGAAGTTTATTTGGAGGAGATCATGAGGTCTTCCGAAAATAATAAAGGATTAGCAGAAATACGCGATAATGTTGCCAGTGAATTTATAATGAGCGAAAAAGATCAGGATAATCAAAAAGTAGAAAATTCAGAAAATAGTGTCTCTAATTTTTCTGATTTTGTGCCGTCTATTCCCCGGAAAAATTTAAGTCATTGGCCTAATCCGATGTCTTCATTTTCGGGAACTGCCACGGAGGGAATCCCCCTACATTCTTTTTCCTATCCCCTCGCGACGGGATTATTTGTTAATATGAGTCAATCTAGTTCTCTCGATCGGGTTTTAGGTTTACCGATTGATGGGATTGGTTTATTACGTTCGGAATTAATGGCATTAGAAGTGTTAGACGGTCAACATCCCCAAGCCTGGTTAAAAAAGGGAAAAACCTCGGAATTTATTGACAAAATGACCCATCAATTGGCTCGTTTTGCTAAGGCGTTAGCTCCTCGTCCAGTAGTTTATCGTTCTCTGGATTTACGAGAGTTTAATGGTAATGGTGCTTTGAGTTATTCCTTAGAGCCAGATTTATTTAATTTAGAATTGGCTATTGTATCTCAAGTACAAGGTTTGGGATATCATAATATTCATTTTATGTTACCCTTTGTCCGCACGGTAGAAGACTTTATTTTTGCTAGACAACTTGTGGAGAAAATGGGATTAAACCAATATCCCGATTTCCAAATGTGGATTATGGCAGAAGTACCTTCGGTGTTATTGTTACTCCCTGAGTATGTCAAAGCAGGTGTGCAAGGTATTTCGATCGGAACTAATGATTTAACTCAACTTTTGTTAGGAGTTGATCGTAATTCTATTAACTTATTAAATAGTCGTCCAAATCTTGCTGTTTGGAGATTCATTCAACAGTTAATTGAATTAGCCAGACAAGAGAAAATCCCCTGTTCAATTTGTGGCGATGCTCCGGCATTATATCCTGATATGATTGAATCCTTAGTCCGTTGGGGTATTAATTCTATTTCTGTCAATGTAGACGCGGTTGAGAAGGCTTATTCGAGTATTATGCGCGCAGAACAAAGATTAATTTTGGAAGCCGCCAGAAGTCAAATCAACAACTCTCCCATAGCTCCGAAGGGGTTTTAGGTGTGAGGTTTTCAGTTATTTGGGGTTTCAATTTCCGATTTTTTTTTTCACTAGACATCGGGAAAAAAATCGGATCAATGGCAGGCTAATGCTACCCGACAGTAGTTTAGAGAAATGTCTCCTGATCACCTACTGCTGGGACTTCCCGAAAACCAAGAAAATCCAGATCGGGTGGAAAGACTTCGATGCGATCGCGCCCCTGAGCTTTAGCTTGATAAAGTGCTTGATCGGCAGCAGAAATCAAACTAGAGCATTGAAGTTCCGGGTGAGGAATGGTAGTGGCGACACCCAAACTCGCCGTTACCCAGGCACTCACCGAAGAACCCGCGTGAGGGATCTGCAAATTCGCGATCGAAATAGAGATTTTCTGTGCGACTCGTAAGGCTCCCCGAATGTTAGTATTGGGCAAAATAATGGTAAATTCTTCACCGCCGTAACGAGCGACTAAATCCGCGGGGTACTTCGCGGCCTCAGAGAGCGCGGAGGCGATTTCGTGCAAACATTTGTCTCCCGCTTGATGTCCGTAGATGTCGTTGTAGCGCTTGAAAAAGTCAACATCACACATGATCAAAGACAGGGGGGTTCCGTCACGGGCGTGTCTGCGCCACTCCACCTCCAGATATTCATCAAAGCGGCGGCGGTTGGCTATCTGAGTTAACTCGTCGGAGGTGGCTAGACACTCTAACTTTTGGTTAGCGACTTGCAACTGCTGATAAAGTTCTGCTTGCTTAATCGCGATCGCGATTTGAGCGCCGAGGGAAGAGAGCAAATTAACCTCCAAGTGCATCCACTGTCGGGGAGTGCTGCACTGGTGAGCCGTGAGCAGCCCCCATAACTGATCATCCATCAGCAAGGGTACTACCAAATAAGACCTGACTCCAAACTGATTGAGAAAATCCAAGTAACACTGGGGCAAATCGGCTCTCCAGATATCTACAACCCCTTGGATATCTCCATTTTTATAGGGTTCCACATAAATAGCATCAAAGGATAAACCCTCCAGCTTTACACCCAACATGGGTACACACTCAGGTATTACCGATTCTACCATCACTTCCCCAACCCCATAAGTGACACCACTACTGCCCCCACAGGGATGAAAGCGGATAATGAACACTCGATCAGCCTGAAGAAATTTCCGCACCTCCGTGACAGCAGTGCTGAGGACTTCATTCAAGTCGAGAGACTGACGGATGTGATGGGAGATGGAGCTGATCAACCGCTCCCTTTCTGTTTGCTGTCGTAGGGCCTCTTGCACTCGCTGGCGCTCTTTCAGTTCTTCTAAAGCTTGATCTCGCATCACTCGGTAGTCTTGGATACGGTGCGTTAGATCGGTGACATCCTGAATGACTAAAAGGGCATAGAAGGACTGGGACATCTTCCCCTGTGCCTCACTTCCTAAATCCTTGGCCTCTAGTGCAACCGCGGTCACAGTGGTTTGTTGAATGCGATACTTGCCGTCCTGCCAGGGCGCGGGAATGAGATATTTGTGAATTTGGGAGGAAAAAATTGTTGGGGGGCCTCCAGCAAAGATTTGTTGTAGGCGGGAGGCGTATTTGGGCTGACTGAGGTGGGGAAAATGATCGGTGATTTTGGTATGGAGAATTTCGCCGCGGGGAATTTTTGTCCAGTCTTCTAGGCAACTATTCCAAAACAAGACGGCAAAATCTTCTCGCAGTACACACACCCCTACTGGCACGTTGTCAAGAATGCCAAATTTTTGCTGGATGATTTGGCTCTCGTTGTTCATATTAAGTGCTATCATCTCACCACCAGAAACTATAGAACGTCAAATACTTAATAGATTACTCCCAGCAATTTTATTTATCGCGCCTAATAAGGTGTCAAAAGAATTGACATTAAAAATTAGGATAATATCTCCTTCAATCTTAAGCTTTTCAATGGTGAAACTAGCTTGGGCAAATAAAATGACTGTCTTAGTCGCTAAATCACTCGATTTTAACAGTGTTTGGATTGTCCCTTCTGTATAATTGGGGAGTGAGTAGTCTAGGTGTTGCTGGAGTACATTGCTGATCGCGCCCATGACTCCGTTAATGACTATATTGCCTACTTCACTCAGGGTCCCAATTTTTACGGCATCAAGATCGTTACTGCCGATTTCTTCTCCGGTGAGCATTGTTACTAACAAGGCTGCACTGTCGGTGGGAAAAACCATCTGGGCGGTCCCGGCAAAGGAACCCGCGAATTTTAGCCCCACCGCGGAGATGAAGTTACCGTTGATTTTTACTTCTAACTCATGTTCGAGTATTTCGGGGGAGACGACTTTCAGATAGGGGATTTGCAAGCGAATGGGGGAGTCGATCATCTGGTTCAAGATGCTCGCGGCTTGGCCGATGCCAATGTTGACAATCTCTTGCAACGCGTCCAGTTGTTCTAGGCTCAAGTTCACGGTTGCTTCTCCAGATGCTGGGGGCTGATGGCTTTTTCTACCCATCTTGTTAACTCTTCTGAGTCGGGGATTTTGTTAATCACCGCGATCGCGCCGAGCTCTAAACATTCGCAACGGGTTGTTTTCTGGATGTCTGCGGTAATTACGATTACCGGAATTTTTGACCCTTGTTCGCGGAGAATTTTCAGAACTTCACGGCCTTCCATTTCTGGCATTAATAGATCCAGTAGTATGCAGTCGGGTGATATCCTCGGAAGCATCTCTAGGGCTTGTGGCCCGCTGGCGGCTTCTATGGTTTCATACCCTTTTTCTTGCAGCATTTTGCACAGCACCCGCCGGCTTAACCAAGAATCTTCGACAATCAGAAGTAATGCCACTATTTTTCCTCCCTATCATTACTTACTTCTACTTTTCAAAATCCCACATTATGGGATTATTGTCTAAATGATCCGTGACTGTTCGACCGATTCGATCAATTTCTCGTAATTCATCATGGGTTAATTTTAGTTCAGGGGCTTGGGCGTTTTCTAAGGCCTGTTGGGGATTTCTTACTCCCACGATCGCGCTAGTTTTCGGTTGAGAAATTAACCACGCGAGGGCTAAATTTGCTAAACTGGTTTGATGATGTTCCGCGATGGGCCGTAGTTGATTTAAGGCTAATTGTACCCGGTGATAATTTTCGGATTTAAAGAGTTTATGTTTCCCCCGAATATCCCCAGGGGCAAATTGATGAGTCGGCCCAAATTTTCCCGTTAATAATCCTTGGGCTAAGGAAGAATAAGCCAAAATTGAGATATTATTTTCCACACAAAATAACATTTCTTCCCTTTCTACCCATCGCCAGAATAAAGAATAGGGCGGTTGTAAACTGTCTATTTGTCCATAATAGCAGGCTTCTTCTAATTGAATATGGTTAAAGTTGGAAACTCCGATCGCGCGTATTTTTCCCTCATGTTTTAAGTGATTTAAGGCTTTCATTGTTTCTTCTATGGGTACTATTTCTGACCCCCAATTACCCGATGGCCAATGAATTTGATAGAGATCGATATAATCGGTATTGAGGTTTTTTAACGAGCGTTCACAAGCTTCTATTACTTGATCATATTTGAGATGATTCGCAAAAACTTTGGTGCAGTAAACGACGCGATCGCGCACATCTGATAATGCTTTCGCGACCATTTGTTCGGAATAACCATCACCGTATTCTTCCGCGGTATCAATGGTAGTGATTCCGGAGTCAAATCCGGCACGAATGGCATTAATTATTTCCGTATCATCAATGCCTACCCATTCTGATTTTCCGGCTTGCCAAGTTCCTGTGATAATAGGAGTAATGTGAATGTCCGATCGGCCTAATTTTTGAGTTTGCATAAATTGAGTTTCAGTGATATATTTAGACATTATAGCATATAATTAGGAGTTAAGACAATGACTTTGCTCAATCATGCTTTGAAGGAATGGAATGTCGCGGTTAATGCTTTATCGGAAGGGAAAATTATCGCGTTATTACGGAAAGGGGGTATCCGTGAAGTTGGGGGGAATTTTCAAGTGACTTATAATCAGGTTTTACTGTATCCGACTTTTGAACATCAACAACCTAATTTACTTAAATCTGAATATGCTTTGGATGTCATTCCTGTGGTGTCGGGGTGGCATCCTCCGTTTATTAAAATTCAGAGTTGGGCTGATATTACTGATGTTTTCTCTGTGACGGATGAGAGTAGACTTGCCGCGTTATTTCCTTATCATGTTTGGAATGAAGCTTTTGTGCGCGATCGGCTTCAGTGGAAACCGAATCAACCTCTTTATCTGTTATTATTACGGACTTATCAACTGGATAAAGTTTATGAAATTCCCTATGATTCTACTTATGCTGGATGTCGCTCATGGATCGATTTAATGGAGCCAATTAATATCGAAAAATCTACCCCTGTTTTATCAGATTTAGAGTATGAAGAAATTTCCCATGAATTAATAGGTTTAGTTGCCTAGTGAGAAACCGGGTTTCTTTCGTTTTCTCTCCCCTTCCATAAAAAAGTGTCAAGAAACCCGGTTTCTTAATCCCCCAGGATCACCCAAGAAACCGGGTTTCTTTAGTTTTATCTCCTTCCATGAAAAACTGTCAAGAAACCCGGTTTCTTGGTTTCTTTAGTTTTCTCTCCCCTTCGATGAAAAAGTGTGAAGAAACCCGGTTTCTTCATCCCCCAGGATCACCCCTGAAACCCGTTTTCCCTATTCTTTGATTTGAAAGCGTTTCTCGATAAATCCTAAACCAAAATCAGCCATTAAAGCCATTAAAGCCGAGGGAATTGCTCCGGCTAATAATAATTGATTATTAATTGTTTGTATGCCTCGAAAAATAAATACACCTAAACCGCCTGCTCCGATTGCCGCGGCGACGGTTGCCAATCCGATCGCGATGACTGTCGCGACTCTTATGCCTGCTAAAATAACGGGCATTGCCAAGGGAATTTCTACTTTAAATAATAATTGCCAGTCTGTCATTCCCATCCCTTTTCCGGCTTCTCGAATTGCGGGATCGACACCGGAAATGCCCGTGTAAGTATTACGAATGATGGGTAAGAGTGAATATAGGGTAAGGGCGATAATGGCACTACGATCGCCGATTCCTCCTATGATCGGTACGGGAATTAATAAACCAAATAATGCTAAACTGGGAATGGTTTGCATGATATTGGCAAAGCCTAAAATCGGTTGATTTAATTCGGGTTTCCTTGTCACTAAAATTCCCAAGGGTATGCCAATTAGGAGCGCAATTGAAATCGCGATCGTGACTAAATAAAGATGTTCAAGGGTATGTTGTATTATTTCGGCACTATAGCGAGAAAAAAAATCCATCATAGGGAAAAATTTGTGTGAAATATTAGGAGATTTTCGGGACATTTAAACATTCTAAAAAAGCTTGGGATTCCGGTTGTTGAGAATCAATAAACTCTTGAGGAGTTCCTAATTCGACTAATCTCCCATCCTGCATTAAACCAATACGAGACGCGAGAAAAAAAGCTTCTTGAATATCGTGAGTTACCAAGACAACTGTTTTACCAAGTTGTTGTTGAAGTTGTCGAAATTCTCGTTGTAATTCTAAACGAGTAATGGGATCTAATGCACCAAAAGGTTCATCCATTAATAAAATTGGTGGATCGGCGGCCAAAGCCCTCGCGACTCCGACTCGTTGACGTTGCCCTCCTGATAATTGATGGGGATATCTTTTGGCAAAATATTGGGCTTCTAAACTCACTAATTCTAATAGTTGATAGACACGAGCCGAAATCCGATCGCGTTTCCACCCTAACAATTGAGGAACTAAACCAATATTTTGTTCAACGGTAAAATGGGGAAATAAACCGATTTCTTGAATGACATAACCAATATTACGTCGTAAGTCAAAGGGATTCCATTGTTTAGTTGATTTTCCTAAGACAACCACATCGCCATTAGTAGGAGTAATGAGATTATTAATTAATTTCATTGTCGTGGTTTTACCAGAGCCACTCCTTCCTAATAATATCAAAATCTCCCCTGAATAGATTTTAAAATTGAGATTATCTACCAAGAGACGACGGTTAACACGATAGTTGACATTCAGACATTCTACCAGGATTTCTGAATTTTTTGGCATAAAATTAGCCCGATCATAATTTGATATTGATTATACCATAGGTTGGGTTAAATAACATTTCTCAATAAAATGAGCATCGGGAAATCTTTAACCCAACCTACTCAGTCGGAGAAATTCTAATAAAAGACTCCGACATTGAAGACAAGTTAATTTCGTAAGTAAAGCATAAATACCTTCTTGACTGGTGGGGTACATTCTCCCTAATAATTCAGGATTAATCGGAAAACTTCGCCTAATTTCTGTAACAAATCCGTAAAGTTTTTGATTGGAAAATGAACTATTAATGGCCCATCCTTCTGTGTTGATGGGAGAGAGACAATCGATCGCGTTTTCGGTGATACCTAATTCCCGTTTCAGGATAATTGGCACAATTTCAAGAGGTGTTTTACCCGTGGGAACTCGGCCCCCCGGAAAATCTAAAGTTGTTTCGCCCACCCCCGGACGATATATGGGAATTGGGAATAAAAATTGCTGATTTTGAATGGGGATAATAATGACGGAATCTTCTTTTTCCACACGCCAATAGTCGAGTATTTTTCCAGTGTCATCTTGGAGATGTTCGCCGATAAAAGTTACCCAAGGAGAGCGAATTTCCACAAAACGATCAAGTATTGGCCAAGAAGCGCGATCGGATTCATTCATAGTCTGATCCCTAAAAGAAAATAACATATTGACATTGAGTTGGGAAGTATCCTATAATGGTAAATAATTACACGGTACGACTCCAACCCAACTATTAAAAAAAGAAGTCGGAAGAATATGAGAGCGATCGCGGCAACCGCCACAGTGACATCTGAGGGTAAATTAATGATGCAGATCCCCCAGGATATTCCTCAAGGGGAACATCAGGTGATTTTGGTGATTGATGATCAAAAACTCATTAAAGAAAATCATCAACCCTTGAAATTTTCAGCCTATCCCGTGGGTTTAGTTTCAGAAAGTTTTACATTTCGCAGAGAATACCTGTAAGCTGTTAAGCATTGAAAATTCCAGTAGCACAGGCTGGAATCCGCCTGTCACAGGCTGGAAGCCTGTGCTACTTTAATGTGGTTTAAATGCGTCTTAGGTTATGATAACTAATCATAGAGATTCACGATTTCACCCCTAATCAACTAAAAAAACTATGGGATTTTCCCATTATTCTAAAATTGCGCTATCCTAAATATGGGATATTAAAGGAGCTCCAGAAATGAAAGGTAAAAGAGTATTATTAACAGGTGGCACGGGGGGATTGGGTTTAGGCGTAACTCCCTTAGTTTTGGCCCACGGTGCTGATGTTACTATTCCCTATACTAACCTAACTCATATAGAAAATCTGAAGAGTATTCTCCCCCCCCCCGATTTTGCCCGGATTCGATTTGCTTTAGTTAATCTCACGGATGAAAGTGCCGTGGAAAGGTTAATTAATGATATGGGTAAAGTTGATGTGCTTATTCATTTAGTGGGGGGGTTTTCTATGGGAAAAACTCACGAATATTCCTATCAAGACTGGAAACAAGATTTTGATCTTAATCTTAATACTACTTTTTTAGTCTGTAAATATAGTCTCGCGAAAATGCTTCAATATGATTATGGACGTATTGTCACTGTAGCTTCACGGGGCGCGATTCAACCCGCGGGACTTCTCGCGGCTTATTGTGCTTCTAAAGCGGGTGTTGTGGCTTTAACTCAGGCGATCGCGGATGAGACGAAAGATACGAATATTACGGCAAATGTAGTCCTTCCTAGTGTGATTGATACACCGACAAATAGACAAGCAATGGGGGCGGAAAATGCGTCTCAATGGGTAAAACCGGAATCATTAGGAGAAGTGATTTGTTTTTTAGCATCGGAAGCAGCAAAAGATATTCGAGGCGCGGCAATTCCTGTTTATGGAAATAGTTAATACCCGTTGTTACTTATTCTTAATTGAATTTAATCCCCAAAAACCACCTTAAAAAGCAGGAGGGCTGTTTCATTCTAGGATTTGGTAGGGGCTCTTTCACCGATCAATTCTCCTACCTACAAATAGCTTACATAAACCCGCCCCACTCACTTATGAATGGAAATTAAATAACTTGAGTATTTGGTTGGTAGTTTCGCCTATATGTGCCGGAAGGCAGGCAAGATGCCTGCACTACTTTATTAATTTTTCATTCCTTACGATGTCGTTAATCGCAAACATTAATTTTATTGCTTCTTCCTTCTTCCTTCTTCCTTCTTCCTTCCTCCTTCCTCCTTCTTCCTTCTTCCTTCTTCCTTCTTCCTTAATTATTTATGTCATCTCAAAATCTCTTTGATTCCGAAAAATTATTATTTACGCCCGCGACACCTGAAACTGACGCGATCGCGACGATTTTTGCCTTTCCGAATGAATATACGGTGGGCATTACTAGCTTAGGTTATCAAATTGTTTGGGCGAATTTGGCCACGCGATCGCAATTACAAGTCAGTCGTCTTTTTACTGATATTTACGAACCCCTACCGAGAAACCCCGAATTAGTAGGATTTTCCGTTTCTTGGGAATTAGATTATGTTAATATCCTCAAATTATTAGAATTTTTAGAAATACCCATTTTCGCCTCGGAGCGTCAAGACAATCATCCTTTAATTTTCGGTGGCGGTCCCGTTTTAACCGCAAATCCTGAACCCTTTGCGGATTTTTTTGATATCATCTTATTAGGAGATGGGGAAATCATCATTGATGCTTTCATAGATGGTTATCAAGAAATTAGAAAAGCCTCTCGTGCAGAAAAATTACGTCATTTAGCCAAAATTCCAGGGATTTATGTTCCCAGTCTCTATGATGTTAAATATTATGATTTAACGGGTGAAATTGAGTCGATTTTACCCAAAGATAATGATATCCCACCTCAAGTGGAAAAACAAACCTATCGAGGCAATACTTTATCCCACTCTTCCGTTGTTACGGAAAAAGCCGCGTGGTCCAATATTTTTATGGTGGAAGTGGTGCGGAGTTGTCCAGAAATGTGTCGTTTCTGTTTAGCTAGTTATCTGACTTTACCTTTTAGGAGTTCTAGTTTAGAGGCTTCTTTAATTCCCGCGATCGAACAGGGTTTAACTGTGACAAATCGTTTCGGTTTATTAGGGGCTTCTGTGACTCAACATCCTGAATTTGAGTCTTTATTGGATTATTTAAGTCAACCGAAATATGATGATATTCGCCTAAGTCTTTCATCGGTGAGAACAAATACTGTGACGGTAAAATTAGCGGAAATTTTATCAAAACGTGATTCGCGATCGATTACTATTGCTGTGGAAAGTGGCAGCGATCGCGTCCGTAAAATCATCAATAAAAAATTAGAAAATGCCGAAATAATCCAAGCCGGAATGAACGCGATCGCCGGAGGTTTAAAAGCAATGAAACTCTATGGGATGGTAGGAATACCCGGAGAAGAGCCCGAAGACTTAGGAGAAACCGTCGCGATGATGAAAGACTTGAAAAAACACGCGCCCGGTTTACGTTTAACCTTGGGATGTAGTACATTTGTACCCAAATCTCATACACCCTTTCAATGGTTTGGAGTCAATAAAGAATCAGAGAAAAGACTGAAATTATTAGATAAAGAATTGCGAAAAATGGGCGTAGAATTTCGTCCAGAAAGTTATAATTGGTCCGTGATTCAAACCTTACTTTCCAGGGGCGATCGACGGTTAGGGAAATTATTAGAATTAGTACGACATTATGGGGAATCATTAGGAAGTTATCGACGAGCCTTTAAGGAATTACGGGGACAACTACCAGATATGGATTTTTATGTTTATCAAGATTGGGAATTAGAGAAAATTTTACCTTGGGAACATTTAAAAGGCCCCTTACCTGTTGCTACTTTAAAGAAACATTTAACAGAAGCAATGAGTCATACCAATTCACAAAATCAATAGACATCTCCAAAAACTATTGTAAGGTAGGCTAACCCTGCCTTTGATTTTTGGTGAAATATCTCTGACAGACTCTATTATTATAGTGCGACGCGATGATTCCTTCTTTTCACCCTGATTCTCTTCTTCCTTCTTCCTTCTTCCTTCTTCCTTCTGCTATTAGGAATGGAAATTAAATAACTATAATATTTGGTTGGAGGTTTCGCCCAAGGGCAAGAAAGCAGGCAAGATGCCTGCACTACTTTATTAAATTTTAATTCCTTCGCGTCTCATTTCTTGCCCGGTGCCCACAATATATTCTGGTTTACCTTCTCCATTCAATAAAGGTTTATTTGACCAATAAATCAAATGAGGTTCCCCGGATTGATTCACCCATAATTGTTTAAGAGAAAAAATATAATTTTTCTCTTTTAATCCCATTGTAAATCCCATTTGAAATATCACTTTTAGCTGTTCTCTCGCGTCGGAATTAGCAAAAAAATCTCCCCAAAATCTTCCCAATAATTCCCCAGAAGCATAGCCCAATAATTGTTCAAAAGGATCATTGATACGGACAAAATTTCCTTGTAAATCAAGGACAATAACAAAACTATCAATGGTAGCTAAAATACCCTCTAACAAATTGACATCTGTTTGTAATTTAATTTCTTTTTTTCGCATAGTTTCTAGGGCATTGATGCAATTCATTGTTTCGATTTTGAGAGATTCTATCTGCTCATTAACTCTATTTTCTAATAGGTGAGAACGATTGTCTAATAATTTCATTTTTTCCTGTTGTAGAGAATTGACTAATGTCATTTGATTAGTGACTTCTTGCTCCAACAGTCGAATGATATTATACATTTCCATCGGATCAAGGGCTTGTAACAAATTCGTTTGCGTGAGAATGCCTAGTAATTCTCCTTGAGATCCCGTGACAACTAATCGCGACACTCCTAAAGCTAACATTTGTTGATGGGCAAACCACAAACAATCCTCTGGTGTTAAAGTAAATAAAGGGGAACTCATTACCGTCGAAGTTTTCACTTCCTGCAAATTTAAGTTTAATCCGTGAAAGTGAATAATATCTTTTTCTGTAATAATTCCGAGGGGAATAACAGGCTCATTTGACTGAGAAAGATTGCTTTGACAAATGATTACAGAGCTGACATGATGCTCCGTCATTAAATTGGCTAAATCCTTGACAGAAGTATCAGGAAATGTATAAATCACAGACGTTACCATTACTTCATCTACGCGACGCCATCGCAATAAATCATGGGGTTGTATGACTTGACGAATACTCTCTGGTGTTACTATACCTATTAATTTATTACGATCATCAATAATGGGTAAATGGCGAATGCGATATTGACGAAATAAATTCAACGCGATGAAAAAATTACGAAATTCCTCAGCCTTGAGGGTGACGACTGGTTGTGTCATTACTGACGCGACTTTTACCGACTCTAAAAGCATCCCCTGGGCGACAAACCTGACAAAATCTCGCTGAGTAATAATACCGATTACCTCTTTTTCCTCTACGACGAGCACGGAAGTAGGGGGATGGGTGAGTATCGGGGGGCTATCTCCAAAGAGATTCGGAAGGGTACAACTATCCGCGACTTTACTCAACAGCGCGATCGCGTCTTGAAGAGATGTATCAGGAGTTACAGTCAGAGGATGAGGATTAATCGCGACATCAGGCGATAATGCAGAAATAGGAAAACCAGCAAACTGCATAAGTTTTTCTTCAATCAAGACAAAGTTAATCTAAAATTGTAGATTAACTTTTACAAATAAGCAAAGTCTATGGGGCTTCCCAAAAATAGGAGATTACCCCCCATATCCCAAGACTCAACCCAATGGAAAGACTCAAGCATAATGGCGATAAATTACTCCATTACTCCGCTGTCGATTTTTGTGGAGGCATGAGATTAGGAAGAGTCACAATAAATATTGTCCCCTTATCCAAACTACTCTCCACCCTGATTTTACCGCCATGCACATCCACGGAGTGTTTGACAATGGTTAAACCTAAACCTGTACCTTTAATATTGCCTACATTAGAAGCACGTTGAAACTGTTGAAATAATTGAGTTTGAAAATCTATTGGTATGCCAATTCCTTCATCTTCAATGCGGAAAATTAACTGTCCTGGTTCCCAAGTCACATCTAAGACAACATCCCCTCCTTTTGGTGAATATTTAATGGCATTTGATAGCAAATTCATTAAGATATGACGCAACAACTTTTTATCTAAATATCCGGGGCTAGATTCTCCATGAATTTGTAGTTTTAAACAATGTTTTCCCGCCGCGATGGGTTGAAATTCTTCCAAAATAGATGCACAAAATTCTACCACATTTAAACGATCAGGATCAAAAGGAAGTTGGCCGGATTCCGCTTTATTAAGCATTAAAACATCATCCAACATTTGACTCATGTTATTGACAGCCCTTTTAATTCTGTCAAAGCTCTTTTTTTGAAATTCTTCACCACTATGAGCGGGATGATTGTTATTATTTTGCAGAATTTCCGTGGATAATTGAATCGTGGTTAAGGGTGTGCGTAAATCATGGGATGCCATCGAAATATACCGTGATTTATTGGCACTATTCGCTTGCGCTTCTGCTAAAGATTGTTGCATTTTTAGCGACTGTTGATGTTGGTTTAACGCGATTTTTATGCACGCGTGTAATTCCCTTTCTTTAAAAGGCTTCAGAATATACCCATAGGACCCTGTATTTTCGGCTCTTTCTAAGGTATCATCATCGGCATAGGCGGTTGTATAAATGATGGGAATATTCTGATTTTCATGGATTATTGCCGCGGTTTCAATACCATCCATATCCCCTTCAATAACAATGTCCATTAGGATTAAATCCGGTTCAGTTTCCTTTGCCCGTTGAATCGCTAACTCCCCTGATGACACAATATCAACTACGGTATATCCCAATTTTTTTAATTTACGAGATAAGGTTTCTGCAATTAATAATTCATCTTCGACAATTAATAGTTTCGTGTCCATAATTCAAACCCTCTTGCGGTAATGTAGTTCCGTAAAGTTTAAGTCAAAGGTAGTCCCTCCTGTCCGATCAATTTCAATGCAACCCTTAAGTTGTCGGATCAAAGTACAAACCACTTGAAAACCCATTGAGTTAGTATTGCGAAAATCTCGGTTTTGGGGAAAACCGATGCCGTTATCCTTTATTTTTAAATAAATTCTTTTTTCCTCATTTTGATAACAGCATACCTGAATTATCCCCGTTTTTTCCTGGGGAAACGCGTGTTTTAGTGAATTTGAGACTAACTCATTCACAATTAACCCGCATGGTGTTGCTGTTTCTATATTGACGAAAATTGGCTCCGTTTCCAATTCTAACTGAATGCGCTCATTACTGACATTATAGGACTCAAATAGATTTGTTACCAAATCTTCTAAATATTCGCCAAAGTTAATTTGCGCGAGATTTTGTGAGCGATATAATTTTTCGTGAATCAGGGCCATTGAATGAATCCGGTTTTCACTTTCTTCAAACATTTTGGCGATCTGAGCATCCGCGATCGTTTCTGATTGGAGTTGTAGTAAACTCGAAACGACATGAAGATTATTCTTTACTCTATGATGCACCTCTTTGAGTAATATTTCCTTTTCTCTTAATGATTTCTTAAGATTGTCTTCTGCTTGTTTTCGTTCATTAAGTTCTATTTGCAATTGCTTATATAACTCTGATTGTTGAATCGCGATCCCCAATTGCATGCCCAATTGTTCTAATAAATCAATTTCCCAATGATCCCATACTCGTTTCTGTGTGCATTGATGGGCAATTAATAATCCCCATAAAGTATCTTTTTGAATAATGGGAACTACGAGTTTTGCTTCCACTTCTAATTCTACCATCAAATCAACCAGACTAAATAAAGTTTTCTGTTTTTCGCGATCGCAAATGGCATAGGTGCCTCCCCGCAGATATCGTGAGTGTATTTTATCGGGTAAACTGGAGAAAATTCCATGTAAAATACTTGGCCATCCTGGGGCAACGGCTTCGGCAATAACGCGACTGGTCCCATCGGGTAAAAACCGTAAGACTAAGGTACGATCGGTGGCTAATAATTGTTGGACTTCCGCGACGGTTGTGTTGAGAATCTCCTCTAATTCTAAAGACTCACGGATACGTTGCGCGATCGCGACTGTAACCCGCTCTCTTTCGATTTGTTGTTGCAAAGTAATTTCCCCTTCTTTGCGCTCGGTAATATCCATGCAACTACCAATATAACCCACAAATTCGTTATTGCCAGTAAAACGAGGGACTCCTGTATCTAAAATCCAGCGATACTCGCGATCGAAACGTCGTAAACGATATTCCAAAGAAAAAGCTTGACGGGCTTCAAAAGCACTGAGATAAGTTTCTAAAAACTGCGCGACATCATCAGGATGTATTCCCTCTAGCCAACCATTATTAATTTCTTCTTCTAAGGATCTTCCGGTAAACTTAAGCCAAGTTTCATTAAAGAAAGAAAAACTTTTATCAATATCCGACATCCAGATCAAAACGGGGGCTGTATCTGCCAACATCCGAAACCGTTGTTCACTTTCTCTGAGGGCATCTTCCCCTTGTTTCCGTTTGGTAATATCAATGCGAATTGATAAATATTGAAAAGGTTTTCCCGTTTCATCAATCAAGGGAACAATGGTTGTGTCAACCCAATAAAAACTGCCATCTTTGGCTTTATTTTTCACTTCTCCCTGCCAAACATCCCCCTTGGTAATTGTCAACCATAAATTTTGAAAAAACTGCGGAGAATGATAACCGGAATTAATAATTTTATGGCTTTTGCCGATTAACTCTTCGTGGGAATACTGGGAAATCTCACAGAATTTTGTACTGGCATAAGTAATGAGCCCTTTGGCATCAGTAATCGCCACAATTGTCGCTCGATCAAGGGCTAATTTTTGCCATTCTAATTCCTGAGTGCGCTCCTTCACTCTAATTTCTAACTCTTCCTGTAACCGTTGTTGGGCTTTTTCTGCCTGTTTTCGATCGCAGATATCTCGGATTAACCATAAAACTTCATCTTCTCCCATGACGACGATACGGGCTTCATAATCACGGCTTTTTTCGGGATAATTTAAAGAATACTCAAAAATTTGTGTTTCTCCATTCCTCAAAGCTTGGGAAACATAAAACATCGCTCTTTGAGTCAAGTCAAAAGGCATGACTTCCGATATTGTCTTACCCAGAAAAGCATCGGGGGGGAGCCAAAGTACCTCATCATGGGGGGCTTTAAAATCAATGAAAGTGCCATCCGCCTTAGTACGGAAAACCAAATCGGGAAAAGCATCCAAAATCTTACGATTACGGGCTTCACTTTCTTGCAAAGCTAACTCGGCTTGTTTGCGCTCGGTAATATCTAAACTTACGCTTACATAACCGAGCACGTATCCGTGAGTATCGGATAAAGATACTTTTACCATGTGTATGGGTAAAAAACTCTTATCTTGACGACACGCGGTTAATTCCCCTTCCCAATGCCCGAAATTAATCAGATTGGTGAGGATGGCATCATATTCTGAGGAAAAGTCCTCGGCAATGATCACCTCAAAAAGAGTTTTGCCTATGACTTCTTCCGCTTTCCATTGATACATTTGTTCCGCGTAGGGATTCCAATAAATAATGCGATGTTGTAAATCTGTGGCAATCACCGCGTGGCGTACTTGACTCAAAAGAGAAGCTTGAAACGCCATAAATTCTTGATTTTCTTTGCGTTCTGTGATATCCATTTGGATACCAATGATCCCTTGGGGATGGCCTTGCTCATCATAAATTATTTGACCAATATGACTCAACCAACGTACTCTTTCATCGGGAAGTAAAACTCGATATTCTAAATTTAATTCCCGTTTTTCTTTCCAAACCTGTTTCACGGATATATCGGTTTTTTCGCGATCTTCAGGATGGAGAGCCAAAAGCCAATTATCATAAGTCGCCTCACAACTTTCTCTTTGATAACCCAATAATTGGAAAGTTTCTGCGGACCAAAAATTTTGCTTTTTTGTCGGTTTCCATTCCCAAATACCTGCTTTCGCGGCTTGCAGGGCAAGAGATAAGCGGTTTTCACTTGCTCTTAATGCTTCTTCGGTGTGTTTTCGGGCTGTAATATCCGTCGCGATCGCGGTGACAATCCAATAATCTCCTATTGGTGCCCGTCGGGGTGTCCAAGTCGCGGAAAACCAATGGATATCTCCATTTTTATGACAAACACGATATTCACAATTAATAATAGTTTCGGTAAAAATCTTTTCCCAAGCTGGTTTAATTACCCCTTCAAAATCTTCGGAAGGGATCAAAGACATCCAGAGATGTTTATTTTGTTTTAACTCTTCTGCGGTATAACCAATCAGTGTTTCGTGAGAAAGGGAATAGTAATCATAAGCAAAACTGCCATCTTGATAAACTCGAAAACTACTAATTAACGCATTAACATGATTGAGAATGTCGTAGAGTTTCGCTTCGGATTTTTGTAGAGAAATTTCCAGAAATTTGCGATCGCTAATATCCGTGACAGTACCAATATAACTGATAATATTACCCCGATCATCTGGTTCGGGTACGATTTGACAAAACACCCAACAAAGAGAGCCATCGGGACGCACAAACCGATATTCACTGCGAAAAGAAGTCTCTTCTTTTACCGCGTTTTGCCATTCGGCTAAGACACGCTCGCGATCATCAGGATGCAAACCACGTATCCAACCATAACCCAAAGCCTCCACAGCATTCAAACCAGTAATCTGATAACAACGCTCATTAACATAAGAGCAATAACCCTTAGCATTAGTACGAAAAATGCCTACGGGGGCTGCTTCCGTCAAAGCCGAATAAAGTCTTTCACTTTCGAGCAACAAAAGTTCTGCTTGTTTACGCTTGGTAATATTAGAAACCATACGCAGAGCACCACAATAATTGCCATTTTTATCGTAAAGATGCTGCGTCGAAATCAATGTCCATAAGTCTTGGCCATCTTTCCTTTTAAACTTAAAATCGTGCATTCCTTTAACACCAGAATTGCTATTTTTGAAAAAGCAATAACACAGCGATTGCCCCTCTTCATCCATAAATTCCCAAAAAGGTTTCTTCATCATTTCTTCAACGGTATAACCAAGCATCTCTGCCATCCGTTGATTGACAAAAGTAGTCTGACAACGCTCGTTAATTTCCCAAATTCCCTCCGCGGCAGTTTCCACAATGCGACGATAACGTTCTTCACTCTGACGTAACTCGTTTTTTGCCCTAAAAACATCACTAATATCGGTGGCTACCAAAATCGCGGCGACAATTTTTCCCTGTTCGAGTATCGGTGCGATTTGAGTTTTATAATGACTGATAAAGCCATTATCACCTACTCCAGAAATTTCATAACTGACTGACTCTCCGGTGCGAAAAACATGATCCAGACATAACTGTTGCTTATTTTTATGTTCCGGCACGATAAACTCATAAATACTATTGCCAATCACCTCGGAAATCTCTAAACCCGACACCACCCGATTCGCAAACTGAATTATTCCCTCTCGATTAACCGTAATAATAAGACTGGGAGAATTTTCTACTAAACAACGCCATTGCGCCTCTGACTTTTGTCGTGCTTCTTCTGCTTTCTTGCGGGCGGTGATATCGGTTTCTACGCTGGTTACTTCCCAATATTTACCCGTTTCATGCTGTTTCGATGTTAAAGTATTGGACAACCAAAGCACTCTCCCATCTTTGTGACGAAAACGATATTCAATTGTCTTAGTGCCTTCGGTGCAAATCTCGGCCCACATCGGCTCGATTACTGTTTCTATATCTTCACGGAAAATCCGCGATCTCCACAGTTTTTTATTCATCACTAATTCTGTGGCTTTATAGCCCAACATCCCCTCACAACCGGAGGAAAAATAATCATACTCCCAGTCCCCATTGTGAAACACCCGGAAACTCGCGATCGTCACATTGGCATTATTGAGAATCGTATTAAGTTTCCTTTCACTTTGACGTAGCGCGACTTCCACCTGTTGACGGACGGCTAATTCATTTTGCATTTGAATCGTCCGCTCCTGCACTTCTTTTTCTAAGAGAATATTACGACTTTCTAAAAGTGCTAATTTCTCTCTCTCCAGTTGAGAAACTTCTACTTGTAATGTATCAATACACTGAGACATTTCCATCGGATCGATGGCTTGTAACAAATTAGTCTGAGTCAAAATCCCCCGTAATTCTCCTCGATCTCCGATAATCACAGAACGCGACACGCGTGATGATAACATCTGTTGATGGGCTACCCATAAAGAGGCCTCTGGATGTAAACAAAATAAAGGGGTACTCATCACCTGTGCCGCGGTGAGATTCTCCAAGTCCAAATCTAATGCCTGAAACTGTATAATATCCCTTTCTGTCATAATTCCCACAGGGATGAGAGGATAAAGATCAAGGCAGTCCCGATATGAATCAAAGCTTCTTCTTTCTTCTTTTGGTTCTACAATAATCACACAACTGACACGATGTTCTACCATTAGTTGTGCGGCCTCTAGGATGGAGCTATTTGAGACGGTATTAATCACTCGTGTCACCATGACATCTTTCACTCTGCGCCATCGCAGTGCATCAATGGGTTTGAGAACTTGACGCAGACTTTCTGGGGTAATTATCCCGACAACATTGTGGGAATTATCAACAATAGGTAAATGGCGAATTCGATATTGGCGAAATAATTTTAAAACTGTAAATACATCTTGTAATTCTGATGGTTGAAGAGTTATTAATTCTTTTGTCATTACATCATCAACGGTTAAATTTTGGAGATTTTTCCCCTTCGCGACTAAGCGCACTAAATCCCGTTGAGTAATTACTCCTTTTAATTGAGAACCTTTTGTGACGAGAATACAACTCGATCGCGCTTCCTTAAGTCCCTGATCCCCAGAGAGTTGCCGAGCTCTTGGTAAGGCACAAGAGCCCATTACTTGATTCATCAGCGCGATCGCGTCATTAAGCGGCGTTTCCGGTGTCACAGTCAGGGGGTGACGGTTGATCGCCGCGTGGGGGTAAGACTCTGAGAGGGGGAAATCAATAAGCTGCATCACACAAAAAAGGGATTATATTATAGAGAATCCTAGGGGCTGGTTCTCCAATCTGTGCTTTTGATGTAGATCCTGGTGAACCCGGCCCTACCAAGACCTTTATGTCTTAATTGTCACTCATTCTTGGCCTTAACCTGAAAACTTATATATTTTCTTTAGAAATGCCGATATCTGACACACCATATATAAGACATCTCTTAATATTTTTACCTGGGATAAACTAAATGAATCTCAAGGAAAAAAGCAGACTAAACAACGAAAACGATAAAACTTAACCCCAAATAGACATTTCCCAAAAATATTTATTGTAGGCCGGGCTAACTCTGGCCTTTAACCTTATTTTGGGGAGATGTCTATCGGGTTTCGACTAAAGAGGAGGTCTAATTTATTCCTTGTGAAGAGTGAAGAGTGAAGAGTGAAGAGTTCCCTAATCAGCAATCTTCAAGACAGGGGCAATGGTTAACATTTGTTGAGTGTCGCTGGGCTGCCATGATTTTTCCCAATGATTAACAACATTATTCGCTTTTTTCCCTAACAAAAAGTAAGTAGTCATTTGTCCTCTACCCTTAACAAGAATACTGCCTCTTTCTTCCACAGTAAAGTTATCTTTAATAATCTGATAAGTGGCATCACTTATTTGAATTTGCCCCGGAAAACTGTGAGATTCCATGCGACTCGCGATATTAACGGTATCGCCCCACAGATCATAAATAAACTTTTTAATTCCTATGACACCCGCGACGACTGGCCCACTGTGAATGCCAATGCGGATCGCGAAATCTTTGTTATTTTTGATATTAAATTCCGCGACAGCTTTTTGCATATCTAATGCCATCAGCGCGATCGCGTGTGCATGATCATCTTTCTGTGTGGGAATGCCCCCTACTACCATATAAGCATCACCAATGGTTTTAATTTTCTCTAAACCGTGTTTTTCGCTCAGGCGATCGAAGGCGGAGAAAATTTGATTGAGTAAATTGACTAACGCGATGGGGCTCATGGAGGCCGATAGGGGTGTAAATCCTACCAGATCCGCGAATAAAACCGTCGCGTGGGCGAAATATTCCGCGATCGTACTTTCGTCTTGTTTTAAACGATCCGCGATCACGCCCGGTAAAATATTCAACAATAACCGTTCGGATTTTGCCTGCTCAACCCGAATGGTTTCTTCAGCTTGTTTGCGTTTAATAAATTGTCCGATTTGACTGCCTAACGCGGCCATTGTTTGCAGTAAATCTTCATCATGGGATTGGGGAAAACGACTTAAGAAAGTCATCACACCTAAGACACTTCGGCGGGCAGTAATTTCATCGTAATCTCCTAAAATAGGAAAGCCAAAGGTAGCATGGAGTCCGACTTTTGCCGCGATTTCTGCGCGACAGAAATTCTTATTCTTCACCAAATCACAAATCCACTGGGATGTACCAGTATTCCAAATCAAACCGACTAAGCCCATGCCGGGGCTAATCGTCATTTGTCTGGTGTAATCGAGAAATTCATCAAGAGACAGAGACTGCTGACTCCAATTCGCGACACATCTTAATAAATCGGGATGACAAAAAGCACAAATGTGAGCTGGGGATAACATCAATTTTTCCCCTTCCTCCGTCATCCACAGTTCCCCCACATCCCATCCTAATGTATCGCAAATCACTGGTAATAATTCCGCGATCGCCTTTTCCAAGGTGGGAGAATCTGCCAGAATCAAAGTAGTAACATACTGCAAAATTTGTCGTCTTTGCGCCCGCTGACGTTCCGTAATATCTCGCCCAATAAACACAATTTCCTTCGTCGAAAAATTGCCTTCATTCAGTTGATTAATATCCATTTCAATGAGAGAACAAGAAAAAGACACCGTAATCCAGATTCCTGTTTTGGTGCGACAGCTAACCTCCACATTATTTAAAGGTTCTCCTGCTGAGACGGCCAAATAACGCTCAACACGATGGGAAAATTTTTCATCAGCAATCAGCAAAGAAATATCTTTTCCCACTAATTCGGATTCACTATAACCAAATAAAACTTCTACGGCATGATTGACACTTTGAATTTTTCCCTTGGTATTAGTAATAATCAATGCCTCCGCCATTGAACTAATAATTTTTTCAATGTAATTTTTGGTGGTTTCTAATTTCCTGACTAAAAGATTCGTTTCATTAGTAGCTTGTACTAAGGTTTGTTCTAATCCCATGCGATCGGTAACATCTTCCAAGAAAATGACTAAATTGCCAGAGTTTTCCGTATCTTCTTGGTAAGGAATCACATAGAGATCAAAATAGAGATAAGTGCCATCATTTTGCACACGGGTAATCGCTTTTAATTCAAAATTGGGAATATTTCCATCCAAAATCTCAATTAAAAGCTCTTCAGTTCCCATTAGTTCAGGAAAAGCATCACAGATATGATTTCCCCGTTGAACTTCACTGCAATTGTCGGCAAACTGATTTACTTGAGATGATGTTTCTAAGACTAATAAATCCCGATTTAGTGCAATATACTCTAAATGATGGGGGGCTAATAGCTGTTTCAAAAATTTTTTCATGTTGTTTTCTCAGTAGATACATCCTAATTTTTACCCGTAGTCTTCTCTTCCCTGTTTATGGTTTATATTGTGATCTTAAATTAGTTTTCCCCTCTTCGTGTCACCGGGTTTCTCGGATAGAAATTTGACACAAATTCCCTTCTCGCAACAGAAACCCGGTTTTTTGAGTCTAGTTTTTGACCAATTCAATAAGACCACTACATCACCTTTTTGTCAGAGCCTTCTGATATTGTTTCACATTAAAAAACTCTTGAGTGTAGTCCCCTAGCCTTAAACATTTTAGGAGAAGGGGTTAAGGCCATTATAGTATAATATTTGGCAAAAATCGGGTGGGGGGGTTAAACACTCTTGACAAAATTCTCTTTTTTCTGTATAGGAATTTTCACGATAAAAGTTGTACCCACTCCCATCGCGCTCTCCAGATGAATGCTTCCACCATGAATTTCGACACATTGCTTAACAATGGAGAGGCCTAATCCCGTGCCTGGGATGGAGCCGACATTTCTGGCACGATAAAATGACTCAAATAATTGTGCTTGATCTTCTGGAGCAATGCCAATTCCTTGATCCTTAACCTCAAAGATAATTGTTTCATTTTCCTTAAGACAATTAAAATAAATTGTACCTCCTTGAGGGGAATATTTAACAGCATTGACAAGTAAATTAATCAGAATATGTCGCAGCAGTTTTTCATCTAACTCTATCTCCTGGGCAAATGCCTCTTGATCCGTATCAGAAAAACCGAGCATTGAAAGAAGTATCGCGTCTTTAAATCCCGTAGATAATTTCATTTCTTCGACTAATAAAAAACAAAATTTGGGGAGATTGAGAGGTAAGGGTTGAAACGGAAGTCTTCCTGAGTCGGCATTACTCATTAATCTCATATCGTTTAATAAATCTACCATGCTTTTGGTCGCGTTTCCCATCAATTCCAGATAAGCTTGTTTGTCATCTTCGGAGGCAATGCCACTCTCTTCATCCAGCATTTGTACCCCAAAACAAATGGCATTCAGGGGATTGCTAAATTCATGGGAAAGCATAGACAAAAACCGTGCTTTTAAGATTCTGAGTTCTTTTTCTTTGGCTAAATCATGTCGAATTTTCAACTCTTCTTGTTTTCGTTGTGTAATATCTCTACCCAGATAAACAAAATCATATAATCCCTTAATTCCCGTTTTAATGGCACTACAGGAAAATTCGACCCAAATTTCTTCTCCTTGTTTTTTATGACACAAAAATTCCAATTCTTTCAGGACAATTTCTTGGCCGAGAATATAACGATGACGTCCTTGGCAGAGTAATTCATCTTCTCCGATAAATTGAGAAATGGATTGGCCAATTAATTCTTTTTCGGGATAACCCAATAAATATACAGTCGCGGGATTAACGGCTTTAATTATACCTGATTGTTGAGTAACTAACAAAGCATCTCCCATTGATGCTAAAAGTTTATCAATATAGTCTTTGGATGCAGCTAAGGCACTTAAAAGCAAATTCGCTTCGTTGGCACTTTGCAATAACTCTTGTTTCATTACCATAACTTCGGTCACATCTTCTAATAATATCATTAATTGTTTTTTATCGGGATTTTCTTCTTTGTTTTCAATGATATATAAATCAAAATAAAAAGGATTTTTATAAGTGGAATGACGAAATATTTCTTTTAATTCAAAATTGTTTTGTTGTCCGGCATAGATGGATAAAATCATGTCTTCATAACCGACTAATTCAGGAAAAGCATCACGGACATCTGCACCCAGTCTCACATCTTCTATATTTTCGGCAAAGCGGTGCGCGGCAAAAGATATTTCTAAAATCGTAAAATTTTCATCAGTAAATAAATACTCGATTTGACGGGGAGCTAATAGTTTTTTCAGTAGGGAGTTCATGTGGTATTCTAATAATTAGTCTTGGGCTGTACTATCAACGGAAACAATGACACGATCGCGCCCCTCTTTTTTCGCTTGATAGAGAGCTTGATCCGCGGCTTTAATAAGGATTGTTTCTGGTTGGGTATTGTTAGGGGGAATAACCGTGGCTATTCCGATGCTAATTGTAACATAGTGACTGATCAAAGATGTACGATGAGGGATTTGGGAATCTCGGACTGTTTGCAGGATAACATTCGCTAAATGTCGCGCTCCCTCCTGGGAAGTATTCGGGAGAATGATGGCAAATTCTTCGCCACCATAACGTGCGGCTAAATCACCGGGTCTTTTGGCTGTTTTTCGCAAGATATCCGCGATTTTTTTTAAACATAAATCACCGTTAACATGGCCGTAGGTGTCATTATATAGCTTAAAGTAATCCACATCACACAAAATCAAAGAAATCGGAGTTTGCTCGCGGGCGTTTCGTTTCCATTCCGCATTAAGAGTCCTGTTAAAATGACGACGATTACCAATTAATGTTAAACTATCTGTTCTTGCTAATTCTTCTAATTCTCGATTCGCGTCCTGTAATTTTTCATAAAGTTCTGCTTGATGAACCGCGATCGCGACTTGGGCCACCAATTGTTCTAATAAGTCAATTTCCCCCGGTTGCCATGCTCTTGATTGATAATGATTGGCAATAAGTAACCCCCATAATTCATTATTATTGATAATGGGAAAAACTAAATGAGATTTTACTTCTAATTCTCTTAATAGGCAGAGAGAATTAGGGTGACAATTAGTTTGATTCGTTTTTTTAATGTCAGAAATTATGCAAATTTTACCCTCTTCATAATGTTTCATATTTTCGGAAAAATAACGATGATAAAGCTTACTTTGTAAGGGCGGAATTTCTTTTTTACTAACCGCTTCTGCCGCGACCGTTTTATCGGGTTCATCAGTCAACCGATAGAAGAGGACTCGATCCACTTGTAAAAATTGTTGTACTTCTGCCACTGTACGCGTCAAAATTTCCTCTAAACTTAAGGAATTACGAATCTGATTTGTAATAGTTTTCAGTACGCGATCGTGTTCGGCCTGTTGACGGAGTATAAGTTCATTTTTTTTGCGTTCTGTAATATCTCTCCCCACCAAAAGAAATTCTTCAAACTCATGTTTTTCTCCTAGAATTTCGGAAATAGAAAAGGAGATAAATAAAATTTTTCCCGTTTTGGTTAAACAAGGTATTTCCACATTTTTCACCAAAATGCTTTCCGGGGATAAACTCGGAGTAATACTATTAATAATTAATTGAAATTTCTTAGCCGGAGCTATCAAATTTATATTGATATTAATTAACTCTAACTCACTATACTCAAATAAATTTATTGTGGCTTGATTTACAGTTTTAATCGTGCCCAAACGATTCACAACAAACATAACATCTGTCATGGAAGAAATCACTTTATCAAGATAATTTTTGGCTTGGCTTAGGGCACTGAGGGCTAAACTATATTCTTTGGCCACTTGTCCTAAATTTTGCTCAATTAACATTCGTTCGGTACTATCTTCAATAATTATTAATATGCCCTTAGCACCCTTGTTTTTAATATTAATTAAATTTATGTCTATATAAATATCCGCGAATTTTTCCGAAATTCTGCTGATTCCTTTTAACTCAAAATTTTCGATCTGATCCTGAAAAATATCAAGAATAATATCATCAAGTCCCATCAGTTCAGGAAAAGCATGACGGACATCATTTCCCAACTGAAAGGACTCTTCTGCGAAGCGATTAACTCCCCAAGATGCCTCGACGATCTTAAATTCCAAGTCGATGACAAGATACTCTATATGACGGGAGCATAAAAGTTTCTGCATGATCGAGTTCATCTGGACTCTACCATTGTGTAAGCTAATTTGTGAAATATTTCATCAACGGATAACCCCGTTTTGGCAGAAGTCGGATAAATTGATAAAACTCCCTCGCCTTCCACAACGGATTTTGCCATTTCTACAAGTTTAGCTAATTTTTCTTCATCTACTAAGTCGGCTTTATTTAACGCGATGATCATAGCTCCTTTCGGATTCACGGATGCAAAAAGTTTTGTATGTTCAATCAGTCGTTCAATGGTTTCGGGGCGACTGACATCCGCGATAATTAAAACACCACCCGCGCCTTGGAGATAAGAAGGCGCGATCGCTTTAAACTTAGTATGACCTTCTAAATCCCAAATCAGAAGTTGCGCGGTCACTTTATCTTGCTGTTTAACATTTTGTAACTCAACAGTTTTGCGAGAGATTTTCACTCCCACTGTAGAGAGATATTCATCAGTAAATTTACTCTCTACGAAGCGACGAATTAAGCTGGTTTTCCCAACTCCAAAGTCGCCTACCATACACATTTTTTTAGAGATCGTTGACATATTATTTCCTATTTGAAACTGTTATGGGTTCAAAGGTGACACATCGACTGAGTAACAGGGGTTGACTCGACTCAACATCTTGGGGAGGGTTGTTAACTCCGACAATTTCTAGTCGTTTGGGATCAACCCCCGCCTCGACTAAGGCATTTCGCACAGCTTCCGCACGGTTAAGGGCCAACTTCTGATTGATGGTTGGACTCCCCAGCTTATCGCTGTGCCCTGTTATTTTAAGATGTTTCAGGGGATACTGTTTCAAAAATTCTTTAATTGTATTGATGGTATCCTCGTAGGCGGGACTTAAACGCTCTGAACCCGCGTCAAAATAGACACGCGTACTAATTTTCAGAGGATTTAATTTTATGGTACTTACCACTGACTGCACCCCCGGAATTTGCTTGAATGCTTGAACAATTGTTCGGGTATCTGTCATTTGCATCACAGTCCCCTCGACAGTGACTCTACGATGCAGATAACTACTAGAAATGGACACCCCTTCCATCAGATTTAAAACTTTTGTGATTCGTTTCACTTCAGCTTGGACAATAACGGGATCTGGTGGTACATCCACCGCGATAATTTGATTGTCGATTTTCCAGGTTGGGGCTGTTATTTTGGTAATGGTTTCTGCTTTTTTGCGTAACTCTGGATTGGGTAAACGTCCTGTCAGTTTAATTTTATCACCTTTTACCTCTTGGTTCAAATGATAGACTGATAATTCTGGTGTCGCGATCAGTGCTTGAGAAATGTCGGTTAAAATCTCCTTTTCTACTCCTTGACGATACTGATAATATCCCCAGGGCAGGAGCATGATACTGAAAACTCCCGCGATAATCCCCACAAGTGCGAAGGGGGCTTTCGCGTCTTTTTTCTTTTCTAATTCCGGCAGATTCATTAAGCGATCGAGTAAGGTAGGGATCGCGTCAGGGATCGTAGAAGGATCGCCTTCAAAATTTTCAACGGGTTTGGCATATTTAATAATAATAGTTGCCAGAGTTTCTCGAAATTCCGCAATAAAATATTTAGAGGGTTCCCCTTTAATCACCACTGCGAGATAACAGTATCCCGCGACTTCCGTGAGCAGTTTTGAGTCTCCATATTCAACTTCATTGAGTTCTGATAATTCGCCATCCTGAACGATACAATCTTTGACAAAGCTACGGATCGCGGTTAACATTCCCGCGATCATATCGGCTTCCAAGTGTGCGCGGGTTGAATTTTGGACTTCGGAGATAATTAATCCAGAGGCTTTATGAATTAAGAAAACGGCTTGTACAGTAAAGGGGATTGATTCTTTAAATATCAGTTCGGCTTCGGAAACTCCTTGCATTTGCGCTCGCATCTTGCGACTTATACCCTCGATACTAAAAGCTTTTTCTACTTTTTCATTAATAGAGCGGATGGCTTCCGTCATATACTTAGAAATAGTATTACCAATGACGGGATAAAGGGCATCTACCATCGCGTCACGTTCTAATTCTATTTGATTTTTAATGGCTCTACCCATTTCCGAGCCTAAAGCTTCCGCCATCGCGTCTCTATCAAGACGAATTTGTTCTTGAATCGCGAGGGCAACTTCCGGGCTCAGGGCCTTCGCGATCTCCGTAGGATAACGCTCAATTACTTCTCGAATCGCATCGGGAAGTAGGGGGGCTAAAGTCACGCTCAGGGAGGATTTATGGGTTTGGGAACGCTTATAGATGGCTTCATCAACAATAGGAGCAAGGGCTTCGGCCATTTCGTCACTGGCTTCAGCTACTTTGCGGTTTAACAATTCCATCACATGAGGAAGTAATAAATTAACCAACTTATCAGGATCATAAAGTTGATGTTCTAAATGCTCTACTTTATCCGCTAAAGACTCATTGACTTCCTTCACCTCAGATATTTGGGTTCCCATCAAAATATTCTGTAATAGTGAGAGGGGATCTACTAATTCATCTGATTTGATATCAAAGGAAGGGGTTT
>JBEDKD010000259.1:0-4466 GCA_041172365.1 Cyanobacteriota bacterium | reverse complement strand
GGACCTGTTGATGGACATTATTAGTGGGGTGGGGTGGGGCGGGTTTTTGGAGGTTATTTGTTTGTGGGATAAATTCGGGTGAAAGAGCCCCTACAAAATCTGTCCTAATAGCCCTGGCGGTTGCTATATCTAAATATCTACCAATCTTTATCTCTATAGTCTCGGCAGGCGGACTTCGTTTGTGTAGCTGCGGTTTCAACCGCGTGAAATAGAAGCGACAATCGCCCAATCTCAACAAAATTAATCACCGATTGTGGGTTGGGTTTTGCTCCACGTGATCGCGACGTGGGCATCAACCCAACCTACGCATATCTAAATATCTAGCAATCTTTATCTCTGTAGTCTCGGCAGGCGGACTTTGTTTGTGTAGCTGCGGTTTCAACCGCCTGAAAAAAACCCTGAAAAAAACCCGGTTTCTCGCTGAAAAAAACCCGGTTTCTCGCCCCCCAATTATGCTAACATCAATCTCAGTGTCATTCTCTACCCCCACGCGATCATGGATGAAAACCGCGCCCAAGCTTATCTACAATTGATTAACGCGCTACTCACTTGCCCTAACGGTGAAGAGCCAGAGATTTTACAGGCTAACTTAGAATTGCTCGATCAGGAGTTTCTGCTAGTGTGCGAGATATTCGCGGAAAAATTGGCAGAGGAAGGAAATGAGAATGGGGCTAATTTTTTACGAAATCTTGTCAGTCAGCTAGGGCAATTATTCGGGATGAATGATGAGGCAGATACCGATAAATCTGAGGGTGAAAATCCCCAAGAGTATTTAGAGTTTATCCTAGAATTATTGGAAGCAGAAGAAAGCTATCGCGGTTTTGCCGTAATTTACCCCATGCTGGCAAAACGGGAACATCTCCTCAATGCCCGTTTTGCCAAGATTTTACAGCTAGTGGCTGATGGTTTAATTGCTGACAAAGATCCCGAAATAATTGAGTCAATTGTCGCCATCATTGGAAATTTGAGTATTCATATTAGTGACTTTCCGCGTGGGAATAGAGCGAATAATATTGAAATTGCCATTACTGGTTATCAAATAGTTTTAAGTAATAGCCAACCGGGGAGCGAAAAGTTTGCCCAAACTCAAAATAACCTCGCGGCTGCTTACTCTGACAGAATCAAGGGCGATAGGGCGGACAATATCGAAAGCGCGATCGCGTTTTTCAATGAGGCTTTAACAGTTCGTACTTTAAAGGATTTCCCTGAAAATTGGGCAATGACTAAAAATAACCTCGCGGCGGCTTACAAAAACAGAATCAAGGGCGATAGGGCGGACAATATCGAAAGCGCGATCGGGTTTTACGAAGAGGCTTTAACTGTCTATACCTTAGAGGATTTCCGTGAAGATTGGGCAATGACTAAAAATAACCTAGCTAATGCTTACTCTGACAGAATCAAGGGCGATAGGGCGGACAATATCGAATGCGCGATCGCGTTTTACCAAGAGGCTTTAACAGTCTATACCTTTGAGGATTTCCCTGAAAAATGGGCAGGGACTAAAAATAACCTAGCTAATGCTTACCTTAACAGAATCAAGGGCGATAGGGCGGACAATATCGAAGGAGCGATCGCGTTTTACCAAGAGGCTTTAACTGTCTATACCTTTGAGGATTTCCGTGAAAAATGGGCAATGACTAAAAATAACCTAGCTAATGCTTACTTATACAGAATCAAGGGCGATAGGGCGGACAATATCGAAGGCGCGATCGCGTTTTACCAAGAGGCTTTAATAGTTCGTACTTTAAAGGATTTCTCTGAAAAATGGGCAGAGACTAAAAATAACTTAGCTAATGCTTACAGTAACAGAATCAAGGGCGATAGGGCGGACAATATCGAAAGCGCGATCGCGTTTTACGAAGAGGCTTTAACTGTCCGCACCCGCGAAGCCTTTCCGTTTGAGAATGTACAAACCTTAAATAATCTGGGCTGGGATTATCTGGCAAAACTAGACTACATCAACGGAGAAAAACCAGAAGACACCAACCAAAGATCCGCAACTATCAACAGTGCCTACGATACCTTTAAAGATGCCATAACCGGAGCCGAAAATCTACGGAAGTTGATTCAATCCAGTGATGAAATCAAGCAAAAACACGACTTGCAGTGGGATAAGCTTTACATGGGCATGGTGCAGGTATGCCTCGATCGCGATAGTAACCGAGAAGCACTGGAATACGCGGAAGCCAACAAAGCCCGCAACCTAGCCGAAGTGATCGCGCAAAAACAGGAAATCCCCAACACCCTAAAACCGATCACCTTCACCGAAATTACCAAACTCCTCACCACCCCAGACACCGCGCTAATTGAGTGGTACATCACCGACGCAGAAATCATCACCTTTGTCCTCACTTACCCCGACGTGCTGACAGTGCATCGTAGTCGTCAAAGGGATAAATTAAAAAATTTATTTGATCAATACCGGGAAGACTACAAAAAAAGCATAAAAGAAAAGAATACCGACTGGCAAACCCAACTTCCCAGGTATCTTGAGCGTCTTGCCGAACTTCTGGAAATCACCACGATTTTACCCGCAAAAAGTACGCGTTTAATCCTAATTCCCCACTGGTTTCTGCATTTATTTCCCCTCCACGCGTTACCCCTGAGCGATGGCAAATTCTTATTAGATAAATTCCCCCAAGGGATTCAATACGCGCCCAGTTGCCAACTGTTGCAACAGATCAAAAATCACCCGAATTTTGATCAACTTCTTGCCCTGCAAAATCCCACTAAGGATCTTGACTTCACCGATGTAGAAGTCACCAGCATCGCGCGTAAATTCCCCGATCCTCAAAGAATTCTCGCGGGGGCAGAAGCCAGTAAAAGCAATCTTTTAGAACAATATTTAGAAGACTTAGAAAACGCCCATTGTGCTCACTTTTCTTGTCATGGTTCTTTTAATGCTAACGATCCCCTGAGATCCGTTCTCATCCTCTCAGGCGGTATCATCACGGAAGATCCCCCTGGGGATTTAGGGGAATCGGAGCTAGGGGGAGCGGATCGCTACGTGGCATGGCGTGATGGCAAAACCGCGGATATTACCAAATGCCTCACCTTAGAAGACATTTTCCGACTGAAACTAAAACAGTGCCGTCTAGTCGTCCTCTCCGCGTGCGAAACGGCCTTAATTGATACGAAAAATCGGTCGGATTATATTGGATTACCGACGGGATTTCTGTACGCGGGAGCAATGGGAACCCTGGCCAGTCTTTGGGCAGTAAATGACCTTTCTACTGCCTTAATCATGGTAAAATTCTATGAGTTACTACAATCAGGAGTTAGCATTGGGCAAGCCTTACATGATACTCAATGCTGGTTTAAGTCTGCTTATCCTTCAGATTTGCTAGAATGGGTGGAGAGTTCCGATAGTTTTGATGATGAGCAGAAAGAAGCCATTGAAGATCAGCTAGGAGGTTACAACTTGACGGTAAAACCCTACGGCAGTGTTTATCATTGGGCCGCGTTTTGCGCGATTGGTTTATAATCTGAGAAATAGGACTTACGCAGATATTCCCAGATTGTAGGTTGGGTTGAGGCACGAAACCCAACATAAACCATCGGAGTAGATTGTAGGTTAGGTTGAGGCACGAAACCCAACCCAACCTAAACCACCCGCTCCGAATCAAAGAAACCGGGTTTTTTCCCATCTCTTCGACTCTAACGAAGTATCTCGCAAAAACCCGGTTTCTCGCCACCACCCTGACGGTGAGAAAATGAATCGGAGATAATATTATGATGAAAAATGTCATCTAATGGCAATTGGTAGTCCTTTACCCAAATCGCCAAACTGAAAGGGAAAATAATCTTCACTTTCAGGAAATGCTGGCCCTCCCTAACATCACCCGTATTTACCTCGATGAACTTAGTCCAGTAGAAACAGCATCTCTACCGATAAAATTACTGAAACTGGTAATTGAGCCCGAAAATACTGCCGCAGATTTGGCTAAAGAATTAGCGAGACAAGCGGAGAGAGAAATAGCTAATGCTGTTGTGAAAAAGAGTCTGATCGAGTTGTTAGAGACTATCATAGTTTACAAATTACCACAAAAATCAAGAGAGGAAATAGCCGCCATGTTTGAACTGAGTGACTTAAAGAAAACCCGGTTTTATCAAGATGTTTTTGCAGAAGGAAAAACTGAGGCACAAGCCGAAGCTAAACAGCGAGAAAAAGTGTCAATCCTCAGAATGTTTAGTCTGGGATTAAGTACAGAACAAATTGCTACAGTCTTAGACTTACCTGTAGCTGAAGTAGAAGCGACAATCGCCCAATCTCAACAAAATTAATGACGATTGTGGGTTGGGTTTTGTCCCTCAACCCAACCTACAGTTAGGTTTCAATTCCGAGTATAGCACCCGCCAAGACGGTTAGGACAAAAAACGCCATCCCATCCTATGAGCTCTGTAGGGGCGGGTTCACCCATATCTGTGCCACCAAACAGACAGGCCTCCAAACCCGCCCCATCCCC
>JBEDKD010000258.1:0-7632 GCA_041172365.1 Cyanobacteriota bacterium | reverse complement strand
CAAACCCTAATTGGGGGTGGGGATCTTTCGCCAACAAATAAATATACCCAGCCCAATTATTTATAAACTCGCCGCGCAACCGCGATGCCAAATTGTCCTAACTATCCGGGCGACTGCTATACTTCACCATCAAACCCCTGATTTCTCCCCGAAACCGAGCTTCTTCCCACCCTATCTTAAAAACTCTTGATTTTCCCATCTTCAGTCCGTTTTAACGGACTTTAGCTATGAGCCAGGGACTTGAGTCCCTGGCATTTTTAGATAGAATAATGAAGGGGAAATGACTTCGCTTCCTTCGGTTTCACATACACCTTTTGTTGGGGTTCTAACTCTAATTGATCAAAACGATCGCGACTCAAATTAGCCGAAACAACTTGGCCATCATCCAAAGTTAATTCAACCTGAATTTCCCATCCCAAATGAACCAACCGACTCACTCTCGCAGGTACAGTCGCATGATTCGGAGCAGTATCAATTACCACATCATGGGGACGGAGATAAATTTGTGGATTCGCCGACTCAAACCCATTCCCCTGAAAAATATGAGAATTACTCGACAAAACATTAACCGGTCCAATAAAACTCATCACAAAAGGTGTCGCGGGATGATCATAAATTTCCGGTGGCGTTCCAATTTGTTCCACTTTTCCCTTATTCATTACCGCGATCCGATCGGCGACTTCCATTGCCTCCTCTTGATCATGGGTAACAAATACCGTAGTAACATGAACCTCATCATGGAGACGGCGTAACCATGCGCGTAAATCCTTACGAACTTTGGCATCTAACGCACCAAAAGGTTCATCTAATAATAATACTTTAGGTTGCACTGCTAAAGCCCTCGCTAAAGCCACCCGCTGACGTTGCCCTCCCGATAATTGCGAAGGATAGCGATCGCCTAACCCCTTTAACTGCACTAACTCCAATAACTCCTCAACTCTTTGTTTAATCTGAGCAGGAGGAGTCTTTTGAATTTCTAACCCAAACGCGATATTTTTGCGTATCGTCAAATGCTTAAACAGAGCATAATGTTGAAACACAAAACCAATATTTCGATCTTGTACACTCTGATAAGTCGCGTCTTGACCTGTGAGCCAGATTTTACCACTATCGGGTAACTCTAACCCCGCGATTAACCGTAACAAGGTTGATTTACCAGAACCCGATGGCCCCAATAACGCGACTAGGGAACCCGACTCAATACTTAAACTTACTTGATCAACCGCTTGGAAAGAGCCAAACTGTTTTGATACATTCTCTACGACAATACCCATATTTAAGAAGAAGGAAGAGGGTAGAAGGAAGAGGGTAGAAGGTAGAAGGAAGAGGGTTTTCTATAGAGCCACGCGACGCGCTTTTCTTCACCAATGCCTTCTGATCCCTCTATCCCATCAGTTTCCCATCATGGGAAATCTGGAAACTACCTATTTTTGATAGGTTTACCGTTCTTTATACCATAACGGCCGCAAAAAACAAGTCATTTCGTCAAAAAATCTTGACGGATGCCAGAGAAATTCGGTGATTGTTACCGAAGACTCTTGACAAAGAGCATTTTATCAGATAAAGAGTCTTTATTGACAATCCCCCACAAGTTGTCAATAAATATTAAGCTGTGTTTCAATTTGTTGACATATCCAGTAATTGCATGAGGTGGCAGTCACGTCCGTGATACCATCAAACACTAATAAGTATTATCAAAAAAGAGATTTGGGAGAAAAGCCTTGACTCTACGGGTTGCTGTTGTGGGATCTGGTCCGGCTGGATCGAGTGCCGCGGAAACGCTGGTGAAAGCTGGAATTGAAACTTACCTTTTTGAACGCAAGTTAGATAATGCCAAACCCTGCGGCGGTGCTATTCCTCTGTGCATGGTTAGCGAGTTTGACTTGCCACCTGAAATTATTGATAGACGAGTGAGAAAAATGAAAATGATTTCCCCCTCTAATATTGAGGTGGATATCAAACTCGATAATCAAGATGAATACATTGGTATGTGTCGTCGTGAAGTCTTGGATGGCTTCCTGCGTAACCGTGCTAAGTCTCTGGGAGCGAACCTGATTAATGGTACTGTTCATAAAGTGGACATCCCAGGCAACAATTCCGACCCCTATACTATTCACTATGCCGATCACTCTAATGGTGGGCTTGAGGGTAAGATGGAAACCCTGAAGGTGGATATGATTGTTGGGGCCGATGGGGCTAATTCCCGTGTCGCGAAGGCTATTGACGCGGGTGATTATAATTACGCGATCGCGTTCCAAGAGCGTATCCGCTTGCCTGAAGATAAAATGGCCTATTACAACGACATGGCAGAAATGTATGTCGGAGATGATGTCTCCACAGACTTCTACGCGTGGGTATTCCCCAAATATGACCACGTTGCCGTAGGCACTGGTACGATGAGAGTCCACCAAGCGGATATCAAAAAGCTACAAGCGGGTATCCGTGCCCGTGCCGCCCGTAAATTAGAAGGCGGTAAAATCATTAAAGTGGAAGCCCATCCTATTCCTGAACATCCCCGCCCCCGTCGTGTTGTCGGTAGAGTAGCTCTGGTGGGTGATGCAGCCGGTTATGTAACCAAATCTTCTGGGGAAGGCATTTATTTTGCCGCGAAGTCCGGCCGGATGTGCGCGGAAACCATTGTGGAAATCTCCAACAAAGGCCAACGCATTCCTACTGAAGATGAATTGAAGCTTTATATCCAGCGCTGGGATAAGAAATATGGCATTACTTATCTGGTCCTCGATATCTTACAACGGGTTTTCTATCGTACCAATGCCACCCGCGAAGCCTTTGTGGAAATGTGCGCCGATGCCGATGTGCAACGTCTAACTTTTGATAGTTATCTTTATAAGACGGTTGTACCAGCAAACCCCTTAGTGCAGATGAAAATTACCGCGAAAACCCTTGGCAGTTTACTGCGGGGAAATGCTTTAGCACCCTAGTTTGACTTAACAGTTGAGTAGGTTGGGTTAAGTATCAAAGGACTGAGTTTTACCTCAATTTTAATGATTTAACCCAACCTACAAATACTGAGTTAAGTCGGTTGGGTTAATTATCAAAGGGCTGAGTTTTACCTCAATTTTAATGATTTAACCCAACCGACAAATACTGAGTTTTACCTCAATTTTAATGACTCAACCCAACCGACAAATACCATTAGTTAAGTAGGTTGGGTTGATGCTCAGACGTATAATTTTGCCATCAGTTCTCAGGAATCAACCCAACCGACAAATACTGTGGGAAATTTCCCCAAATAGAGCAGAAAATTATAATTTTTAATCCTCATTATTGGCAGGAGAATGAGTGGGCAATTCCAGACAATAACCAGCCCCATATACCGTTTTAATATATTTAGGATGACGGGGATCGGGTTCCATCTTAGTTCTTAAATGTCTAATGTGTACCCTAATAGTTTCAATGTCATCATTGGGATCATAACCCCACACTTCCTTGAGGATATCGCTGGGAGAAACCGTTTGACCATGACGTTGAAGTAAACAGTGTAATAATTCAAACTCTAGGTGAGTGAGTTTGATGGTTTTTCCATACCAGATCCCTTCAAATCTTTCTGGTACTAATGTTAAAGGCCCATAATTGAGAATTTCCGCGTGTTTCGCCGCTTGGGGAATACGATCAGTCCGTCTTAACAGTGCTCGCACTCTTGCCAACATTTCTTCAATCTCAAAGGGCTTCGTCAGATAATCATCGGCCCCTGAGTTAAAACCCTCGACTTTATCTTGGGTTTGACCCAGGGCTGTTAACATGACAACGGGAATGTCCGCGGTGCGCTCATCGCGGCGTAACCTTTGACAGACGGTAAAACCATCGACCCTGGGTAACATCAAATCCAGCATAATTAAGTCGGGTAGTAATTGCAAAGCAAGGGCCTGACCTTTTATGCCATCTTCGGCTTGGGTGACTTCATAGCCTGCCATCTCTAGGTTGACCGCCACAAGTTCAGAGATCGTGGGATCATCATCAATAACAAGTATTCGAGGCATCATTAATTAGTTCTCACCGCGAAAAACAGGGCTACAGGGGTAAAAAAAGAAAAAGGATTGCTTTTTTTATTTTAAGCTTCGTTAAGAATGATAAGGTTTAATTACCACTTTTTGAAGTTTGTAAAATTATATATACTAATCTTAATGCCCAAAGGCACATTTTGAAACATTTGCTACAATCTTTGGTAGGAACAAGAGTTTCTGCTTGCGGATGTACCCTTTCCCAGTATGATGATATGGAGACTACTGTTACATAAACAGTAATCGACCTATATTAACGGAAGAGGTATAAAATCATGGCAGTCGAAAAAGTAAACTCGTCCTCTAGCTTGGCTGAAGTGGTTGACCGCATTCTCGATAAGGGTATTGTCATAGATGCTTGGGTGCGTGTATCCCTTGTCGGTATTGAATTGTTGGCGATCGAAGCTCGGATCGTTATCGCGTCCGTCGAAACTTACCTCAAGTATGCTGAAGCGGTAGGTCTTACTTCTCAAGCCTCAGTCCCGGCAGCTTAATTTCTACAAATAAAAAATGAAAGATGAAATTATTAAAATTATGACATCGGTAAATGTCAAGTTTTAATTTTTCATTTTTCATTAAACCTGGGTGGGGAAAAATGCCCTAAATATTAATAGATGTGGGAGGGAGGGAAACGTGATGTCACTACAAGAAGAATGGCGATTCGGGCGCCTTGATCGTCAAGAGGAATTAAAGAAACGTCAAGTAACTGTCCACTCGACTCTGAGGGAGTGGCAAAGGGATCGTAGTACCCAAGAAAGGGCACAACGGCGCGATCGTCTCGCGTTTGTTAGTGATTTACAGTCAGAAACGAAAGATTTTTTACGCGATACCAGTAGTAAGCGTCATCAAGACTCGATCGCGTTGGCGCAACAATTAAATGAGTATGTCCGATCGCTCTCGGCAGAAACTAATCGTTTTTTAAAGGAAACGACGTTGGACCGAGTGCAATGGAGTAGTCAATTGGCGAGGGAGTTGCATGACTACCATACCAGTTTAAATCAAATGTCGGGAGCTTTGCGTCAACAACGCGTCGAGGAGATCCAAACTCGTAAGGCTCAAACTCAAGCTTTTCTCTCTGAGAGCGAACGCGCCCGTCATCAATCTTATAATGAACTTCATGAAAAATTAACTAACGCGATCGAGACTATCCGTGTCGATGTCGAAAGTTATCTGCAAGAATTAGAATTATTACGCGAAGATCGCGCTCGTCAATTACAACAGGCTTTTTCTCGTTATCGTGCTAAACGCAAAGCCGACTCTCAAGAGTTACGCGATCGTCTCTCTGTATTTCGCTCTGAATTAAAAGATTATGTCACGGATCTGCAATTAAGCGTCTGGGGAAGTGTGCGAGAACATCATATCGCGCCTCCCTTACCGACTCCAGAAACGGTGAAAGTTACTCCTCCCGTGAAAGTGACTCATCCTCCTGTCTCATCAACCACGGTGAAAAAGACGATGGAGACACCGAAACCCCTGGTTAAACCGGTGGAGGTAAAAGATACCCCCAAACCTACTGTGATCCCATCTTTGGCCACCGCGAAACCTTCCGCACCTCCCCCATTGCCAGAAGATCGGGTTTATCATTACATTCAAGAAGGTAAGGGAGTCCGCCTCACCGAGATCGAGGCCGCGTTAGGTATTAATCGTGTCCAAACCGTTGACGCGTTGCGTGCTCTTCTGCGAAAAGGGTTGATTATTCAACGCGATCGTACCTATCTCACCCCCGATCAACTATCCGCACCCTTAACTTAACTCTTTTCCTTTCCTTTATCTCCTAAACGCGTGAAACCGTCTATGACTACAGTGCTGAAAGCACGTCCCAAGGGATTTGTCAATACCCCCGCGGTAGAAGAAATTACCGTGCGCTCCCTCCGTTACTTAAAATCTGGTTTTGGAGTCCACCTCCGAGGCCCCGCGGGGACAGGAAAAACGACCCTCGCGCTCCATTTGGCCGATCTTTTAGGTCGTCCTATTATGCTAATTTTTGGGGATGATCAATTAAAGAGTACAGATTTAATCGGGAGTCAATCCGGTTATACTCGTAAAAAAGTGGTCGATAATTTCATTCATAGTGTTGTGAAACTAGAGGATGAATTGCGCCAAAATTGGATTGATTCTCGCTTAACAATGGCTTGTCGAGAAGGTTTTACCCTTGTTTATGATGAGTTTAACCGCTCTCGTCCTGAAGTCAATAATGTTTTACTTTCGGCATTAGAAGAAAAACTTTTAGTGCTTCCCCCTGGTGGTAATCGTTCTGAATATATTAAAGTTCATCCTCAATTTCGGGCAATTTTTACTTCTAATTCTGAGGAATATTGTGGAGTTCATAATACCCAAGACGCGTTAATGGATCGGTTAGTGACGATCCAAATGCCAGAGCCGGATAATTTAACCCAGCAAGAAATTTTAATTCAAAAAATCGGGGTTAACCCAGAAGATGCGAAACGAATTGTTCATTTAGTTAAGGATTTTTGTCACCATACTGGGATTGAGAAAAGTTCCGGCTTACGCGCTTGTTTAATGATTGGGAAAGTCTGTCAAGAGCATAATATTCCCGTGACTGCCAGTAGTGATGATTTTCGTGGTGTTTGTTTGGATGTGCTTTTATATCGTAGTGGTAAACCTTTAGAAAAAGCGAGCCGAATTTTAGAGGATGTTTTGCATAAGTATGAAACACCTGTGATTAAGTTAGACACCTCTCAACGCTCAGTGAAGGAATTAACAAAGGAATTACCAAAGGAATTACCAAAGGTGCCCGAAGAGAAGGTAATTTTAACAGTTAATGATCAGCCTTCATCGGAGATAGAAGAGCCGGAAGAGGAGACTGATATTTTAGTGGAAGAGGAGTTAATTTTACCACCCTATGAGCAGGAGGTTTTCCATTATTTACAAAACTCTCAGGGGGCACGGGTTTCCGAGATTGAAAGCGCGTTGGGAATTAATCGCGTCCAGACGATCGATGCTTTGCGATCGCTGATGAAGAAGGGGATATTAAAGCAAAGGGATGATCGGATTTTTGTCGCGAAAACTGAAACATAATTTATGAGTATTAATTCTCCGTCTCAAGGTGCTATTTCGGGGAGTCGCAGTATCGCGACTTCCACTTCCGGTTCGACGTTAGCTGATGTCTTAGAAAGGGTATTAGATAAGGGTATTGTCATCGCGGGGGATATTTCGGTTTCCGTGGGTTCGACGGAGTTATTAAATATTCGGATTCGTTTATTGATTTCTTCTGTGGATAAGGCGAGGGAAATTGGGATTAATTGGTGGGAAAGTGATCCTTATTTGAGTAGTCAAGCACGACAGTTAACGGAAAGTAATCAGGTTTTATTGGAGCAGGTGAAACGCTTGCAGGAAGAGGTGCAATTGTTGAAAGTTTTAGCTACTTCTCAGGAATCTGTGAAGAAGCTGGAATAAAGTCTATCTCTTTGGGTTATAGCTTTTGGAAAGAAGAATGAAACACAAAGGCTCGAAGGCACAAAGGGGGATTTTTCGCTCAAGCCCGATCTACGGTAGGGGCGGGTTCGCCCATATCTTAAGGAGAAGTCAGAGCTCCCATAAACCCGCCCCTCCTATTCTGTGCCACCTGTGAAGAAGTTGGAATGAATAA
>JBEDKD010000257.1:0-3985 GCA_041172365.1 Cyanobacteriota bacterium | reverse complement strand
TGATATAGCACTACTCAAAAAAATTTAGGACATTTCTTAATGGCTAGAATCTGCAAATATTGTATCACAAGTTTCTTAATCTCAATGGGTAGTGCTATACTCGAAATGATGTGATAAAGCTATTCCGATTTCTCGATCGCGTGATGGCTTTACCCCAGAATTACAACAGCAATTCAAACAAGAAGTTAAAACTTATCAGGAGGAAAGAAAAATGCCTTTATTAAGTCCCCTAGAAGAAAAAGCAATGGAAGCAAGCGGGTATCTCTTACAAACCCGTCGAGAGGATATCAAAGAAATTTTAGAAATGCGCTTTGAAAATATCCCTTTGTCACTGAATGAAGCTCTGAATAAGATTAATGACGAGTTGCTTCTTAAAGCACTACACCGACAGGCTATTACTGTTAATTCTCTAGCAGAATTTCTGCAATTACTCTAGGAATTAAGAAACTGGTTTTAACTGAGTTTCTCCCAATTTTCAGAAATTAAAATCAATCAAAATGATGTCTTTACCCAATCAGGATAAATATTATGACTCAAGCCAATAACGAGCGTCAATTTCGTGGAATTAACCGCACAATTTGTATCGGTTTAGGGGGAACAGGACGTGATGTAATCATGCGAATTAGACGCTTAATCGTCGATCGCTATGGTGATTTAAGTAACCTACCGATCGTCAGTTTTGTTCATATTGATACTGATAAAACCGCGACGCAAACATCCGGTTTACGCACAGGTAGTACCTATCATGGGATTGATCTAAGTTTCAAGGATTCCGAAAAAATTAGTGCTACCATGACATCTAACGATGTTACTACCTTTGTCCAAGGATTAGAACGTCGTTCGAGTTACGATCGCCAAGGTCCTTACGATCATATAGCCCGATGGTTTCCCCCCCAATTATTACGCAATATTAAAGCCGTTGAAGAAGGCGCAAAAGGGATTCGTCCTGTCGGAAGATTAGCCTTTTTTCATAACTATAAAAAAATTCAAGATGTCATTCAAAAAGCCGAAAACCGCACGCGAGGCCATGACGCAAATTTACTCAAAACCGGATTAAGAGTCGATGCCGGGTTAAATATTTTTATCATCGGTTCCCTCTGTGGAGGAACCGGAAGTGGAATGTTTTTAGATGTGGCTTATAGTCTGCGGAAAATTTACGGCGATCAAGGAGCTCAAATAGTCGGTTATTTAGTCATTAGTCCCGAATTATATGGCAATACTCCTAATATGAGTGCCAATACCTATGCCGCCCTAAAAGAACTCAATCATTATACCACCGCGGGGACAAAATTTGAAGCTTGTTATGATGTTCAAGACTTAGTAATTGTGCAGGAATCTCGTCCACCCTTTGACTATACTTATTTAGTTTCTAGTCAGACAGGAGGAGAATATAAAATTATGGAACAACGAAAATTATGTAATGTTATTGCCCATAAAATAGCCTTAGACTTTTCCAATGAACTTGCACCGGTTGTTAAGGGAATGAGAGATAATTTTCTGCAACATCTCATTCAATGGGATAATCATCCACGTCCTAACCCTCAACGGTATTTAACATTTGGGTTAGCCGCGATTTATTTTCCCCGTGATACCATTGTTTCTATTGCCTTAACTCGCATTAGTTTCAAACTGGTACAATTTTGGTTAAATGGAGAAGGGCAAAGTCCCGATCCTCAGTTATTACTAGAACAGTTTTTAATTCAAAATCGCTGGCATAGTGATCTCCAACAAAGAGATGGTTTTACGACTCGATTAGGGGAAGCCGTCGAAGAAGGAAATAAAACCTTTAGTAGTACGATTAATACTTGGCGCAATAAATTAGAAAGAGCCATTTCTGATACGCAAAATAAAGACGATCGCGTGTCGATTCGTCAACAAATATCCAGAGAATTACGCGAACAATTCCGCAAAACGCTGCCCGGAGAAACGGAAAGTAGCAGAGGCATTTGGTTGACAAGACTCCAACAAATTAGCCCAAAGATTTTGGAAGACCTCAAAGCCAATATGACCGAATATATTGCCGTCTTACTGACACCCGGAAATCAGAAATTTTCGATTAAAACTTCCCGTGATTGGCTCGATGCTTTACGAACAGAATTAGATATTTACCAAAGGCAATTGGAGGAAGAAATTACGAATTTTAGTGGACTGCGTAAATTAGAAGATTTAGAGAAAAAATGGAGAGATGCAGAGCAAATTTTAGAAGATATTGAAAATAAATTCGATGTGCCATTACTTGGTGTGAAAAATCGTGAATTTCAAGGAGAATCCAGAAAAATTGTCAAGCAAATGTGCGATTTAATCAAACATAATTTTGACTTTGCCGTGACTCAGGAAGCTTTAAAAGTAGTGAATGAGTTACAGAAGTATCTGGTAAATCTCTCTACTCAAGTGGGGGCTTTTTCACGCGTAGTCGATATCTTAAAAGGGAATTATGAAAAAGAGGAAAGTGAACTGAAACAACTGAATTTTGATGAAATGAGTGGTGAGGCAATTTTTGAGAATGATGATATCGAGAGATGTTATCAAGCTTTATTACCTGAACCGGAATTTCGCACTCAATTAGTATTAGTTAGTCGTGAAATGACTCAAGGTGCTGCACGGGCTGATTCTTTGGCGGTTTTTATCCGCGATCGCGTTTCAGGAGAACAACTGCAAACAGAAATCGACTTAACCATCGATCGGTTATTTGCCGATCGCGCTCGTAATATTACCGTATCAGTAATTGAGCGCTTTATTCAAAACTATTCAGTCAATGAGCGCTCCACCCGTTTAGGACAAATCATGCAAGAAGCCGAGCCCTTGTTGCGTCTAAATTTAAACGATCCTTACTTCCGAGATACTCCCGCCAAACAGAGTAAATTAGTCGGATTTAAAGATACAGACAAACCCGAAGTTCAACAATTCAAAACCACATTAGTAAGGGATGCAGGAATTTCAGAAACAGTGCTCAAACCCACTCAAGCCGCCGATGAAATTTTAATTGTGACAGAATATGCAGGGTTTCCCCTCAGACTCATTCAAGGGTTAGAACAAATGAGAAACCCCTACAGTAGAGAAAAAAATTTAGATGGCTCATTTCTCCATAATGACTATCAGACAGTTTTTACTGATATAATCCCCCCAGAGGCGTTGCTGATGGAGCAATTAGAGGATGTATTTTATCCCTGTTTAGCCTTTGAATTGATCCAGCAAAATCAGGAAAATAAAACCTGGGAATTTCAATATCATGATGAATTGCGAGACAGTTATTATACAGCTTCTCTCAGTGCAGTTTGGAATCAAGCCTTAGAAGAATTAGCAAACCGCCGCGATATGACAGAGGCATTAAAAGGTTTGTTAGAACAAGCCATTAACCAAATGGAAAAAGAAACGAATCTCTGGCAAGAATACTACTTACCCAAATTGCGAAAATTTGTCAATTTTGTGGATAAATTACCCGAAACTAATCCTAATTATCCCTACCGAGCAACGGTGGTGGGAGTACCCGGAACCCCAGAAAGTCCTGGGAAAGAGGGCATTATTAATCGCTTTCGTCGTCAGATGGAAGCACGATTTAAAACGCCTCAGAAACCCCAGTCAATAGGAGAGAGTGTTAAGGCTTCAGAAACAGCTAATCTAAATCAAGTAATTGATGCTGAATATATTGAACCGGAGAAAAATAACTCATCAAATGCAGAAGATGTCATGGCCAAACTTAAAGAATTAGTTCAGATGAAAAAAGAGGGATACTTGAGCGATCGCGATTTTGAAGCAGCCAAACGCAAATTACTTGACTGATATCCCGATTAGTAGGTTGGGTTGAGGCACTCAACCCAACTTACTCAAAACAGAAAAACTCAAGAAATGTCAAATGAGGAGGAGTGAATGTACGATAATGTCTGTAAATTTTTAACAGAACAATTCACCGCCGATATCAGCACTTGGTTACTCGGTTCACCTGTTAATTTAACAGAATTAAGTCCCTCAGAATTATCCTTAGAAC
>JBEDKD010000256.1:0-26026 GCA_041172365.1 Cyanobacteriota bacterium | reverse complement strand
CTCTTGATGGACATTATTAGTGGGGTGGGGCGGGTTTTTGGAGGTTATTTGTTTGTGGGATAAATTCGGGTGAAAGAGCCCCTACAAAATCTGTCCTAATAGCCCTGGCGGTTGCTATATTAGAGCTAGGATTTTTTACTGGGGTGGTAGTGCAATTTTAGGTGTCCTTGCCGGGGAAATGGGTATGACACTAGCCCAGTTTATTTCCCAATAATAGTTATTTCTAATTTAGAGGAGTCTGTGATGTTCCAGAAGCTCGGTATTCCTACTGTAATTCCCATTGCTTTAGGAGCGATTCCGGGTGCATTAATTCGCTACTTGGTATCGGCATTTTCCCGGTAGCATTCGCCAAGGATTTCTCCTATTATGGCATTTTTTTGTCAATATCACTGGCTGTTTACTCATCGTGTTCTTTTTGACGCGGAATAAAGATTTAAGAATTGGTCTCCAGAAATAAGATGGATGGTAGCAACAGGTTTCTGTCGTGCTTATACGACATTCTCAACCTATGGACTAGAGACAGAGACGATGCTGTAAAAAGGTAATTTTACCTCGCGGCTTTTTACTGGACAAGCCGTGCAATTATCGGTATAATAGCTATATTAATAGGTGTTTCTCTCGCCCGTGTAGTAAAAAACCAGGTAGGAAATATTGAGGAAGCTTACTGCATTACTAAGAAACCAGGTTTCGGCTTCGCAACATTAAGCAAAAACGAGACACTTACGGGTTTTTAACCCTGTTTCTGTGTAAATCTTGTATTATTATCAGGTGTATCATGACAGACCCGATTACAGTTCTTCTCATTGATGATCAGGCGATAATTAGCGAAGCGATTCGTCGGATGTTAGCCCCTGAATTAGATATCACCTTTCATTACTGTAGCGATCCGACTCAGGCTCTCAAAATGGCAAAATATTGTCAGCCAACAGTGATCTTACAAGACTTAGTAATGCCAGAGATGGATGGATTACTTTTAGTGCGTTTTTTTCGCTCAAAAGACTCTCCAACGCAGCAGGTTCCCCTGATCGTTCTTTCTAGTAAAGAAGAACCGATAATCAAAGCTAAAGCCTTTGAATTGGGTGCTAATGATTATCTCGTGAAACTCCCAGATAAAGCTGAACTTATTGCGCGTATTCGTTACCATTCACGGGCTTATGTTAATCTTCTCAAGCGACAGGAAGCAGAAGCGCGTTTGCAAGAGGAAAACGTCCGTATGAGTCATGAATTGGATGTGATACGCAAAATGCAACAAATGATTCTTCCGACGTCGGAGGAACTTGACGCGATCGCGGAGTTAGATATTGCCGGTTTTATGGAGCCTGCCGACGAAGTGGGTGGCGACTACTATGATGTCTTATATCTGGATGGAATTGTCACAATTGGTATTGGTGATGTGACGGGACATGGTTTAGAAAGTGGTCTTTTGATGATCATGACACAAACAGCAGTCCGTACTCTTCAAGAAATTAGAGAACCCGATCCAATCCGATTTTTAGATACGCTGAATCGCATCATTTATAAAAATGTGCAACGGATGAATTCGGAAAAAAATTTAACCTTAGTGATTCTTAATTATTTCCAAGGGAAAATGAGTATTAGTGGTCAACATGAGGAAACAATTGTAGTGCGAAAGGGTGGTGATATTGAGCGCATTGATACAATGGATCTGGGATTTCCGATTGGGTTAGATGAGGATATTTCTGATTTTATCAGTCAGACAAGCGTCGAATTAAATGTAGGGGATGGAGTTGTTTTATATACCGATGGGATTACCGAAGCAAAAGATATCAATAAAAAACAATATGGAATTGAGGCCTTATGCGAAGTCATTAGCAAAAATTGGCAGGAGTCCGCGGAGGCAATCAAGAACTGTGTGATCGATGATGTGAAGCGACATATTGGTGAACAAAAAGTTTTTGATGATATTACCTTAGTTGTTCTCAAAAAAAGATAAAGTTATCTTGAAAAGACAAGTGTCAAATTAATCGATCTTACTGATATACTTGTGATGGTATCTGTAACTATCGTTAATCAATGGAAAAAGTATGTCACAAATTTTTGGAGAGTTTATCGAGAACTTTTCCGATGAAAATGATTCTTTAGAACTGAGTTTCACCCCCAGTTCGAGACCCATTAAACAGCGGTGGAGGAATAACCGTTTATCTGCGATTTTTGTCGCGGAATATTTTTCCTCTTTTCTACCTATTGATGATGAAGATCCTCATCGTGAGAAGCGGATCAAAGAGAGTAAAACCGCGGTGAGTTATGTGGGAAACGAACTTTTAGAAAATGCTTTAAAATTCAATGATTCCCTGAGCAATTATAAAGTAAAATTTGGTATTTATTTTCTGGAAAGTCCGTCGCAAGTGATCGCGGTTCTGTGTACGAAAAACAGTATTAATGCTCAAGGCGTTGAGAAATTTCAAGCCTTCATAGAGAAATTATTGGCTTGTGATCCGAATGAGTTATATATTGAGCAGATTGAAAAAACGGCAGAAGATGAGCATAGTAAAGCATCAGGTTTAGGTTTCCTGACAATGATTAATGATTATTCAGTGAAGTTAGGCTGGAAGTTTGAGACAATGCCAGAAAATCCTGATGTAATGGTTGTAACGACTATGGCTCAAATCCCCCTGTGAAATTTCCTCAAAACTTTAGGACAGCTTTAATCAGAGCCGATGTCGGTGATAGAAATAGGACTTAACCAGCCCTTGATGGCTGAAATTATAGGACATTTTTGTGATAAATTAGATCCAAAATGCAGAACTTAGAGATTTGAAAAGTATGACTAATAAAGAAGTAAAAGAAAAAGACTATCAGGTTCAATATGATCCGGCATCGGAGACAGTCTCTTTTCAAGGTGAACTTAGTTTAGGTGGCCCTTCCGATTATGCTCCCATTGTTAATTTGCTCAATGAAGTGGCTGATTTAAAACAGCCCACTATGACAATCGACTTGAAAAAGTTAGAATTTCTCAATAGTTCGGGGATCAGTATGTTGTCTAAATTTGTTGTGGGTATGCGGAAGAAAAAGGATACTCAATTAGTGATTTTAGGCACTAATGAAATGCCCTGGCAAGGGAAATCTTTGAAAAACCTAGAGCGATTACTTCCGGGTTTGCAACTGAAGATCGAATAAGGCACTAACAAGGACGCGAAAGAGCGTTAATCTCTATTTTGGTAGGTTGGGTTAAGTGCTGGCAAATTTCCAGTCCACGGTAGGGGCGGGTTCACCCAAATTTATGTCACCCCCAGACTGCCTGATTAAACCCGCCCTAATTAAACCCCCCCTGATGCGGTGATTTTGTCGATAAGAGAATTATTGCCTCAACGCAACCAACAGATTAAGTGATTTAATCCTTTTTTCAACCTCAATCAACCCAAGGAAAATTCCCAAATTTTATGTTAGACAACCTTTGGCATTTTGATGAAATGAATACAGGGATGCTGATTTTCATCAGTTTGTTAATCACGGCTCTGAGCACAGGACTATTATATCTAATCTTGTTCAATGTCTTGCGATCGATTTTTCGGAAATTTGAACGGGATATCGCGCTGGTAACTTTAAATGTTTCTGCCTATCCAGCCCTGATTGTTTTCTCCCTCCTTGGCCTCAAAATTTCCTTGGGGACTTTCATAAAAAGTAATATCCTTTCTCGGATAGAACATTTGCTCACCGCGGGCTTAATTATCGCGTTAAGTTATTGGTTTGTCCAATTATTTACCCAAGTTTTTATCTATTACCTCAAAGACTATGCTCAACAAACAGAAGTGATGTGGGATGATGTATTACTTCCTCTACTAGAAGCTGTTGTCCCTGTAATTATTTTCACCCTTGGTGGAGTTTTCTTTCTCAAATCCTTTGGGGTTGATTTAACGGGAATTTGGGTAACATTGGGAGGTGCAACTTTTGTCCTCGGTTTTGCCGCTCAGGATATTATGGCAAATTTCTTTAGTGGAGTGGTGTTACTCATTGATACTCCTTTTCAATTTGGTGATGTTTTACGCCTAGAAAATGGTTCCACTGGAATCTTACGAAAAATCGGGGTTCGTGTCACTCAATTATATATGTTTAGTGAGCATTGTGATGTTTATATTCCCAATAGTATTTTACAAGGACAAAAAATCACAAATTTGAGTCGTCCTACCTCTTACTATTATTATTCAAAATCCCTAGAAATTCCCTCTGAATGTGATCTGGTTAAAGCCAAAAAAATGATCGAAGAAATTGTGTTAGCTCATCCTGATACTTTAGGCGATATAGAGACTAAATTGGAGATGTTCGAGCAATATTCTGACTCGATAGAACAAGATCCCACTTTTATTCAACAACAACAAATTGCCAAATCACGGTTACTTGCTGAACAGGAAGTCAATTTAAAATTAGAGGAAATTGACCAATCCCTTGAATGCTTAGTTGTGACGCTAAAGTTTGCGGAAAAAGGTGGGTTAACTCAAGAAGAAATTGAAAATATCCAAGAGGAATATAAAGTTGTTCTCAAACTCATGGGTTTTCAAGTCACTGCCGAAACCAATAACAGTCGCACTGTCTTTAATTTTCAGGAAAATAAGGATAAAGAAGCCTTGATTGAGTTAGTTAGAAATTGGTATCGAATTGCCATTAAAGATCCTAATTTACTGGATGAGGATCAATATTTTATTGCGGAAGAATGGGAGAAAAAAATTAATTTACTCAAGAGAAGATCGCAACGCTTGTATCAGAAAATATCGAATCCTGAATCGGAGGAAACTCGCTTAGATGATTATGTGATTGAGTTAATTAAGTGGCTGAAAGAACGGTTTAAGGAACCCCGCCGAAAATGGCAAGAACCCCAAATTAGAATGAAAGGAATTAACCATGATGAGTCTTCCATTTATGCGGAATTTCAGATTGATTTTTTTGTGGATGATATTAAATTAGAAAATGGCAAACGGGGCGATCGCGTCAGTAGTCAAATTTATGAAGCCATCATTAGTCATCTCAAAAAGACCTACCTTAACTGGAATCGCCCCTCTGAGGAAGAGGAAGCAGCATAATACCAATTTATGCTTTTTGAGAGTAGGATGCGTCAGAGACCGAAAATAAACCGGGTTTCTCACGTTTATCTGTGGGCGAAAATCATTATTTGTGGTTAAGAAACCCGGTCTATACATCGGTTAATTTTTAGTAGGAAAACTCCCCGATTTTACTCCTAAATTTAAACTTTGTCCATTGCGTTTTAAGCTGATTTGTAAAGTATTACCGACTTGACTTGACTCGACAATTTGCTGGACACTATTAGCATCTTTCACTTCTTGAGTATTAATTTTTTCAATGACATCACCGGCCCGTAAACCGGCTTTTGCCGCGGGAGAATTAGGAATCACTTTAACAATTAATACTCCTTTATCTTCCAGAATACTTAAACCGCTATTGGGATTACTATTAATCTCTTGTTTTACTTCTGGAGTTAACGCGATCATTTGAATCCCTAAAAAGGGATGTTCTACTTTTCCTTTGGTACTCAATTGTTCCGCGATTTGTTGGGCTCGATTAATAGGAATGGCAAATCCTAATCCTTGGGCACCTTGAATAATCGCGGTATTCATGCCAATTACTTCACCCTGTTGATTCAATAATGGTCCACCGGAATTACCCGGATTAATCGCGGCATCTGTTTGAATAAAATTAACCCGTTTATCGGGAACTCCAACTTGAGAACTCGATCGCCCTGTTGCGCTAATAATCCCCATTGTGACGCTATTATCTAAACCCAAGGGATTACCGATCGCGATCGCCCATTCTCCGGGTTGTAATTGTTCGGAATTACCTAATTTTACCGTGGGTAAATTTTGCGCGTCTATCTTGACAACCGCGACATCCGTAACGCGATCGCTTCCCAAAACTTTACCCTTAAATTTTCGACCATCTTTCAGTATAACCGTAACAGAATCAGCACCTTCAACAACATGTGCATTAGTAAGAATCTTACCATCGGTATTAAGAATAAATCCAGAACCGGAACCTTTTTGTACTTGTTTATCAGGCATAGGCCCCTCACCAAAAAAGCGACGGAAGAAGGGATCATTAAACTCTTCAGGTAATTGACTTTCCACAGTACGAGAGGAATCAATCCGAACTACAGCCGGACCCACTTGTTGTACTACATTCGTCACAAAATTGGGGTTATTGATCCCAGGAATAGGAGCCGCCGCGATCGCTTCCCTTGCGCCTTTCGCGAAGGTGCCTTGGGGAGTAGTAGCTTGGGCTTTAGTAACCAGAGGGGAAGAAAATTTTTGACTAATAAAATAATTCCCAAACGCGGTAATACCAGATCCCAACAAAATTAATGATAAATAAGTAATAGGCTTCGACAAAGAAGACTTGACAGAGATTTCTGATTTCGGAGCACTTTCATCTAAAGGGGATTTGTTCATTAACATAGGTAACACCTGTCGTAATATACTTATTTTTGAGGACTTTCTCATTTTGATACTTTTTAGTATAAATAACGTTTATGACAAGGTTGTGACAGAAAGATGACAAGTTTTTGAACAATTCATAAAAAGCTAAAATGCTTACCAGACAAGGCAGAGAGCGTCATCAAGAGAGAAATAATAATTGGGGCATAAAATCTTCATACCTTTGACACATCGGTGTGACAAAAACCCGTGATACTGTCAGGCGAAGGTACACCAATACCACGTTACCCCAATCTGACGGGGGGACGACTCTCCCTGTCGGTTCCTTTGATTCTATTACAATCCTTATCGGAATTATTAATTATGGCATTTCAATTTGGTAAGACTGTGTTGGCTACCACCCTTAGTATTACAGCCTTAGTTTCTGGTATTGCTTACACTTCGGGAAATTCTCCCGCGTTTGCTGAGTCTTCCACTCCTACCCCAAAGCCTGCGACAAAGCCTTCTGACAAAAAGTCTACTGACAAAAAGTCTACTACCACAAAGCCTTCTGACAAAAAGTCTACTACCACAAAGCCTGCTACTTCCAACAATCCTACTACTCCCAAAAAACAATAATCAACTAAAACCGCAGGAGTCCCCCGCCATAGTAATGTTGGCGGCGGGAGGAATGCGGGTGAGGTGACAATTCTACCCCGAATATCCTGACATGGATGGGAATGGTAACGAGTCTAACAATAAAATATATTATAATAATTTTTGGTAGGCAGATAAACTTTTATTTAATTACAAAGCCACCGGGTTTATGAAGATTAAACACAAAGAAATTACCCTAGAAACGGCGGCAGATATCAGTATCTATGATATTACACCGAAAATCCAAGAATTTCTGGCAGAAACCGGGATCAAAAACGGTCAAGTTGTTGTATTTTCAAAGCATACAACAACAGCATTAGCCATTAATGAAAATGAAGAAAGATTACTAGAAGATGTAAAAGTGCATCTGAAAAAGTTAGCTCCACCGGATGCTAAATATTTACATAATGATTTACACTTAAGAATAGTACCCGAAGATGAACCAATAAATGCCCATTCTCATCTGATGTCGATGATGTTAAGTACCAGTGAAGTAATTCCTGTTATAGATGGTAAATTAACATTAGGAACTTGGCAATCAGTATTATTTTTAGATTTAGATGGGCCGAGAAAACGAGTCGTTTTAATACAGATAATGGGGATCGAATAATCGTGAAACTCCTACACAGAAACAATTTCTTTGCTGTTTTTTGTGGTTGGTTTTAGGTTGGGTTGAGGGATATTTAAGCCAAGGAGATATGGGGCCTGCTCCCCTCAACCCAACCTACGAATCTCGTGGTTGAAAAACCCGGTTTATATAGCACCCGCCAAGACGGTTAGGACAAAAAAACGCCCCATCCCCATCCTATTATCTCTGTAGGGGCGGGTTTGCCCGAATTTATCCCACGAACAAATAACCTCGAAAAACCCGCCCCACCCCACTAATAATGTCCATCAACAGGCCCCAACCACGAATTACATGGAATTAATGGGGAATTGGTGGGTGGGGATGGGGCGCGTTTTCTGGCCTGTCTGTTTGGTGGCAATTATATGGGCAAACCCGCCCCTACAAACCCTAATTGGGGGTGGGGATCTTTGGGCCACAAATAAATATACCCAGCCCAATTATTTATAAACTCCCCGCGCAACCGCGATGCCAAATTGTCCTAACTATCCGGGCGACTGCTATAGCTAAAGTCGTCTAAAGAGGATTAAAAAATAATCTTAAGTCTTATAGGCGAGGAATTTAGCTTTGAGACATCTTTCAAACCCTGACGAAATCACAAATTATAGCCCTCCAAACCACTCGTAACCCTGATCTTCCCAGTAACCTAAAGTGGCAGGTTTTTTACTCAATAGTGTGATCTGAGTAATCCACTTACTTTGTTTGTAACCGAGTTTAATGGGAGAAGCTAAACGTAAAGGCGCACCATTTTCAATAGGTAAAGGCTGTCCATTTTTCTGATAAGCTAACAGCGTTTGAGGGTGTAAAGCCGAAGCTAAATCCCAACTTTCGTAGTAACCATCAGCGGATTTAAAGTAAATATAGCGCACATTTTTTGAGGGTTGAACAAGGGAAATAATGTCGCGTAATCGCACGCCTCCCCATTGCACAATTGCCGCCCAACCTTCCACACAAACATGGCGAATTGTCATAGAAATCAAGGGCATTTTTTGTACTTCCATCATGCTCAAACTGAGAGGGTTATTAACTTCACCATCAACCGTCAGACGAAATTCATTCTGATCAATTCTGGGAGTAAAGTCAAAAGTATTAACGATCAAAGCATCGGGTTCAATTGCACTTGTCGGAAATTCTGGGACTGGCTTTTGAGGGTTGAATAATAAGGTTTCGACACTCTCGTTTAGAGGCTCTGTTGCTTTTCTGACGGCATCATCAAACAAACTGGCTCCACAGCCGCCCAAGAGTAAACCGAGACTGGAAATTCCAGATAATTGAAGAAATCGACGGCGCGGTAAGTAGGGTTTGGGTACTTGAATTTGACGCATGATATACCTTTAAAAAAACATGGATTTAATTAAACGCGAGCCTCCTACTTTTACACCTAACAATGAGTGAATCACGGTAAAGGTGATAATAATAGGTACGGAAATAAAGTGAACTACTCGCAACGCCTGCCAACTCCCAAAGAAATCAACAATTAAATGTAGTTGGGCTGGTTTATACATTCCTAAACCCGTAAATATTGCCAAGAGTAAAACGGGAATGATTCCGGTGAAAGCTAATCTGTGCCAAGCATAATTTGTGCGTTTAATATTATGACTTTTTTGCAAGGCTTTAATATCATTTTCTCGGAAAAACCGATGTTTCCAACGGCGGGTAATGAGAATATATATGCCATAGCTAAGTAGATTAAGGGCAAATAGCCACATCGCGGCAAAATGCCAGTGTCTTCCCCCACCAAGCCAACCTCCTAGGGTAAATATGGGGGGAATCTGCCAGCCAGCACGGCCGCCAAAAACAGGGTTCGCGTTGTAAATTTGTAGCCCACTTCCTATCATCAATGTCAGGCTAATAAGGTTAAGCCCATGAAAGATTTTTGCCGCGATCGGCTGATGGGGTTTAGCTGGGGACTTAGAGCTTTGAGAAGTAACATCACGCGCCATAAGTTTGGAGTTTTAGTATCTTATAATCATAGGATCACCGCCCGCTTTGGGATTGTTGTATTTTTCGGGTGGGTGAAGTGCTGATGTTTGTTGCATTCCATCTAAAAGATATTAACATACTTCTCTGAGTCTGAGCCCCCCTCTTAATAAGGGGGGCTTTATTTTTCTTCAAAATCCCCGAAAAAATTGATTTTTTTAGAGTTTCATCTGATGAGATAAAATTAAGTTTAGGACGTTGAAAGTGGTGGAATTTAATAGATATTTATCCGTAAACATTCTTTTTCGCATTTGCTCTAAACTATAACTTTTGAACACGACAAAGGGAAAGTCTTTATATTTATAACCTATGGGTAACAGACTTACCACGGGATAGCGCGATCGTACATAAATTGACAAAATATCGCGGAGACGTTGCTCCTCTGGCTCTTCGGTATCTTGCTCAAAATATTCTTTCATTTCTTTACCTAACAAAAAAGCTAATAAAGGAATGGCATAATATTGATCAATTCGTTGACTTTGCAGTTCAAATGATTGGCTTTTTTCCACCTGATTGAGTAATTTAATTAATTCAATAGCACCTCCGTTGATCGGGGATTTTAATTGATCTCCGTAGGATTTACTATCTTTAATACGATATAGTTTTTGCAATAATTCTGGTGCGGCTTCTTTTTTTATTTCTTGATAAAGTCGCATTTGATAATTTTCTTCTAATTTGTGATCGGCTATGGGAACGACTAATAAACTTCCCATAATATAACCAGGTTCCAGATTGCCATAATTGAGTAAATTTGATAAAGGATTGCAAATTTCTCTAAAGTTTTGATTAAATTCTTCGCGTAAATCTAAATAGGTTATTTCCCTTTTCGTTTTCGTGGTGGATGACTTTGGATTATTTTTTAAGACAAATTCGGTGCGACTAAAAAGTTTTTCTAAGCGAATATAAACATCTTCTACTAATTTATCATTAGGATGGGCACGATGTTCACTTTTGAGGGCTTTAATTAAATTCGCCATTTTATTAGAAAAACTTTCTCCCGCGGAGTCTATTGATTTTCCTCCAATGGGTATCATTAAATATTTTTCTTTGCCAATATTAGCATAACCAGCAATTCTTGTCATTATCGAAATTTTCAGAATCAGTAATATATTTAAAATCGTCAATTTACTTTCTCTAAATGAGATGTCGCGATTTTCTTCTGAGTAAGTCACGCGATCGGATAAATAAAATGCTAATTCTTTTGGATCATTATCCTTGGTTTTGTTTAATTCATATTCTCCTCGCCCGCGATAAATTACCTGGAGCACTTCCATCAGATTTTGTTCAATTTCAAAACGGGGAATATCGACTAAAATATGTGTGGTTTTTGGAAAAGATAAACCCCGACTCGCAGAAGCAGTCATAAAGATTACTTTGACTTGATTTTTAAATTGATGAATGTTTGCTTTTTCTGCTTCGGAAAGATTAGCATTAATCTCTAAATAGTCTTTATTTTTGATAAAGTCTTGCTCTTTTTTTATTTCCTCAATCAGTTGAGCTAATCGTCTTTTATCCTGAATATAATCTATCATTTGTTCTATTTCTTGCTGTGCTAATCGGGTTTGAATATCTTTAATTATTTCTTCCTGAACTCGTTTTATTAAATTACTGTTTTGTTTTAAAGACGCGTTTTCTGGCAATTTTACACACTCGGCAAAGACTTTATAAGTAATTTGTAAACGGCACGCGGGATAGGAATTGGTATTAATCGCGATCGCGGGACGATTTTGAAACCCTTCAGTTAAGGATGTGATGTGTAAAGGGGGAATAGTTGGGGTATTTTCGGGTAGTTTTTTAAAGTAAATTTTATCCGGTTCTGGCTCCCTATCTCCTAAATGTTGTTGAATCACATCAGGATCAACAATGGAGGCATCCGCGACAATAATTTTGACATTAAAACCATGTTGGGTTAATTTGTATTTTCTGACAATTTTACTAATTTCTTCTAAAAATTCGACTCCACTATCGTCTCCGGTAATTTCATCAATCATAATAAATAAGTTTTTGATCCGTTGGGAGATCCCTCGCATTCTCTCAGAATTAACCTCTCCTTCTCTTTTATTATAGGTATCTTTAAATATCTGTTCAAAATGTTCTAAAGTGTTTTTACCATTTTCTGTCACTTTCAGAGATTGCACAGCAACAGTCGCGATAATTTGATTGGATATTTTCTCGTTAATAAGGGCATAAATCGCGGCACTAATACTATTGAGGACTCCCTTCGTTTTTGAAGAGACATAATGTATGGTGGTTTCGCTTTTTCTTTGGAGATGTTTTTGATAGTTTTCTATCCGTTGTATTTCTTCACTATCTTTCCGAAAATTAACCGTTTTTTTCTGAAAATCTTCTTGATATTGATTCGATGTGTAATTAACGGTAAAATTTCCTTCATTACTGGCAATAATATCGGCATTGGTATTAATGCAAAAAATTTGGTTATCGCATAATAATCCCGTTTCTGAGTCTTGGAATTTCTCGATTATATCGAGGTTTACTTGGGTGCGAGGACTGACATAAAAGAAGAGAAATCCCTCTTCTTTATGTTTCTTGAGAAAATTCGCGATCGCGGTGGTTTTGCCGATGCCTGGATTTCCGGTTAAAAAGAGATAAAGATTCTCAGAGTTAAGAGAGTTAATAATTAATTGAGCATGGGCATTTCTTAAAGTTAAGCCCGTGGGAATATTTAATTGTTGTGCTAAGTCATCGGGGAGGATATCAATTGAATTAAAAAAGTTATCTATTGTCTCTGTATATACAATCGGTTTAGTGATATCTCCTGTAATTTCTAATATATTGTCAATGAAATCTCCACCATCTTCAAAACATCGTGCCGTGTTTAATCGGATACTGTTTAATACTTCACTACGAGATTCATTGATGGTTTTTTCTTGGGGTTGTTTTTTGTAAATTTGCCAACAAGTTTCTAAAACTTTAATTTGATTTTGATGGAGCGAAATTGAATTGAGAGCGCGATCGCTATATCCCACAACATTAAATAACACCTCTGTCTCATTAGGAATCATCTTTTGTTGTTGAAGAAACTGGTAAAAACTATAAGAATAACTCCCCGCTTGAATTAACTTAGTCGTTTCCTTATCTTTGACTTTAAACGCGGTATAAAATCGCTGTAAGTCTTCCGAAAAATCCCCGAGTAACCCAGTGGTATCAATTCGTAAATTAGCAAAAACACTCTGGGAGCGTAAATAATTCACTTCTCGAATTAATAAATCTCGGAGAATTGTTACTTCAGAAATATTCTCGAAACGAGGAGCAAAGGTAGATAAGTCAATACAAAGCATTTTGACTTCCCGATCATACTGGAGTAACATCAGAAAATCCGCTTGTAAAAATTCTCCTTTATTTAAGTTGTAATGCTTAACACATTGATGGATTTTATCGGTGGAAAAATTGGGGTTAAGACAGGTTAATTGAGATAAAATTTCTCTTTGGGAGATTTCCTCCATTTTGTGATAGGTTTGGATACTATTTTGATACGCAAAACTACATTGATAATACAGAATATTCAAGCGACGGGGAGGCCACGCGATCGCGCTGAGATATTCTCCAAAGAAATTCAAACCCGCGAAAAATCCTTTCAGGATAAAAAATAAACTCCATTTTTCGGCAATTTTTATGTCTAAATTTGCCGTTAGATTTTCTTGGCGGACGATTTCTGCCAACATCTGAGGAAAACTAAGATTATTTAAGTCGTTTTGGTAGATTTCGCCAAAATTATGTTGGAGTTTGTGCTCTTTAATATAAGCTAAAACTCCGATATTAAAACCGACTTCAAATAAACGTCCTAAGTTTGCTTTCATAGTAATTTTAGATTTTAGATTCAAGTAAGTAAATTAGTGAGCAAGCCAGTAGTATCTGGCGCATTTGAGATATCCAGAAGCAATTTTGCGTATACTCCCTCCTTTAATGACTTAATATTAAGCGATTTTTGACTTCTGTCAAAAAGGCTAAATAGTTAAATTCAGCACTTCCTTCAATATGATTAAATATGGATTTAGCACCCAGGGCATCATCCCCTATGATTTTATCATAAGGATCAAGTTTTAAACTAATATTTTGACGTGCTTCATAGCGAGAAAAATGGAAAATCGTTAGATAGTTTAATAGGGTATCTTTCAATGTATTTTCGGAAATTAAACCTTGGCGAATGTCTTCATCATCTAAAATTCCTTGATACACATTCAACAATGTTGAATACGCGATCACACCGTTATACAAATTCTTTTCTTCTCTAACTTTAATTCCATTAAACAAGTTAAAAAACATTATCGCTTCCTGAGCGTTGTCTTGAAAGATTGTATTTTCTATGTCCCGAGTATCCTGAACATAAAATGATTTTCCTTTATTTTGGAGAAAACTGTAAACAGAATATTTATCAAAGAAAATGGGATAAATTTTGATGTCTGAGCGATCACCCTTTAAAGTTTCTATCAATTTTCTTGACATGAAAAATAATCCCTCATCATCTTCTGTCTGACGAATAATATGCAAATTCGTCGCATAAGGAGCTTGTGCAATATACATAAAATAACGATATCCTTGTTGATAAAGTTGTGTCACTATGTCGTCTAAAATTGCTGGTTGACTATATAGGCGTCGTGTGGTATAATTCTCCGAAAATGTTTTCAGCATTTCTACTTGAATAATCTTGTCATTTAAACGATTAATGCCAATGACTTCTCCTAATAAATTTGATTTGCGGAGGGCGCGATCGTCGCGTTTTCGTTTTCGTGAATCACTATCTTGACTAGATACGATAATAATGGCTAAACGATCGACTTCTGGAGAAAGAGTAAAATTCGTCAAGTCAAACTTTTTCGGAAGGACTGAATAAAGAGAACTTAAACCATTACGAATTTTAAAACCATTGGGTTGTACTTTAATCCGAAACCCTTGGGAAGTTGAGCGATATTTTTCACTTAAAAGATGGGATACTGCTTTCGACAAATTAGCCATAAACTTTTCGGCATGGGAGGGATTTGCCTCATCTCCTTCATGGAGTCTTACCATCGGAATAAATAAATTTTTAGGTGCTTTTTCGAGTAAGATGACGAAACAGAGATAGAAAAGCAGCGACAGGGTAAATTTATAGGCAAACACTCCCATGCTTGATAGTTCTTTGGTATTTTGACTATCACTTAAGCGTTCCGAGTTATAGGGAAAAACGAGTAATTTTAAATTAAAATGCTCCTTATAAATATCTTTAGAGCGTTTCCCTTTAGGCGAGAGAAGTACGGGTAAAACGGGAATATCTTTAATATTATATCTCATCTGAAATTCTTGTCGCTCTTGAGTGGGAAAATAGCGGATATCTTCAAACGTCATGGTGACGGGAAACTGACAGATTGATTTTTGATTTGCGATCGCGTCTTCGACGGTAATATATTGGAGTGTTGCCTTGGGGTTATTTTCCACGACGGCTTGGAAAAATTTACTTGTTTTTAAAATAGTGTCGATCTCTTCGAGCAGTCCTTTTTTAATCAGAAGATGTTGAGTTTTTTCGCCCCTCTGTAAAATGCTGGAACTCTCGATAAAATTTCTTAAAAGACTACGGAGATGCTTGATTTTTTCTTTGACGTTTAATTCTTTTAAACGCTTGGCTAAATTCGCTAAAAGTTTTTCCTTTGTCTGCTGATTATCGCCTTTCAACGTTTTGATAACGACTTGCTCTAATCTCTCAAAAATCAGTTCTTTACTATACTTGAGTTCGGAGTTAATATCATAGTCTTCAGCTAAGGGATTAACATCGGAAGCAAAGGCAAAATAATACAAAAATGCCCTCGTTAATACCTTTCGGATAAAACTATCATGGGTATCTGGATTAGTAATTTCTGTTTGGTGTTTTTCGTGATCAGGGTTAAGAATACCGAGGTTATATTCAAAAACGTCACCCCCACCCTTTGCCTCGACTGTGTTATTCAGTTTTAGTTTTAAACCAAAGATAAATTTTCTTTCACTGTTAAATGTATCGGTTGTTTCTCCTAAAGCTCCCTCGATAATGGGAATAATAGGGAGTGCATCTAAAACTTCGGCTCTTGAGAATATATCTCGATAATTAACTGTGACATTATCATAAGTTACTTCGTAATCACCATCGAGTTTTTGGGGATCATTAATGTATTCTTCTATTAAGCGCAAACGACGGATTAAGTCTTCTAAATAAATACTTTTATCGGAATTATTGCGACTGGCACGAAGGTGTTCTAATAGATACTCTAAGTAATTGATTTTTGCTTCTTTCTTGAGTTTTCCCAATGTTTCTCGATCAATGATTTTGATGAGGCGATGAAATTCTGAGTTTTCATTGTCGTGATCGATGCTATCATCTAAAATACGGTAAAGCTCTTCACGATCGCGCTTTTTTTCTACTTCTTCATTAATATGATTCTCTAACCCTTTTGTAAGTTCTTCCTGAAAATGATCCGTATTACGCACGGAGATAGTTACTTTATGGAATTTGAGAATAGAGTCACTCCCCGTGCCTACTTTTTCTAAGGTAAGCTTTTGTTTATCTAAATTATTATAAATTTTGTCAAAATCATATTTAAAACCTAAATTTTGACCATCTCCCTTAAATTCCTCTGAGTCTAAAGGTGTCATTAAGTCTGTAATAAATTCTTCAATTGAGTGCGGAGCTAAAGTAGATGTTAATTGCTGTTTTAATGCTTCTTTAATATCATGGAGTAAAGGTGAAAATTGTTTGTCAAAACCCTCAGAAAAGTGAACGGTGGCTCTTTTGGCAAAACGTTCTCCTCCTCCCAAGGGATGTTGAATGCTTTGAGAGGCAATTTGATGGGCGAACTCGTCTAACTCTATAATTAAACGACGACGATTTTCGTTGAGTTTAAAGGGGTTTTCCGATCGCGCTTTCTCTACAATTTTCTTCAATAAGTCACCATAGTCCCCTTTAATTAAATCATCATTATCCGGTCTTAATTCATTTGCCATAGTTGTTTACCTCTGGAAAACAATTAAATTATTGATAATTAACAAGAGACGTGGGGAGTATCTCAAGGTCCCAAAAAACCTGTAGTGCCCGCGTCTCGCTCCCTAGGGATCTAAGAGGGAGCCAGAGGCTCCCACTACCAATTTACCACAATAAACATCTCCCAAACATCACGTCTTTGGCAGGCTGATGCCTACCCTACAGTAGTTGTTGGAGATGTCTAATAAGATGCTCCCGATTAAACCTCTCTTTTACTCTTCTAATAACCCCACGGGTGGCGCGATCTCTATTCTACCATTTTTGAGATCGACAATGGGAACAATCTCTTTCACAAAGGGAATTAAAACGGTTTTTACTTGAGTTTTTTTCTCTTTCCCCTTTTTTCCTGGGGGTTGTGTCTTTTGATGTTCTTCTTCTGGCTCTGGTTTTGCCACTAATTCTACTTCTAATAAATCATTTCCCGCGGTCAAAAAATCCTTGACTTTCCCGATAAAGTCTCCCGTCAATTGGTGAAAGACTTCTAAACCAATTAAATCTTGGACATAAAATTCATCCTCTTCTAAATGAGGTCGATCGCGCTGGGTAACATATAAGACAGAGCCTTGTAATTCTTCCGCGTGATTTCTGTCTTGTACTCCGGCAATTTTTATCACATATAAATCCTTACCCTGAAGATAACGACCCCCTAATAATTTAATCGGTTCATATTCGGTTTTTCCGGGTCGTAATAACCAGCGTTTTCCGGGTTCTAAAAACCTTTCGGGAAAATCCGAATTAGGATAAACTCGCAATTCTCCATTTAAACCTTGTGCGGCTACAATTTTACCAATTTCTACCCAATCCGACATTTTTTTTTGATATAGAGGACTTTAGGGAAAATAAATCGACAGTTTTCCACCTGTGATTATATCAATGATTGCATGGGAGCCTATCATTTCTCGTGGTGGAAGTGCTGATCTCGAAAGAATTTTCTGTTGGCAATTTCCTGATGATTAACACATTATATCTCAATCATCAATAGTCGTTGGGTTGCTTTGGGCAACCCAATCTACATGGAAAAGAGAAAATTATTGATACAAGATTAACCGATTCTCAACGCGGCATCTCCCGTAGGTAAACTATCACGAGGTGCGGCCGTAATAGGAGAAACAGCAAAGGCGGATTTCTGCACAATATCAGAAGTCACATTTTTGACAATTCCTACTGTTACACCACTCACTTGAATTAAGGTATCACTACCGGAAACCCCAAAAGTAACATTAGTTAAAGGAGAAGTAATCCCCACGCGATCGCCTTCACTGGCATTAAAATCAGTAATCACATCGGGGCCACCAATCACCTTACCACCCTTATCTAAACCGACAATAAACGCATCCGCACCCGCACCACCTGTAAGGGTATCAGCCCCACCATCTCCGATCAAAACATCATTACCATCCCCACCAATTAACTGATCATTACCCTGTCCCCCCCGCAGAAAATCATTACCCACTCCACCATCAAGGATATCATTTCCTTGTCCACCATTGAGGATATCATTTCCCACACTACCTAGTAGAGAATCATCTCCTTTTCCCCCTCGGAGAAGATCATCTCCGGCTCCACCATTGAGGGTATCATTACCTTGACTTCCTGATATAATATCATTGGAATCTGAACCTGTAATTAAATCATTCCCGGTTAATCCATTCACACCGCCCGAATTTTGTTGACTATCTTGGATAGTCATTTGATAAGTGTCTGGTCCCTGTGTTAAACGCAGAGTTTTTAAGGGTAAATTTGACACATTTACCCGATTAATCATCGCGTTTAATTGATTGGGATCTTGAATGATTGTGGAAACTCGACTGGGGATATTTCCACTAATGACTTTTGCCAGAGAAACGCGATCGCCCTGTTGAACCCCATTAACAATATCAAACCCTTGAGAGAGATTACCAAAAACACTATAATTTCCATCTAAATTCGGTAAATCTGCCAAAGCAAAATAAAATTGAGAGGAAGCTGAATCAACAGCCGAACTACGTGCCATCGCGATCGCGCCCTGTTTATGGGATAACTGCACAGGAGGGGTAACTGTTTGACTATAAACGGGTTGGGCGGCGCCTTGGGGTTTAATTTCCAAAGGAATTTGACGAGGCTGTTGAGTCGCGGGATCGACAAACCCGGCGCGTCCCAATTGACTCACGGGAACATTGGGATCGCGACTGGTGGGATCACCCCCCTGCACCACAAAGGGATTCGGTTGACGCACTACCCGATGAAACATCACCCCATCATATACCCCCCGTTCCACCAAATCGACAAAATTACCCGCGGTAATCGGTGCATCAGTGCCATTAACCTGTATCACAACAGGTTGACCTTTTATCATCATTGCCACAGTTGCGTTACCCTGTAAAGGCAGTAGATCACTCATTTTACTATTCCTCAAATCACTAATATTCTCTTGTCGGGAACTCTTTTTGTTTTGTTCCCCAACTTTTTCTATTCAACCAGATTAAGGTTAATTTGAATTTATTACTTCCCTAATCAATGAGGTTTTATTTACAAAAAAAGCCCCTCGTGACATCTGGATATCTAAAAATTAAACCGACTGACAGATTTGTTTATCCAGATTAAGGTAAACTTAGATTAAGTATTTTCTGAAATTTTGATTATGATATCCCGTCGTCAACTTCTCAGCAGTTTCTTGGCAATTTTTCTTACTCTCATTAGTTTCTCGATTAACCCTCCGGCATTGGCTTTGGGTGGAACACTCCCCAGTATCAATCAACCCGCGCCGGAATTTACCTTACCCACTAACAGTGGAGTAGGTAAAATTTCTTTATCTGATTATCGGGGTAAATGGGTAATTGTTTATTTTTACCCCAAAGATTTTACTTCGGGTTGTACGATAGAAGCCCGTCGTTTTCAACAAGATTTACCCAAATACAAAGCTCTAAATACTGAAATTTTAGGCATTAGTGCCGATGATGTCAATTCTCATGCGGAGTTTTGTGATTCAGAAGGATTAAAATTTCCTTTGTTAGCCGATACTGATGGAAAAGTGAGTAAAGCTTATGGCTCTTGGTTGAATTTTATCTCTATGCGTCATAGTTTTATTATTGATCCCAAGGGCATTTTAAGGGAAATTTTTGTCCGGGTTAATCCCGCGATTCATTCTCAAGAAGTCTTTGCCCGTTTGCAAGAATTACAACAAGCATAGAAGAAGGAAGAAGGAAGGAAGAAGGAAGAAGGAAGAAGGAAGAGGGAAGAAGGAAGAGGGAAGAGGGAAGAGGGAAGAGGGAAGAGGGAAGAGGGAAGAGGGAAGAAGAAGGAAGAGGGAAGAAGGAAGAGGGAAGAGGGTTAACAATTGACAATTAACAATTAACAATGAATAATTATCAACTGTCAATTGTTAATTATTAATTACCCATTACCCATTACCCATTACCCATTACCCATTACCTATTACCCATTACCCATTACCTATTACCCATTCCCAATTCCCCATTACCTACTTAAAGGAAATAGCGCACTGTGGTGACAACCTGACGTTTTTTAGCGCGTAAAGCACTTTTCAAGAAAAACGCGGTTTGATTATGTAAGATACCATCCCACCAATTTCTAGTGACAAATGCCGGAACTACAATCGTTAAAAATACCCCCGGACGTTGTTCTTCAAACACACTAATATAATCCGTGAGTATGGAAATAACAGATCGATAGGGAGAATCTAAAATTTCCAGTGGTAAATCTGATTCAAATTTGTGCCAATCAGCGAGGAGTTTTTCGTGATTTGTTAAGCCTATATCAACATGAACTCCCACCACTTCATCACCAATGGCTCTGGCATAATCCAGAGCTTCTAAAGAGCCTCGGTTCAATTGTCCGACTAAAACAATTACAGGGTTTTTCGGTTGTGTTACACGGGGCCTAGGGGGATATTTTTTCGGCTCTAATCCCTTAATGCTAAGACGTTCGGCTACATGACGATAATGTTTTCCAATGCTTAAAAATAGGGCGACAACTAGGGGAATTGTGACGACAACAGCCCAGGCTCCTAAACGGAATTTTGTCCAGATTACAACGATTAAAACGATCGCGGTCGCGATCGCTCCTACGCCATTCATCAAAGCACTGGCTTTCCATCCTTTACTCTTGTCTTTCCACCAGTGAACTACCATTCCCCCTTGAGATAAGGTAAAGGAGGTAAATACCCCTACCGCGTAAAGAGGAATCACAGAATTCACTTCCCCTTTAAATAGTATTACCAATAAACCCGCGGTGAAACTGAGTAACATAATCCCATTAGAATATACCAAACGATCACCCAAAAGAGATAACTGTCTTGGTAAAAAACCATCCCTTGATAAAAAGTAACAAAGACGGGGGAAATCGGCAAAACTGGTATTAGCGGCTAAGAGTAAAATTAACAGGGTTGAAATTTGCAAAAAGTAGTAAAGAAAATTCGTACCAAAGATTTCTCTACCTAATAAAGAAACAACCGTTTGGTTTTCGTGGGGAGTAATATGATAAACATTGCCTAAATAACTAATTCCCAGAAACATGATACCGAGAATGAAGGCTAAATATAACAATGTGAGACTAGCATTTTTCCATTCAGGAGGTTTAAATGCCAAAACTCCATCAGAGATTGCTTCCACCCCTGTCATGGCACTACAACCCGCGGCAAAGGCGCGTAAAATTAGAAAAAGAGTGAGAGGTTCCTTCGCGGGAATATTCTCTAAAGGAGTAGGAATATGGCCTGTAAATTGTTGAAATAAACCGGTCCCAATCAACAGAAAAATACAGACAATAAACGCGTAAGTAGGGACCATAAACAAATTGCCGGATTCTCGGACCCCCCGCAAATTTGCCACCATGATTAACACAATAAATGCTAAACACAATATTACTGTGTAGGGTTCAAAACGCGGCACCGCAGAAGTTAACGCGGCAACGCCCGCGGAAATACTTACCGTGACGGTAAGGATATAATCAATCATCAGAGAAGCTGCTGCAACTAAACCCGGAATAAGTCCCAAGTTTTCACGTGCAACAATATAAGAACCTCCCCCCTTCGGATAAGCGCGAATTGTTTGTCGATAGGAAAGAGTAACGATCGCTAACAATAAAACAATTACCGCAGAAATAGGAAGTGATAACCCTAAATTGCTACTACCTGCTAATACTAAAACTAGCAGAGTTTCTTCCGTCGCGTAAGCCACGGAGGAAAGAGCATCGGAGGCTAGTACCGCTAAACCCGCCGCGTTACTTAACCTTTCGTGACTCGCGGCACTGGTAGGTAAAGATTCACCTACTAAAAAACGTTTGATTTGATTATAAACAGGCATCGAGATACCATCAAAAACTCGACGTTCCCCATCATATAACACTGCCAAAGACACAAAGAATAAGTTTTTTTTAATCTTGGTTTTCTACAAAAAAAGTTCTGGAGCTTTGTGTATTTTTGAGTTTGGCTTCGATCGCGAGCCAATTTTCTTGTTCAATATCATCTATAAATAGATCCAATTGATCGCGATAACAAGAAAGACTTCGTAATAATTCGGTACGATTAAATCGAGCCATCATCATTCCTAATTCTGGGTTGCCACCACCAACACGACTGGTATCTCGAAAACCCGAACTTGCCAACTGTTGAGCTAACTCTATGATTTCTGGTTTTTCTTCACTCATGCACGCGGCAATGAGAGTCGCGCTGATTATCACTGGCAGATGGGAAATCCACGCGACGGCTCGATCATGAGCTTTGGGAGTACATTCATAGACTTTAGCACGAAGCGCGATCGCGATTTCCCTCACCTTTTGCACCGCGTCTGGGGGGGTTGTTGAGTGAGGAGTAATCACATAAGGGCGCCCCACAAATAAATCACGTTGGGCCGCTTCAATACCACTTTCCGCAGTTCCCGCCATAGGGTGTGCCCCGACAAAATTAGGCCAAAGAGGAGAAAGGTGACGTACCACAGGTTCTTTTACAGAGCCGACATCCGTTACAATAGCATCTGAAGATAAATAAGGTTTTAGTGCTGCTAGAGTGGACTCCATAACAGCTAAGGGGGTGCAAAGGACAATTAAATCGGCATCAGTCATCAAAGAAAGATCCATACTTGCTTGATCCGCGACTCCCAACTCGATCGCCTGTTGACAGGTTTGGGCGCGACGTGAAACACCCAAGACGGGAAAACCTTGGGCGCGTAAGTCTAAACCCATTGATCCACCAATTAAACCCAGTCCGATAATTCCAATCTTCATTCTTTATAATTCAATAAGTATTTTATCAGGTAGAGTATAATGGAAGCAGAAGAACTACTTCTCAGATATAACATTCTTAAACGATATCACGAAGAGGGTGAAAGAGATTTTCATGGAATTAATCTCAATGAGGCGAATTTGAGTTTAGTTAACCTCAGTGGTGCTAATTTAAGCGGTGGTAGTTTTTGCGTTGCCAATCTTAGTGGTGCTAACTTGACTGATGTTAACTTAAGTAACGCGATCCTCAATGTTGCCAGAATGAGTAGTGTGTGTCTGGTGAGGGCTATTTTAAATAACGCGATTATGAATGTCGCCAACTTAGTCCGGGCTGATTTGACGGAAGCCCAGCTTATTGAAACATCTCTGATTCGTGCTGAGTTAATTCGCTCTGAATTAAGTAAAAGTAATTTTAGCAAAGCTAATATGGCTCAAACTGATTTAAGAGAAGCCAAAATTAATCACGCGAATTTTTCGGAAGCTAATCTCAATGGTTCAAATTTGCGAGGGGTTGCGGGTATTCGAGTCAATTTTGGAAACGCGAATTTACATAGTTGTGATCTCACTCAAGCTTATTTAAAAGAAGTTAACTTTAGTAATGCTGATTTAAGACAAACAATTTTAACTCAAGCCAATCTCAATGGTGGGGATCTCAGTAACGCGAATTTACGCTGGGCGGATCTCAGTGGTGTCAATCTTAGTGGTGCCGATCTGAGTAATGCTAAATTAAGTGGGGCTAATTTTTATGGGGCTAATTTATCTCATGCGAATTTGGGAAACGCGAGTTTAGTTCATGCTGATTTATCTCATGCTAATTTACTCGGAGTTGATTGGTATGGTGCGGATTTATCCGGCGCAACTCTTACGGGAGCTAAACTTTATCAGGTTAGTCGTTTTGGCTTAAAAGCTGAAGAAATGAGTTGTGAATGGATTGATATTAGTCCCAAGGGCGATCGCTCCGAAATCCAACGTTTTAACTCTTCTGAAGAAGCCAAATCCTTTTTTAATCATAGACCTCCTACGATTATTTTACAAGTCGATTCGGCTTTAGATCAAGGGGCCCATTCTGCCTTGGCGAACGCGTATTATCAAATTGCCAAAAAATATCCTCTCTTGGTAAATCCCCCCAGTATCGAGGTAGGTTATCGTCAAACTTCTTTAAGTTTTACTTTGCCCAAAGATGAACATTTATTTTCGGTCGCGTGCATGGTGATTATTCCCTTTATTGACGCGATCGCGAGTCAGAAAAATATTATCACAATGGTGAAAAGTATTCAATCTCAAAAAATTGACAAACGCCGCATCATTAGCTTATCTGTCGCGATGAATGAAGCCATTAATAAGATGAATGAATTTAAGAAGCACAATCACGATTTTTGGGAAGATACCAGTAAATACCCGTTTTTTAGTGCCCCAACCCAGATGATTTTAAGCAATTCTAGTGAAAAAAATTTAACGGTTTATGTCAATCCTAATTTTGGCAAACGATTAGCCAGTAGTCAACCCTATAAATTTATTTTCCCTTCCGTTGACATGATCCTTGCTTTTATTGATAGTTTTTATTATTTTAATTAGAGGGAGATTTGATCACATAAATCAAAAAGCAAAAATATATTTTGATAGAAGTAGAAGTTCATAATTCTCTATTGTGTTTTTTGCGCTCCAGGGGGGAGGCGCGATGGCCTCATCATTTAACAATGGCGAGGTTAGTGGCACGGGCTTTGCGTTTAGGGCGTAGTGCCTTAATCCAAACGAGTTTACCCTCTCATTACCATTATTCACCTTATCGAGTCAGTTATTTACTCCCCCTCTTAATGAGTCCGACTCCCGCGCTCTTAGTTATCCCCGAACCTCTACAACGTCATTTATTAGAGCAACAAATTCCCCTTTTACAAGAATGGGTGCAAATTCCTAAACTAATTGAAAGGGGCGATCGTTGGCCGGGTGATGATTTTGCGGGTGTCTTGCTAACGACTCCTGAAGCTTGGTTTGATGATCGTTTAGCAAAGGGAAAGCGATTTAAGGCTGGTATTCCTACCCTGATTGACGGGGCTGATAATATCGAAACTTGGGTGCGTCAGCAATTAACGGTTTCTCTGCATCCGGGTAACTGGAATGAATTAATGGAAGTGTCGGTTGATAGTCGTGATATTCTTCGCGAGTATCGAATCCAATTAACGCGATCGTTGTTTCAACGTCCGCAAAATCCTTATGAGTGTTACTTACTGGAGTCTCTCCAAGAGGAAATCTTACAACAACTGGATGAAACCTTAAAACCTTTCGCCCATAACCCTGAGCAAATACCCCCTTCCTGGCCGATATTTTGGCAAAGTTGGCAACAACCCCAACAATTACGTTGGGCCGAAATTTCCCGCGCTTTAGGCTCTTTTTCTCTTTATAGTGCGCCTTTAGAAGTGTCTTCTTTCTTAGAAGATATCTGGTTACAACAACCGATCGTGCTTATTGGTGGCGCGTTAGATTTTGATAGTAAAGCTCCTATTTATCGTGAAACTTTAGGGCTTCCCGATTTAACTTGTATTAAATTTAACCCCGATCGCCAAAGTGAATTAATTCAATTATATTTACCCGATGGGGTACCGATGCCAAATACTCCTGAATTTCAAAAGGTATTAATTCAAGAAATTCGCACATTATTATGTATGAGTGCATCGGTAGGGGGTTTAATCGTAATTATTGTTGGGGATGTTCCCTTGAAGGCACAATTAGGAGCTATTTTCGCTTCTGAATTTGGTTCGAGGGTACAGGTAGAAAAAACCGAGTTATCGGAAAATGGTATTTTAGTCACAGGTTGGGAATTTTGGCGACAACATCAGGGGAATTTACCTACTCCTCATTTATGCGCGATCGCGACTTTGCCGCTTCCTTCTTTAGAAAATCCCTTAGTCGCGGGGCGTGTTGCCCACTATAAAGCACAACGGAAAGACTGGTTTCGTTTATATTTACTACCGAAGGCTTTAAATGAATTACAATGCGCGATCGCGCCCCTAAGAGAAAGTCAAGGAGTTGTCGCGTTATTCGATAATCGAGTATTACATCGCACTTACGGAAAACAAGTGCTTTCTGCCTTAAGCCCCTATGCGAAAATAGATTATCTCGATACGATTTGGTTGACAGGAGATAGGTGATTACGGAGGGACTCCTCTT
>JBEDKD010000255.1:0-6875 GCA_041172365.1 Cyanobacteriota bacterium | reverse complement strand
TTAGTACCTCATTCAGATAGAATTATAACCTGTTACAAACCCATCCACAAACCCTTGTCAAACCCTCAAAATAATGATGTATTGCGACTATCTAGTGCAAATTCTCACCGCGCGTGTCTATGATGTAGCCCAAGAAACTCCCCTGGAATCCGCGCCCAATTTATCGACTCGCCTCAATAATAATCTCTTGCTGAAACGGGAGGATATGCAATCAGTCTTTTCCTTCAAACTGCGAGGCGCCTACAATAAAATGGCTCACCTTTCCCCCGAAATCCTCGCCCAAGGAGTGATTGCAGCTTCCGCGGGAAATCATGCCCAAGGCGTCGCTCTGGGTGCGCGTAAACTGGGATCGCGGGCGATTATCGTTATGCCCGTTACAACCCCTCAAGTGAAAGTGAATGCAGTGAAAGCGCGGGGCGGTGAGGTAGTTTTACATGGAGATACTTATGATGATGCTTATGCTTATGCGCGTCAATTAGAAGCAGAAAAAGGTTTAACTTTTATTCACCCTTTTGATGATCCCGAAGTGATCGCGGGACAGGGTACGATCGGTATGGAAATTTTGCGACAACATCAAAAACCGATTCACGCGATTTTTGTTGCCATTGGCGGTGGTGGTTTAATTTCTGGTATTGCTGCCTATGTGAAACGGTTACGTCCTGAGATTAAAATTATAGGAGTTGAACCTGTAGACTCCGACGCGATGTATCAATCTTTAAACGCGGGACATCGTGTGCGTTTGTCTCAGGTGGGTTTATTCGCGGATGGTGTCGCAGTGCGCGAAGTGGGGGAAGAAACTTTCCGTTTATGTCAACAATATGTTGATGAGATTATTCTGGTTGATACGGATGATATTTGTGCGGCGATTAAAGATGTTTTTGAGGATACTCGTTCTATTTTAGAACCTGCGGGTGCTCTCGCGATCGCGGGTGCGAAAGCCTACATCGAACGGGAACAAATCGAAGGTGAAACATTAATCGCGGTCGCGTGTGGTGCGAATATGAACTTCGATCGCCTGCGTTTTGTGGCAGAAAGAGCAGAATTTGGAGAACGAAGAGAGGCGATTTTTTCCGTAGCAATTCCCGAAAAACCGGGGAGTTTGCGCCAATTTTGTGAATGTATTGGTAAACGAAATCTGACAGAATTTAACTATCGGATCGCGAGTGAAAAAGAAGCCCATATTTTTGTGGGAATGCAAATTCAAAACCGTGCGGACGCGGTAAAAATTGTCGAAACATTTGAGGCTAATGGCTTCAAAACGATTGATTTAACCGATGATGAATTAACCAAATTACATTTGAGACACATGGTAGGGGGACATTCGCCCCTGGCCCATAATGAATTACTGTATCGTTTTGAATTTCCTGAGCGGCCGGGTGCTTTAACTAAATTTGTTTGTTCGATGAGCCCTGACTGGAATATTAGTCTTTTTCATTATCGCAATAATGGAGCGGATTATGGTCGAATTGTGGTTGGGATACAAGTGCCTCCCCATGAGATGGAAGAATGGCAAGCTTTTCTTGATGCTCTTGGTTATCGTTATTGGGATGAGAATAAAAATCCGGCCTATAAGTTATTTTTGGGTTAGGTTTTGAGGTGGGATGGTTGAGAAAAAGGATATTAGAGATATAGCAATGGACTAGAATTTTAGGACGGATTTCGGTGGCAATCGGGAGTCGGAAAAATAACGCGATCGAAGATAGTCCTAAGTTATGAAACACGGTAGGGACACGGCATTGCCGTGTCCCTACGAGGATTGAACGATAAGTGGGTGTACCTCATAACCGCGGTTTCCGCTGTATGTCTGATTTTCTTGGCTACAATACCAGTCGATGCCAGTGTGTAGCGCAAAGCACTCCGCGATCGATTAGCCCTGTTTTTGATATCATATCCGGTTAAATGAAGATAATTTTTGTAGGGGCGGGTTCACCAAAAACTCCTAGGAAAAATGATCAGTCCAGAAAACCCGCCCCTCCGCGATCAATTAGCCCTGGTTTTGATATCATATCCGGTTAAATGAAGATAATTTTTGTAGGGGCGGGTTCACCAAAAACTCCGAGGAAAAATGATCAGTCCAGAAAACCCGCCCCTGCGCGATATTAGGGTTCATCAACAGGAGTTGATATGAGCAGTAAAATCGCGCTTTTGATGCCTATAACATTCAGCGGGTATGGTGATAATGAAGGCAAAAATATTCGTGTTATTTGGTGATTGCCGCGGGGATTCGGTTGACAACGTTGGGTGTCAGTGTTATCATGGGAGTGAATGAGTCGCGATCAACAGAAGAAAGTATGATACAGCCAGTCATTTTAGAAAAGTTAGAAGAGCTCCCAGAGTCTCTTCAGACAGAAGTGCTTCATTATATTGAGTTTTTGATAGAAAAGCAGGGGAAAAACTCAACTCAAGACAAGCCGAAAAAGCGAGGCGGCCTTGGAATTTGGAAAGGTAAAATTTCGATGTCTGATGATTTTGATGAACCTCTCGAAGATTTAAAGGATTATATGTAAACATGAATATTCTACTGGATACCCATACTTTTCTCTGGTACTTGCAAGACAGTAAAGAATTAAGTTCTCAAGCCGCAGAAATTCTGGAAGATTCAAGTAACACTCTTTGGTTGAGTATCGCGAGCTTATGGGAAATTTCCATTAAGCTTGGTTTAGGAAAACTTAGCTTACAAAACTCATTCTCGGAGTTAGAGGAAGTGTTACAACAACTGAAAATAGAGGTTTTGCCCATCACATTCTCTGATACAGAGTGCTATCTTAACTTACCCCTACATCATCGAGATCCCTTCGATCGCGTTCTCGTAGCACAGGCGATGAATAATTCTCTGGTTTTGATTAGTCGCGATCGCGCTTTTGATGCCTATTCTATTGAGCGGGTATGGTGAGAATAAAGGCAAAAATCTTGTGGTGTTTTCTTTGGTGATTGCCGCGGGGATTCTGTTGACAACGTTCGGTGTCAGTGTTATCATGGGAGTGAATGGGTTGCTTTGGTTTCAAGGGGGTTTACGGTGGATGAGTCGCAGTGAAAGGAGACGAGGGAAGGCGCGATCGAAATTTGATCAGGTATGACAAAAACCCAGGTTTCAGACTTTCGAGTTAAACCCATTACTATCCTACTAAAATCCTGTGTTAACCTAGTTCACAATAGATATAAAATTCGAAGGTGAGGACTTTCCTAACCATCATGCAAACCAAAACGATCACAATTCGTGTTAATGCTGAAGTAGCCCGGATCTTTGAGGCTGCTTCTGAAGAAGAGCGCCGTAAATTGGAGGCATTACTTAGCATGAAACTTAGTGATGTAACTCGATGCAAAAAACCCCTAGAGGAGGTAATGAGTGAGATTAGTCGCAATGCACAAGCGCGAGGATTGACCCCAGAAATTTTGGATTCAATTCTTTTTGAGGAGTAAAATGCGCTACGTTTTTGATATCAATATAATTGTCAGTGCGCTTCTGTTTGAGAACAGTAAACCCGATCGCGCCCTTCGATATGCTTTAGCAAACGGTGAGGTATTACTATCACTTGAACTGCTCGAAGAGTTGAATGAGGTATTGGGGCGCGAAAAATTTAATCGGTATGTCACCAGTGAAGAAAGGGAGGACTTTTTAGCAGGTTTGGTAGAGCGTTCAGTTTTGGTGGAGATAATTGAGAAGGTGCAAGAGTGCCGCGATCGTAAAGATGATAAGGTGTTGGAATTGGCATTAAATGGACAAGCGCAGTATATCATCACGGGTGACAGGGATTTGCTCGTATTGCACCCTTTTCGTGGTGTGCAGGTAATCGCAGCAGAGGAGTTTCTGAGGACGATCAAATCTGAATAGTTTCGGCATTTAATTTGATAAAGTGGAATTGAGATAGTCTTGCTAAACATTATTACTCATAATATGAATATGCCAACAACACTTTGGGCTACGGTGAGGCAAGGAAAAATTGAACTACTAGAATCGACGGAACTACCAGAAGGAACAAGAGTGTTAGTGACGTTACTCCCTGATGATGAAACGGAGTTTTGGTTGCAGGGGAGTCAAACATCACTGGATGCAGTATGGAATAACGTTGAGGATGATGTGTATGCCGAGTTACTCTAAGCATGAGATCATTTTGGTTCGTTATCCCTTTTCAGACTTGTCGAGTTCAAAAGTCCGACCTGCGGTGGTGGTGAGTACACGTTTCCCAAGACATTATGATTACGCCCTTGACGAGCAAAGCGCGATCGTTGCTTGAGGGAGAGTTTGTGCTTTCTGAGTGGTCGGCGGCAGGCCTAAACGTGGCTACCGTGGTGAAGCGGGGTTTATATACAGTGCATGAGAGCTTGGTGATCAAGGTGATTGGCAAGTTGACTGATGCGGATGCAGAGCAACGCGATCGGGCTTTGCGAGGTTGGTTAGGGTTGTGAGCTACGTCAGGTTCTCAACACTGCGTAGCACCCGCGATCAATTAGCCCTGGTTTTGATATCATATCCGGTTAAATGAAGATAATTTTTGTAGGGGCGGGTTTACCAAAAACTCCGAGGAAAAATGATCAGTCCAGAAAACCCGCCCCGCCCGCGATATTAGGGTTCATCAACAGGAGTTGATATGATCAGTAAAATCGCGCTTTTGATGCCTATAACATTCAGCGGGTATGGTGAGAATAAAGGCAAAAATAAAGTTTTAGCAGATTCACTCATCCAAATCTATTTGATTAACTACATCCAAAGATATCTCTAACGCATCGGCAATTTGCTGATTGTTTAAGCCAAACCTTCTTAATTTATCAATTGTTTTAATCTTAGTTTGATTGGGGGTTTCCTGCTCTAATTCAGTATTTACATACTCACTATTTTTTTGAAAATCAGTGGATTTATTAGGGCAATTATTGATAGTACCTATACCTATAATGTTCTTTTTTAAATGACGGTTATTTTTATGTCCAAAAGTGATATTGACATTGATTTGCCTTTCTAAGACAGATTCAAGATTATTTTTCTTAACTGTTTCGCCAAAAACATCAGATAATATATGCAAAAGCTCGTGACTGACTTTTTTAACATGATCGGCGCTATAACCATAAGCTTTTGAAACATCAGCATACTTTTGACCTTTTAGTATTCCCACAATAATCCTTCGTTGCAAGTCATTTAGATGTTTGTCTGTCTGGGCGTGGACAGCGCGATCGACAAATTGCAATATTTCAGGAATGTCCATAGTATGTGGTTATATGACACAGCTATGGTTACTATACCCCACTTTTTCACACTTTTTCCCACTTTTTTCCGTTCGCATTCCCATTTCAGAAAGATCCCACTTTTTCCCACTTTTGGCGCTTTTCAATCAGGGCGCGATCGGTGTATCTTTATAGAAAGCTCTACTCTACATCAGGTGTGATAAGTCAAGCTGATTAGTCGCGGGTGCGATCGCGATGGGATTGATAGGACTGACCCATCAATACCAATGTAGTGTTTTATAGCACCCAAACCAGGGTACATCTCATGTTGGCAAATATCTGTAGGGGCGAAGTATTCCGGTAATACATCTGGAACTTCTTCCCAATAACTTATCTAAGATTTGGCAACGATCAGTTTTTAGTTAAAGTATGTTAGGGGTAGACTATTATGATTCAACTGGTAGTAGGATGGGTCAAAGATTTCTTAAATTTCTCTAAAGTAAAGGAGTTTAAGCAGGTAGAGAAAGTAACGCCCAGTCGACTGGGTTATGCTTTCGAGCATGATGAGCTTAAACGCCTAATGAACAGGCTAAAAAATTTTGAAACAGTCCAATTTACAGATGCTTCAGGCACACCACTGACGCCAGAAAGTATCAGCCAACGTTTTGGCAAAGATGGTGGTATTGACTGTATTATTCACGTTATTGCTCCAACGGAAAGAGGTGCAAATAATGTAGCAGGTCGTATTAGAAATATCCTTAAAAGTGGTGACTATTAATGGCTCAGAAAAAAATTGCTTTGGAGTATAAGACTCGTCTGGATCGTCCAGCACTAGATGGAATTGTAGGTGCTCAAACTCGTGCCGCCCCGGACGCAACTGAAATTATTATCCGGTGTCGTTCCGTTACAAAAACAGCCTTAGATGCGGTTAATTCCTACGGGATCAGAATCACAATAGTAGCTACGGAAACAACTCATTAAGACTCATGAAGTATCTCCTGTACTTTTCACTGGAACTAAAAAAAGAAGGTTCGCATATCGTCTATGACCGGGAGAAATTTGCTGAAGAGCCGATTGCAATATCAGTTCCTGATGTTGTAAGTATTTTTGAGTCATTCATCGCTTCTTTTGAAGAGGTTGGGATTTTTGAGAAATCTTCACCTACAACTATTCAGAATCGAGAAAAAAACGCTACTGATCATGCCGATGTTCGAGAACCACTATCTGAACAAAAGTCAATTAACACATCTTCTACTCTGAAAGGTTTGTCGGGTAAAGCATATATCTGTCAATCAAAAGAACTAGATGAAAAGATTCTCCATGAGTTTTGCACCCGACTGACAGAGTATCTTCAGATATGTTGTTCCCAGTTTTCACCAGACACTTTTCTTTTGCCAGAAAATGGTTTGTATATTTCAGGAATGAGAGAAGTTATTGAACTACGCAACTATCTAGCTAAGTATACAAGGAGCAATAAAAAAATTTACCAGCAGGGGTATCTATATATCATGGTTATTTGAGCTTGCAGCTATAAACCGAATAATTTGTTGCCCCGGAATGCTGGTTAAATCAAAGAATATGACGTAGCCAGGTTTTTCCCGCGGCAATAATTGTCACATCTATCTGACAAGCAATATATAAATAACTTGTCTACCTTCAAAGAGTTAGTAGATATGTTATATAGCGCGTCTAAATGAATTGTGAAATCTTGTAGGGGC
>JBEDKD010000254.1:0-5078 GCA_041172365.1 Cyanobacteriota bacterium | reverse complement strand
CATAATATTGTGTCGAAGTTTCGCTAAAAATTTGTTTTTTATCACATTTTTTGGCAATATTTTTTAACAGTAAAGATAAACTATATTCTCGATAGGATTCTTGTTCAACGGGAAACAGACTTTTCGCTTCAGCATAAAGTAAAAACAGGATTTTGTAAAGAAATGATAGGGTAGCTTTATAGATTAAATTTTCCTGATTTGGTAAGAGGGAATAGCTATTTTCCCCTCGATTAATTTTTTCATGTAAAGAGAAGACAAAACCCCCGGCTAAATTAGCAAAAACATGATCGAAAACCAGTTTCTTTAATTCCCCTTCAATTTGTCTAGCATAACTGGTACTTTCTTCCCTAACCCGTTCTAAAAAATTCAGATTTTGACTATTTTTCAGAAAAGCTTGTTTCCGAAAAAATAACCAAAAATACTTAAATGATTCTAAATCATTATCTAATAAAAGTTTCACTAAATCTATTTCATAAAACTGTTGAATGGGAGAAGCACTTAAACGATAGTATAATCGCCAATGACGACCATTTGTTAACATACCCCAATCAACCCTAGTGCCATCTAAATAATTAACAATCTGAAAGGATGGATTACTATTTTTAAAAGTATCCCTTGTCTCATTCTTTAAATTTTCACTTAAAGGACGTTCATAATATTTAGCATCAGCAACAACAGCTACTCTACTATAAAAAGCAGTTTCATCGCGTCCTAAATTATAAGCCTCTTGTTTCGTAGTGTCATTCAAAAATAAGCTATAATCAGGACGTGATACTTTTCCCGATTTATGTAAAGAAGTTTGGACAATATAACTAAATCCCAATTCTGCTAAAATTGGTTGTATCCATTCGTTTTCAGTTTGAGATTCATTGAGATTAGGTAAAATATGTCGTTGTTGCTGATAAAGACTTTGTAATTTGTCAAAATAAACCCTCACATCTTCATTCCATTCCGATGTTTCTGTGATTCGGTGAGTCAGATAATGATCTGAGAATAAGGGCTTGACAGTGTTATTCATATACTTCTTATAATCCCAGTGTATGTTTTAATGCTTGGTCTATTTCTGCCATTGACACTGAACCAATTACTCGATAGATACCTGATAGAATAATTGTTGCCAAATTGTCAGTCATGATCACTGAATCTGTCAGTAGTCCCGATTTTTCACCTTCTGAGGTTTCGAGCAAAATCGTCACAGGACTAGGGTGTGCTGCGCGAGTCATTTGGCTAGTAATCATGGCAACAATAACTTGTGATAAGTCTGTTTCCAGATGATCGGCTTGGACAATCAGAGCCGGTCGTGTTTTGGCTGTTCTCAGGTTAGAATTGGGAAATAGAACTAAAACCACATCACCCCGTTTAATTGTTGGATTTGGCAGCATCATAGTTATCATAGATACTCATTTCTGGGCTATTCCAATCCTCTGCAAAGATGGTAAGGTTTGCTCGTAAACATTCAGCTTGAGTTTTGTCAATGCCGTAGGTACTTAAGTCAATTCCCTCTCCCTCTGGCTCAATAAAGGTGACAATTGCTATTGTTTCTTCGGGAACATTGACAGGCAATTGTGCTAATTCAATTCGACCATTACGATATATTCCTTCAACGCGAGTCAGCATTGTCTTATCCTTTTAAGTCAATATCTTCATTAATCATTGTATCAAGAATTTGCCTTGGTTTGAGAATTTTTCCTGAATTTCAGGATAATTTGTCTTTGTCTCTTTGTGGTGAGAAATAAAATAGGGTGGGCAATATAAACTTATGATTTTGTTCCCTCAAGAAAAAATAATTTCCCACCCTACTGTTTACTCTTTCCTGTCTGCCATGCGTTGTGGAATTACAGGACGTAAATCATCTCCAACTCCCGTCAACACACCACCATCTACGGCTAAGGTTTGACCCGTAATCATATCAGCGCGATCGCTCCCAAGGAAAATCGCAGATTTTCCGATTTGTCAATGGTACACCAAGATCCCATCGGGATTCAACGCGTTGTCACCATTTCTCTGTATTCCGGTGTCGTATTAGCCGAGGCTAGTGGTATTAGGGTTGCTCCTGGCGCGATCGCGTCGGAGAGGTACTCCCCGGCAGGCCGGCCATTTGGGGTAGCCGCGGTCACCATTCCCGCAGGCACATGGAAGGTGATGGGAATAATACGCAAGTTGAAACTCTGACCATGAGGCTTAGGATGGTTGCGGGCATACTCCATGACGAACCGCTGAATATCATAGCCGATCGCGTCCACTCAATACCGTTGCCGTACTTGGGGGCATTGAGGCATATCTGGCGAATGGCCTCCTCGCCTTCCCAGTTCTTCTCTATCGCGTTGAGAAGTTGATCCCAGGTGAGCCTCTTGGTGTCATAGATGAGGAGCTTGATGGCCGCGAGGGAATCGATCGCGGTCGCAAACCCCCCAATCGCGTCGATACAGGAAGTTTCCAGCGACCCTGGGAAGTATTCGACACCGTGGGTATGGAGATCCCGCCCCTGCTCCATAGCCAAGTCGTGCAGCATGGAGGTCTCCTGGTTGTCGAGGAAGAAATCCAACTGATCCACACCGTCAATTGGGCGATCCGGCGGGACTTCCGCCGGTTTTCAACCATCCTGTCATGGAATTCGAACAGCTACGGCTTGTAGTTGGTCATACCTGGCCCGGTCTTGTCATAGACGTTGGAGAACTCGTCGGGCATGATTGTGGCCACGCCGCCTTCGGGCTTTTCGATCAAATCCTGCTCTAGGACTTTGACGCGAAACTTCCAGCCCGGCGGGAGGTTCTTGAACTGGCTTTGCCCTGCGGCAAAGAATTCCTCGTAGGTGTACTTGGGTTTGAGACCCACCTGGAACCCCTTCATGATCCAGGTGTTGCCTTCCGCATCGTCCAGCAACAGTGCCGTGGTGCCCTTGTTCCAACCCAATCTGCTATTGCGCGCGATGAGCAGGGGCTTGTAGGGCGTACTTTCGGAGACACCGCCGGTGTTGTCGCCCATGTCCAGTTGGGCGACCCACGGAAACTTGCGACCATTGAAGACCCTTTCGATGCCATTCTGGATTTCAATCCAATCGGACAACCAGAGTTTCGGGCCATTCAACGACGCACCAAGGACGCCGAATTCGTTCTTTATCTTGTCGAAATCGAGACCCTCGGCCCACGCCTGCGGGGCGGTATCCCTGGAAGCGGGAACGGCATTTGGAAAAAGGCTCGTGTTGTAGCAGGCAGCAACCAGCTTCCGGGTTTTTGCCTCGCGCCCAGCGAGGAATATCTCGACGAACCGCACCTTGTGCAGATCGTTGACACGTATGGATGTGGCACCGTCGCCGTCCCTAAGCACCTCGGGTTCCGTAGGGGGTGTTTCTTGCGCGAAGGACTCTGTCATTGCTCTTCTCCTCATAAGATGATCTTTGTTGCCCGCCCCTCTGGTTAGGCGCGATCGCCCCTGGTTTCCGAGGCGCGATCAGCAACCTTAAGTCGGTAGGTAAAATCAATTGTATGTTTTTGTGTTGATTTTACTTAACCACCGATAAAGCCGAATTAATTTGACCGGGCGGTTAAAACCGCGATCGGCACAGAGGAAACCCGCCTGCGCGGGTTGAATTTTTGGTTTTAAGACATCAAAATAGCGATCGCGGTCAAAAATCCCTGTATCGAGTAGTTCGTATTCCCATTCGTCCCGACTACGGTTACGATTGGTGAGGATTAGGTCCTCATAAGGATAAGCAGCCTGGGGATATTTGTAGAGATATTTCATGTAGGAGTGGGTGGGGGTACTATCAAGGTAGAAGTAATATTCCTTGACATCTTCCCCGTGATTCCCTTCACTGTTGGTCAATCCAAATAGTCGCTCTTTGAGGATGGGATCATTACCATTCCATAATGCCAGAGCAAAACAGAGTGTTTGATGGTCGTCACAAATTCCCGCGAGACCGTCCTCTCCCCAACGATAGGCACGCGATCGCGTCTGATCGTGAGTAAAATAATTCCAAGCATCTCCATTATCACTGTAATCTTCGCGCACTGTTCCCCATTGTCGTTCACTGAGGTACGGTCCCCATTTTTTCCAAGGGATATTAGAGTCGCGGCTTTCTTGGAGTCTCCTTTGTTCGGCAGTCATATTTTTTATCCAAAATTAATCAAAAGTTATTAATTTTGGAGATGCTTTTATTATCCCATATCTCATTTTATGGTGATTTTTTCTGTTTTGTGGGAAGATGCCTTGATTTCCCTAGAACTTTTGCCTGTTATACCAATTTTACATGAAGTTCCATCGGAAGAGATAGCATTAAAACCCACCTTCCGCTTTTACATGAAGTTCCATCGGAAGAGACAGCTTTAAAACCCATCTTCCGCACATCTTTTTGTAATATACCTTGTCGCCTATCTTACTGAGTACGGGAGGGGAGCATCTCAATGTCATAAATTCGTAGTAGGTTGGCGTAGCACAAACATCTCGCTCCGGGCGGGATCGGGCTAGGGAGCGAGACGCTCCCACGACAGTTTTTTTTGCATAATGTGAGATGCTCCCACTGAGTACAAATTCTCATTGATGATCAAAAATGTGTCATTCCCAGAGGAAAAATCCGGCCAAAGTGACAAGCCGTTATACTTATCATTTTGGGAAAATGCACCCGGATTACTTGATATAGTTTTCACCTTTGAGAGGTGAAACTTGTGGCACAGGCATCTTGCCTGTGACAGGCATTAGCCCGTTCCACATTTACATCTCATGTAAGCTATTATAGCAATACTAAATAGGTTGTGATAGTTTTCGGAGTGCGAGCATCTGGCTGGCTTGCGCCGAAACTATTCCAACGCGAGACGATTGTGCTACGCACAGGCTACGCCAACGCGCTCCTATTCTTGACATTAAATTTGTTACGACTCAATTGGGATTGCTATAGGCTTCTTTGAGATGCTAACCCAACATATCGGAAACCCAACAGATTCGTTGGGTTTCGCTGTGCTCAACCCAACCTACAAAAAATCACTATTCCATGATTCCAAGATGATATTATTGACGGGATTGTAATTGTTTGATCAATTGAGGCACGATCGCGCTTTGTGCAATAATCTCTCCGGCGCGAT
>JBEDKD010000253.1:0-6146 GCA_041172365.1 Cyanobacteriota bacterium | reverse complement strand
TCACGTCTTTTTCAGGGTTTTGGGCTTATTTTATTTAAGCATTAAAAGTACCACAATGTCAATTATACAATGTTTCCACTGTCATTTTTTTATTTTTTTGAGAAGATTGTGATTTTTTTTTGTAATTTCACATGACAACTTTGGTAGAGCCGAATAAACTAAATGTCCCTACCTGACTACATCGACAACTCCGAACACAAACTCGAAACCGTCCTCAAAGCCCTAATCAAAGATGATCGCCAACTCGTTCTCGACATCGCCACGGGCTTCTTCCGTATTGAGGCATGGGTGCGGTTAGAGGATGCCATGAACGCCCTAACCAGTCTCAGACTCCTAATTGGACGCGACCCCACCATTAGACCAGCAGAGAGCGATCGCATTGATTTAATCCACCACCTTCGCCGCAACCTTCAACAGTAGCTAGAGGGTAAAATCGACGACTTTAACCTGGCTTACAAACAACAGATAACCGCTTGATTGCCTACCTCCACCAAGAGCACATTCATGTCAGGTTGTTTGGGGCAAATGGAGATAAAAACCAGTTTCTCCACGCCAAAGCTTACATTTTTGACAAGTACAGCATCCTAGGCTCAAGCAATTTCACGTCAGAGGTAGGTTGGGTTGAATAAAAGATGTAGGTTGGGTTGAATAAAAGTGTGATTTTTTCTATCACTTTCTTTCTCTATTCAACCCAACCTACTACCGAAACAAACGTGCTTTTAATTTCTTTAACTGTGCCCGTTTTAAATTCTGCACTAATTGACGTAATTGACTGATATTCGCTCCATATCCACCATAACGCCAACGCATATAAGCTTGTGATACTTCCTCTATAATTTCTGCTTCATCAATAGAAGAATACTGTCGCATTGACGTGGCATATTCTATGGGAGTTTGCGATCGATGTTTAGCATAGCCTTTCCGGGCTAAATCCTGCAACATTTCCTGATAAATACCCTCTATCGGTGCTAATTTTCCTAACCAACGACGATATCGCCATTTTCGCCAACCTTGCCAAGTTAACCAACCCACAAAACCACCCCCGATCGCGACAAGTAATCCCATTAAAGTCCCCTGCCAACCTTTAGAAAATAACCCTAAAAACCAGGAAATCACTTGAGCTAACCAGGTAACAATTGCACCGACAACACCATTTAACCAACCAGTTACAGGAGAAGGCAACCAACCCGCGATCCATTTCCAAAATGTTTCTAAGGCGCTAAACGTTTGATTATCTTCGATCGATTGTGGGTATAAAGGATAACCCGGAATGGGATTAAAGGGAACCCAACCATGCCCCGGAAAAAACACCTCTGTCATTAAATAAGCATCGGTATTTTTCACAATATATAACCCGGTAAAGGGATTAAATTGACCGGGGTCAAATCCCGCGACTACACGCGCCGGAATCCCAATCGAACGTAACATTATCGTCATTACTGTAGCAAAATGATCGGGATAACCTCCTGTAATTGTTTTTCCCATGGGACTATTTTGATAACCAAAAAGAAACGCGTTAACTAAATCTTCCGTATCACCCAAGAAAGGCGCGGCTTTTTCTAATTTATAATTGGGATTTTGTTTGAGATATTGTGCCAAATATAAGGCTTTTTCGTAGGGTGAATCTATCACTTTTTCGGATTTGGCGACTCTGGATTTTGCCGCTAAAATTTCTTCAGTTTTCTCGCGCACTTTCTTGGCAATTTCTGGCGGTACTCCTAGATAATATTTTTTAATATTTTTATCGTAATTTGTGCTGGTTTTTGATAAAACATTACGATCGCGATAAGGCACATTAGAAATGACAGTATAAGTCAAACCCTGTTGTAAATCCACAGGCGATCGCAGACTGCCCTCAGTATCAACCGCGATATCTTCCGTCGGAAAAAATAACTCCTTGGGTTTAGCCAAAGCCGGAATTAAATTCGTCATATCCGACACTAAAGTAAAACTTTGAATCACCTCTTGAGTGCGAGGTGCATTGGGATAATGATGGAGGTAAAATTGATAGGACCAACGCGATCGCGCTATTTTTGCACTTTGGTTATTACGGGAAATTTCCCATCCTTGACCTGTATAATGATCAAAGGCTAAAACTCGCCAAAATCCGGGGGCTTGCGATCGCACTCTCATCAAAACCTTGGGTTTCATTTCCCCGCGTAAATTTTGATTAATCGTCGTATTAAAACCATAATAATAATCTTGATCTACTTCCCCCGCGCCCTTTTCTGGACTACGGCCACGTCCCCCTCCTTTTCCATCTTTATTTCCCCCACGCAGATAACCCGGATTACTAATTTTACGAGTATCAAATTCCCCTTGATATTGAATCGGAGCACTGACGGGAAATGTGCGTAATTGATAACCGGGGACACGGGGTAAACAAGCAAAAATTGTTAAACCGATCGCGACGGTTGCCAATAAAATCACCGCGAATCCCTTAAACGATAAAGTCCCCTTGAAACTCTTCCAAATATTCTTTTTACTTTCACCCTTCTTTCTCTTGCTCTCAAGGGGTTCTAAACCTAATCGCGAGCGATAATCAAGGACTAATGTGGGAATCGCGATCGCCAAAAACACCAATAAAACCGGTCCAAAAGTCAAAGTTTGACTAAGAGTACCCGCGACTCCCAATAAAATCAACCCAATCACCATTGAATACCCTAAATCACGGCGACGGGGTAAATCAAAACTATGAAGCACTTGTAACTGAATTAAAAGTTGAGCTAATACCAATCGGGTATCATTTAACTCTCCCAATAAACGCTGAAAAAATAATCCCAACGCGACTAACATTGTCATCGCGATCGCAAACTTCATCGCGATATTGCGCTCTTTACGACGATACCAACTCCAAGTTGCGCCCACCAGACTCACAGGAATGGCCCAGAGGTTTTCCGGTTCCTCAATGGCTACATCCGTCGCGATAATCCCGACACAGACAAGAAGTTGTACCAATACCCGCAGGAGAATAGACTCCTCCGTTTGTGGTGGTGGGATTTCCTGTAAACGTCGCCACAAGTTCGCAAAAATTGGTGTTTTCTGCAATTTATTGGTTTTCGTCATGGGTAGTGCTTAATGGATGATCGGGTAGGGATAGGGCAGTGCCGTTTCCTTCTCCATTATGCCTATTTCTTTTACCCATTTATAGTTAACGTCGGACAAATGGCAAATTTTAGGGGGTAATCATCGTGATTCGGTAATTCAATGGAGAGAGAATAAAGACGATCGGGTTGTGGATCAAATAATTCCACACTCAAATAACCGCGATCGAACCTTTGGGCTCTGGCTTCATCATCACCGAATTGGAGATGGATACTGCCACCATCGGGTAACTCACACTCTACGCGTAAACAACGACCATTAAAATGATGGGCACTGCTTTGATATTGAGCTCTGAGATTCAAAAGCCCAATACTGGTTTGCCAATTCCGTGCCGTGGGGGGGTCATTTAACGGACAAATCAACGTCAGAGAGTCAAAAATTTCCAGAGTCGCGATTAAAGACAAAACCATCTGTTGTTCCAATGTCGCGCTATCATATTCAGGGATAACCACTTCTGTCGCCCGTAACGCGCCATTGAGGACTAACCCCGCGACATCATTTAACTGTCTCGACTGCCCCGGAAATAAGTTTTCCACCACTTGAAGTAATTTCGCGCCTTTGCCCAGGGTAGCAAAGAGGAGATTTTGACAGGGTTCTAATAATTTGGTAAACAGACTTTCAGTAATAGGAAGGCGAGATAACCCCCAACGTAGATTTTGAACTTGGGGACTCCAGAGATAAGATGGCAAAGTTTGTTCATCTATATAACTTTCTGGATAATCAAATTCATCCTCAACAAAACTCATTTCCCAGGGGAAGCGAGGGGGATGGCTTTGAATTTCAGCCTTCAGGCGTTTTTTCAATAAAGCATAAAAACGATTTTCCACGGTTGGTACTTCTCCTTCGTATTGCGCCCACTCTAATAAGTGAGGAGTTGAACTATTTGGCGGGAAATCATCAAACTCTTCCGACTCTAGGGGATCTAATTCCTCCCCTTCCCAGAATGGTAAACTGGTATCATCTGGTAAATCGGTGACGGGATTGATGTTATCTGCCGATGAGAGGGATGTATCAAAATCAGGCTTCTCTAATAACCAATTAAAGAAGTTAGTTTCAAATACATCAGCTTCTTGATTCGATTCGTTATTCATCAGTTAATGCCCCTGATCCGGATACAGGACGATTTCGCAATTCCCAGGCTAACTCTAGTAACTTATACCACCGCTTTTGTAACTGGGCTACGGTACATCCCAAGGTTGGCGCGATCGCGTCATCGGGTAAGCCTTGTTGTTTTAACCTTAACAAAGTCTCTTGCTCGGAGTTAATTTTGCTCAGAAAAAATTGCCATTGTTGAGCAGTTAAGCCCAAATTCTGGTCTAAATCTGCATCTAACCATTCATGGACTAATTCCCAGTGATGAGAGAAAGCAAATTTAAGTAGATGATATTTAAAGCGTTGTTGTAAATAATCTCGTTGACGGGGGGAGATCCCCAAAATCGCTTCGATTTCGTGAGTGGGTAAATCTTGTAAACGTAAAGAAAAGTAATCCGCGCACTCTTTTTGATCCTTTTGGTGCAAATAAGTCATTAATTCTTTAATAACCGTTTTGCGTAAAGAGTCATCATCTGATTGAGAGGCTCGGGCAACCAGGATTTCTCGTACCCGTGAGAGGGTAGAATCATTTCCAGTGGACTCCGAATCCTGGGAGGGGCTTTCGGCAGAGAGTTCAATGTCAACGGAGGTTTCCTGGGGTTGTTGTTGGGAAAAAGTTTGAGCGCGTAAAATAATTAACTGTTGAGTGCGCCCTCCTCCCAGAGAAATACGGCGTTTCGCGTAACGCTGGGTAAACGCCATATATTCTGATAATTCCAATAAGGTGCGGGGACTATAATCAGCAGGTAAATGAGTTTCACGACGAAAAGCATTTAAACTTTCCACATAAAAGTTTTGCAGAAAATCTTGAATCAATTCCAAACGTGCTTGATAACTTGATTGCTGTTGGGGGGGTGTAATATAGCGATAGATAATGGCACTCAAGACACTGTGAAGTTCCACACGGCCTTGACGCGAACCGAGTCGATAATAGCGAAGACATTGTTGGAGACGATGTTGGGCTAATTCGATCGCGCAATTTTCTATCTCACCAGAAGCTTGAATACGTTTGCTTTCGGTGCATATCCGTTCCACTTCTGTAGATAGACGAGTCGCGATGTCGTGGCAATTTTCCACCGAGGCGCGAGTCAATTTTTGGAACTCGTCGAATAGTAATCGAAAAATGGTTTCCACGCTCTGACAATTTTCCCTCATGCAGATTAATGCTTTTACGACCGTAGCACAGAGACTACTAAACTAGGGGAGAGCATCATGAAGATATTTTTTCTCCCACTCATCTCAACTCTCAAATTTCACAATGGATTTAGATCAACAAATACAAACCCTGATTGATAATGCTCCCCAAGATGGTACTACACCTCTGATTGTGGACGCGATCGGACCGGTGTTGAAACGTTTAGCCCAACAGCTTCAACATCTTGATTATTATCTCTTACAAACCCTTGATCAGCGTTTGGTGTTAACTACCCTGAGTCATCGAATGCGGCCGGATCTGTCTAAACGAGTGATTTATGCTTTCTCTTCTCACACAGATGCTTTATCGTTTCGGACTCCGAAGGCTCCAGAAATCGCGATCGCGCTTCCTGTGACTCATATTTTATTTCAAATGATCGCGCTTCCTAATCTGGATAGTTTAGTTTTCTTTGAAACTGGGGGGAATTTGGCAACGGGGACGGAAATAATGAGGGAACAGGTACAGGATTTATTTCGCTCTGCTTTGGAAGAATATCGCGTTTCTCGTCCCACTGGGACTATTCCCCCGGATATCGCGTAGGAAGCGCGATCGGCTTTCTCCGTTGTAGGGGCGGTGCCCCCGTGCCCGCCCTCAAGAAAGCGAAGGAAGATGGAAGATGGAATGAAACACAAAGGCACTAAGGCACTAAGGAAGAGAAGATGGAATGAAACACAAAGGCACTAAGGCACTAAGGAAGAGAAGATGGAATGAAACACAAAGGCACTAAGGCACTAAGGAAGAAGGAAGAAGGAAT
>JBEDKD010000252.1:0-4077 GCA_041172365.1 Cyanobacteriota bacterium | reverse complement strand
CCCCCCCCGCTTCTCTAAAAGTCCCCCTTCTTAAGACAAGGCTGATGGATTATGGGGACACCCGCCAGGGACTTAAGTCCCTGTCTCATAGCTAAAGTCGTCTGAAGACGACTGAATGAGTCATTAGATATCTCCAACCACTATTAATGAAATAGCCCTGACATCTTAAGGTGGATTTAGAGGGAGTTAGGGGAATAAAGGAAAAGGGGCACGCCGTTGGCACTGTCGGCCCTTAGCCCGTAAGACTTCGCGCTAACTTTTATCGGATACAATCTCTCTAATTCTTTGGCGAAATAAAGGTACCGCGGCTCGTTGTCCGATGTTTCTACTTTGTTCAATAAAACCCGGAATTTCGGCAATAGGTAAAAAAGGAAAAGCCAAACTTTGCTCCGAAATTTCATAATTTCCCTCGACAAGTCGATAAACTTGTAACATTTGTCGTGTATATCTCCAAAGTTCAGGAACTCCCAAAGAAGCATAGAGAGAGAATTTATCAAGGGAAGAACTTGTATAATCAGACTCTACTACTAAGTCTGGGGGAGGAACTTCCGGTAGATTGATATTTTTTCCTCTGACAACTGATTCATTTTGAATATAGAAACAGCTATCAGGTTCAACTCCACGGCTTAATTCTTCCCGTTCCAAAGTCAATGAACCTAGACTCCTGAGTTCAATTTCTAACTCATCGACTATTGCTTCAATAAAACTTTCGATAAGTCGTTTCGGTTCTTCATGTTCTTCTAGTGGCATTCTGATTTCTAACACTCCTTGATTATAGGCAATTCTCCAAGCGCGATCGTCTCCTACGTCTGCCATTAATGCTTTATAAGTTGACCAGCTAACCCCTTTTAAAATGACAGGGTTAGAGACAGGAGCAGACTCTTTTAATTGTGGAGGTGGTGATGTTATTGTTACCATCTTAACTACCTTTTCTTAACTCAACTCATTCTATCATATTTTCTCTTATATGGTTAATTGGAAAAGTTAACATGATGCCGCGATCGCGTCCTGTGTGTGTAGCACTCCGCGAAGCCTTCGCGCTAACTTTGCTCTGGTAAAATCCCTAATATGATTAATGGTAAGAAATACATGACATCACAGGATATAATAACGTCAAGACTTAGGCACTTCCACCCAATAAACCTTTGGACTCCAATTCTCCGTTTGTGGGAAAGTCCGACAAGTTTCCAATGGAGTCATCAAGGTTATCTCCATGAGAGATGCTCCCGATGCCGTCGGGTATGGAAACCAGAAGGCTCTCCCTTGGGCTCACTTTTGCACCCAGATTAACTGGTATCGCCAAATTTCTGAGTATCTTTCTCCAAAAAAATTAAAGAAATGTGTGCCGTGAACTTTTTTATAAGTCTAAGTTTGTATAGAGTAAGACTAGGGATACTTAATATTTATTAAGGAGCGCGACTATAGTGATTCTCAATCATATCCATCGGAGCTAACAGGGCGCAACCCTGTTGCGAGTTTTTTTACTATTGAGAAATTTCTATAGAATTTTATCCCTTCCATAAGCCCTTGATTTTTCCCTAAAAAATGGATTTTAAAATGGAATCAACCGCAAAAGATTATCGTAATATTCAATTTTGTGAAGGGCAAAATAGTGTGGATTTCCCCCAACTAAAAGCCCTTTTTGAAGTCGCGGCATTTTGGGCAAGAACTCGCAAAATAGAGGATTTGGAAATCGCGATCGCCCATAGTCAAGCCGTCGTAAGTGTCTGGGAGCGCGATCGGATGATCGGATTTGCCCGTGCCACATCAGATGGAGTCTATCGGGCAACAATATGGGATGTCGTCATACATCCAGACTATCAAGGAGGGGGATTAGGGAGAAAATTAGTACAAACAGTATTAAGTCATCCCTTGATGTGTCGAGTCGAGCGGGTTTATTTAATGACAACTTATCAACAAAGTTTTTATGAGCGCATTGGATTTCAAATTAACGCGAGTACAACTATGGTATTAGAAAATCAACCCATTCACCCGGAAGAATTAATGATTAATCCTACTGAATTGGTAAGTGTAAATAGGGCTGGCTAAATAAGTTATGGAAAATCAGGAGAGCCATTGATTAGTGATTCAATCCCGGCAAAGCATAAGTTTTGCTTCGGGTTAATCGCCCAAACGTTAAGTTTTAATAATCCTTGAGGGATAACCCGGTTTTGTTTTGGGAAATAAAAAAAAATACACAAAAAAATCTTAACCTGCTAAAAAGGTTCATTACTATAGTCATTCCAAATAAAAATGAGACACGTTAAATCTAGCCAATTCTTACTGTGACTGTTTTTTTTAATTTCTCAATATACGTTTAAATGATTATATTACTTCCTCTGACTTCCTGCCTCTGAATTCCCTCTTACTTAGTGTCTTTGTGTCTTTGTGGTGTATTACTTCTTGTGTTCACTTTTGTGGCGAGATTAAACATTTCTGGGGTAAATGCTATGACAAATTAGGGGATATTATGGAGCGCGATCGCGTCCTCAATCATCAATGATTTTTGGATAATATCAGGTTGGTGTAAAAGATGACTCGGAAAAGGAAGATAAAAATTAAACAATAGGGAAAAAAATATTTTCATCCGATTTTTTCCCTCCAGATAATTTTAACACTTCCTCTGTGTCCTCTATGCCTTTGTGGTTCATTATCATCAAAAAAAAAGTTTAAAAATCGGGTTTCTTCTCAAAAAATTAGCCCTAATTAACCCGTTATTACTAACACCAACAGCCTCCCCTAACCCAGTTTCTTTTCAACGGGCATCAGCGGTTAGTCATAATAATGCCGAAGATGATCAGCAACATACTGAAGATATGTAGCCCAGTGATGACTTCACCGAGGAGAAGCCATGCCGCGATGCCACTGAAAACGGGAATCAGGTAATAGATTAAAGCCGTGCGGGAAGGACCGATAAGGGTAATCGCCTTATTCCATGCCAGAAACGCCACCACCGATGAAAAAATCCCAACGTAGATTAAGGCAAGCGCGATCGAAGGATTAAAAACGACAGGATGATAAATCCAAGATTCCAGTGCATAGAAGGGCGCTAAAAACAACAGCCCTAAACTAAAAGTGCATAACGCAAAACTTGTTAGGCGCAGGTTGGGCGGCTTACGCTTTACTAGCATCGCGTAGCCCGCGAAGATAACCGCAGCCAACAGCATATACAGATCGCCGATCGCGAAGGAAATGCTCAAAAGTCTCTGTAAGGAGCCTCCCGTGATTAACAATAGGACACCAATCAGCACGACTATGATGCCCGTGGCACGTCTCAAGGAGATAATTTCCCCATAAAAAAGACGAGACATGAGTACGATAAAAATGGGAGAAGAAGCCGCGATTAAAGACAAATTCATCGCGTGCGTTGTCTGACCTGCAATATAGATTAAAGTGTTAAAAACCGTCACCCCTGACAACGCCGATAAAGCCAAATAGGGGAGATTTTTTTCAATCAATTTCCAGTCTTCCACTGTCACCCGTAGGGCAAATGGTGTCAAACTCACAACAGCAATCGCCCATCGCCAGAAAGCTAGACCCACCGGGAGAATATCCTCATTAAAAGCTCTGGCAATAATAAAGTTACCTGCCCAGATAACAGTAGCAATTACGGCCAAGAAATAACCCATTGCTACCAGAGAGATAGGCTGTACTTCAGCCGATATACTATCCCCCTTAGAGCTTTTTCGTTTCATTATCTGCCTTGAAAAAAAAATGAGGACAAGAGGGGAAATAAAATGAACCATAAAGTCAATTAGGACACCAAGACGGAGATTTTAAATGGTTTGCGAACACTTCGACATTCCTTATGCGATAATATCCTCTGTCTTTTCTTTCCTTTGTGTCCTCTGTGCCTTTGTGGTTCATTCTTATTACAAAAAAACAGGTCTTTTAACCTGGTTTCCTCTCAAGAAATTAGCCAAAATTAACCGAGTAATGCCTTATTCATTCTGCTATATAGCAGTCGCCCGGATAGTTAGGACAATTTGGCATCGCGGTTGCGCGGCGAGTTTATAAATAATTGGGCTGGGTATATTTATTTGTTGGCGAAAGATCCCCACCCCCAATTAGGGTTTG
>JBEDKD010000251.1:0-9743 GCA_041172365.1 Cyanobacteriota bacterium | reverse complement strand
ATAGACACGCGCGGTGAGAATTTGCACTAGATAGTCGCAATACATCATTATTTTGAGGGTTTGACAAGGGTTTGTGGATGGGTTTGTAACAGGTTATAATTCTATCTGAATGAGGTACTAACTCTAGTAAATTATTCCTATCGCGCCTTAATCTTTTCCTGTAAGGAATGAAAATTTAATAAAGTAGTGCAGGCTTCCAGCCTGCATTGGGGCAAGGAATGAACATTTAATAAAGTAGTGCAGGCTTCCAGCCTGCATTGGGGCATCGAGGCACAACTACCAACCCAATACTTAAGGTGTTTAATTTCCATTCTTAACTCTAGTCAATTATGATCGCGAAGGATTTTTAATTGGGCAATGAAAGTCTTAATCCCAAATTTAAAATGGCGATCCCTCCCCCGGATGCGAACATTTGTCGATTAATCCTTTATTTTCTGTTTAACTGATATGGATTTAAAACAGTACAACTACTATTTGGTGCTTGATCTGGAAGCCACCTGCTGCGACAAAGGAACTATCAAACAGCATGAAATGGAGATTATTGAAATCGGAGCGGTTATGGTAGAGGCAAAAACCTTAACTATCATTGATGAATTTCAATCTTTTATTCAACCGATTCGCGATCCCCTTCTCACACAATTCTGTCAAGTTTTAACATCGATCTCTCAAACACAAGTTGATCAGGCTCCTCTTTACCCGGACGCGATCGCGCTTTTGAAAAAGTGGCTATCTGGTTACTCAAATGGTGTATTTTGTTCCTGGGGTGACTACGATCGTAAACAATTTCAACAAGACAGCAACTTTCATAAAGTGTCCTTTCCTATTGCCTATCCTCACATTAACCTCAAACAATTATTTAGTGAAACCCAAGGCTTACCAAAAAAGTATGGAATGGCACAAGCTTTGGAAATGGCAGGTTTAACACTAGAAGGAACCCATCACCGAGGCATTGATGATGCCAGAAATATTGCGAAACTTTTGCCTTATATCTTAGGGCATAAACAAATTTCCCGTCGGGTAACTTAACGGAACATCTCTTTTGGGAAAAAGACTGTTTTGAGATGTTTAATAGATTTTTCATCCTATCACAATCACGCTTTTTTGTCAATTAAATTATGCTAAAATTAAACCCGGAAATATACCTCTTATTACTCCATTGAGTCAATAATTGTCATCGTCTCCACGCTGACAGTACAAACTCGTGCTAACAATTCTATTACCTTTTCCTTATAATCCGCAAATTTGTAGGTATTAAATCTTTCGGCAATAGTCGGATCTTTCGGTTTCTTTTCCTTATATTGATCTAACACCCATTCTAAGGCACAACGATTGCCTAATTTATACTCCCAAGCAGTTTTAGGAATCCCCTCTAAAGTCGTAACATCATCTAAAATAATGCTCCCTTCGGTTTTATCGGCTTTTAGTAGGGTTTTTGGTGTTTTTTGAGGTGATTTTATGGGCAGGTCAACACGGGTTAATTTATAAGGTTTTACCGTCTGATAGTTAATATGTAAATCCATGAGTTTTTTACCCCATTTTACCCATTGAGAAAAATCCTCATAAAAAGGAATACGGGGAAAATCTCGTTTTAGGTTTTCTGCGTATTTTTGCCGATAGTCGGGATGATGTAAAACCGCGTAAACATAATGAAATATATCTAACTTGTTGATGGTTTTGTCCTGATAATGGGTTTGAAATTGCTGTAAACCCCAGTCGGTAATATTGTCGATTTTTTCCCCTGCTTCGGTGTCGCGATATAGTGGGAGACATTGAGTTTTTTCTAAAGTGTCTAAACTCACTAATAAATTTGACGTGAAACACTGAAAATGTTTACTATGAGATTTTCCAGAAATAGCTATAGCCAGTTTTTCTTTACCTAGTTGTTTAGCATATCCTCTTTCATCAATAAATACAATGGAATCATAAATAAAACTAGGGCAAAATGGTCGATAACAAAAAGGTATAATTTGACTTTCTTTAAATTCTTCTTTTAATCCTTTGTGATATCTTTCTTTAAGATTTCTTGACCATTTAATCTGCTTCTTAAAATTATTAAAGTTGTGGTAAATACTAACAAAAAACATCATTTTATTAGATAATCTTTCTTGATTAAAGTCAATAATCCATTGATCACGATTAGTGGAAATTCCGGTGGAGAAAAACTTAAATAAAGCTTTTTCATATTCTGGATTTTTCGCTAATTTAGTATTTTTCTCAACCAAAGGTAATAAACTATCAAAATTATTATCGGTTAAATTAATCCAATTACTTTGAGCATCAGGAGTAACAGGAGAAAAATCTACCTTAGCAAAAGATATCGAAGCTAAAAACTTGAGTTTATCTTCAGCAGTATCAAACTCATCTCTACGAGTATAAAAAATTTGACAAGGTACATTTTTCTGATTTGACTGTTTTTTCACCATAAAACTAATCGCCACCCCAGTTTGAATCCCAAAAACATTATGTTTAGTTCCTGAAATTTTGGGATTTTTTCTAACATCTCCACCTAAATCAATGATATAGATATGACTAAAATCCTGACTAACTACCTTTCTAAAACCGTCAAAAGTTCGCGCCTCAATAAAAGATGAATTAGTGACAAATGCCAAAATCCCATTTTCTCCTAATCTATCAGAAGCCCATCGAAAAAATCGGGAGTACATATCATAAAGTTTCGTTTTTTGCGCGGTACTTTCTTTAATATAAGTAGCTTTAATCCGTTGATCGATCGCGGGGTATTCGCGATTTTTATTATTTTCGTTCTCGTTTTGCTGATTAGCATTATAAGGAGGATTGCCGATAATCACCGAAATAGCGCGATCGTTTTGTCGTTTAATTCTCGCGGTATTTTCCACCGTCATCGCGAACAAATCTAACTGTTTACCCTCAAACCCAGCATGATCTAAAGTATCCACCAAACAAATATTAGCAAACTCTTCATACTTACCCATTTTCTGCTGATAAGTAAACTCAATATTCAAATTAGCAATATAATAAGGTAAAATCGCGACTTCATTACAGTGAATCTCATTAAGATACTTATAAGTTAACTTATTTTTGGGTAAATATTCGATTAATTCCGTAATAAAAGTACCCGTTCCCGTCGCGGGATCTAATATTTCCACATCTTGATCCGCGAGAATTTTCCCAAAATGTTGATGTAATAAATAATCGACACTTTCAATCATAAACCTCACGATTTCATTAGGAGTATAAACTATTCCCAATCTATCCGCGGCTTTGGGATTATATGCTTGATAAAAATTCTCATAAACGGCTTTAAGAAACTTCTGCTTTTCGTGATGATTATAAATATTTGCCGCGGTGCGACGAATGACGGCATAATAACGTTCAATAGTGCTTAAAGTGTTGCGTTTAGTCGCACCAGTAAAAAAGGTTTCTATTACTTCTTGTAACTGACGGGCAATATTATTTTCTCTGTGAAATTGTGAGTCATTAAAGATGCTAATAAAGATATCTTCCGTTAAAATATGTTGAATCATCATTTCTCGGATATCTTCTAAGGTGATATCCGGGTGAATTGAATCTTGACAAACTTGCCAAAACTTATCTCTAGCTTGCTGAAATTTTGGGTTATTGATTGATTGTGCATCAATCATTTTTCGCAGAGTGTCTAAAATAGTGGGTAAGTCAGCTTGGAAGGCTTCTATAGCTTCACGAAAGTCTTTAACTTCGGGACGAGTATAATTGAGAAAAGTATTAAGAATCGCGTCTAATTTCTGCTCATCTCGCAGGGGCACCCGCATTACTTCCTGGCCTTTTTGGATTAAAACGGCAGTTTGCGAGTCTTCAAATAGGATGTTATCGTTGGGATAACCTTTAGCTAATTTCTTTTCTATTTCTTTGTCTAAATTATCATATTCGTCTTTGCTTTCCCAGTAACCATAGTCTAAACGGATGGCATCTTTAACAGTGCCATCTGGGTTAACAGTTTTACCGGAAGTTGTGCGATATTCTAATTCGGGAACTAGGAGAAAGTTTTTCGTTTTACAATATTCGTTTAAGAGGGTTTGAAACGCGGTACGGATGGCTGTTTCTTTACGGGAACCGCCGTATTGAATGAGGTTATCTAGGTTAGTGTAGAATTGATTGATTAAGATTTTTGACATATTAATTAAGTGAGGTTATAACTGGCTGGCTATGGCTGTTTAATTTTTTCCTGTAATTGTACTATATCAGGATGTTGAGTTATGTCAAGTTGATTAATCGCCCAAGGAAAGAAATTATCCAGAGAAATATACTGAGATTTCTGAATCTGCATAGCTTTCTGAATATCTTTGCCGTGAAACCAGATCAAATACTGTTTCTGTTCCCAAAAAGTATCTTGGTTAAACAGTTGTTGATATCTAGTAACACTAGCTTCAAATTTTTCTTGGGTGACGGTTTCAACAGCCTGTCTAAATTGGTTAATTAATTCTAGGGCAGCAGTTTTGCAGTCGGGCAATGCTAGAGATTGAGGAAGTTTACCACTTGCACCTGTCCATGTTGTTTTAAGCTGGGTTCTACTGGTACTCGACTGTAACAAATCAGCCAAAGCCCATCGCACAGCTTGATACTCTAATAAGCTCTTAGCTGCATTTTCGATCCATGCAGAAATATCCTCAATTCCGGGTGAATTTTTATGACCCCATTTAGAAGTAGGATTATCTTGCTTCTCCTGATACTTTGTCACCCAATAAGCATGAATTAGATCCGCGTTTAATAGATAGTTTTCTACACAAGCACGATGGGAGAGAAACATCGGTTTGAATTCGAGTAATTGAATCTTTTCAGTAGGGTTGGTATCGAAATCTCGATCGCGAAAAATTATGCCCTTTCGATTTGTCGATGCCTTGGAAAAGTAACCCTGAGCAAAGACTGACAAGGTAAATTTACTACCTGCGGGAACAATTGTAGGCTGCTCTTGGAGGTTTTCCACTACTTTTTGGAGCAGTCTCATGTCTAAACTCTCTTCCTTGCCCTCGCAGAAAATAACTTTGCCACTAACAACACTCATAAATTACACATCTCCTCTAGTCGGATGATATGTGCTTCAGGGACTAATTCTTCAATATAATCTGAGTGCGTTGTAATGATAAATTGATTATTTTTTCCCAACTTAGGTAAAGCTCTAAGTAATAGTTGTTGCATAGGGGGATGTAAGTGTAACTCAATTTCATCAATCAGAATGACGGAATTATGGATATGCCAACTAGCAAAGTCCATTAACATAGGAAATATGGCACGTTCCCCCCCAGACATCTCAGAAATTTCATACTGATTTTTGCCGTCGTGCAGATAAAACCAGGGTTCACTTAAGATGTCATCTATATTCTCTCGTGGGACCGGGCCGACAAAGGTTCGTTCTGGAAAAACAGCCTTGTAAACCTGTTCAATTTCAGCATACAAGTCTTTTTGTCCTACTCGTAATTGCCCAATTTTACCTCTCTCAATATAATGAAACTGCCTCCACTTAGAAAGACGATCGCGTAAAATATCCTCAGTAATTTCTAGTCGGCGTTGAGGATCTTCAGTGGTGAGACTGGTTGAGGTTCTCTGCTCTGTGTACCATAAGACTGTACCCACTTGCTCAAATAATTGAAAGCCTTCAGATCGAAGCAATTGCTTCGCGTATTCTCGTCCTTTAAATTGAAACAATTCCGGTGCATTTTGGGCTTGAGATCGCTCATCAGGCCATTGCCATCTCAGGGTGACGATATTCTGTTGTGCAGGCTGAACTAAATCACGGTTCATCTTTTTTAATTTATGATGAAATTGACGAACCGCGTTGATTTCTGATGTCGAAAATTGTACCTTTAGAGTCACCTCCGGCTCAAAACTTCCCCAGTTGCTCCCTAGGAGTTCATAATTAAATCCTGCCCATTCTAAATCGGAAATTTTGGGGAGCCGTCCAGTTGCCGTGCCTAATGTTGCCGCGATCGCGTGTAAAAGAGTCGTTTTACCAGTCCCATTCATTCCGATTAAAACAATCAGATCCCGTGCCAACCCCGTCTCTTCATCAGTGAAATCAAATAGGGGAGAATTTTCAAATTTTTTGAAATAATTGATCTGAACAGATTGAACTTTCATAATAAAGTCTCCTGCACCGGAGACACAACTATTGACAGCTATTTTTCAGAGATTATACCCCCATTTTACCCTAGTCGAGAATATGATAACAGTGAGAGTCCCCCTCAAATCAAATGTTGCAAATCATTAATAATTTGGAGCATCGGAGCAAAAACCAGATACAATACCGTCAGGGTTACAAATCACAATATGAGCAAAACTTACACTGTTGAAATTCACCATCAAGGGCAAACCTATACCATAGATGTGCCCGAAAATCAAACTATTCTAAATGCGGCATACGCTCAGGGGATTGAGTTACCAACCTCCTGTGGTGCAGGAGTCTGTACTACTTGTGCCGCGCAACTTTTAGAGGGAAGTGTTGATCAAAAGGAAGGCATGGGAGTTAGTCCCGAATTACAAAAGGAAGGGTTTGCCCTGCTGTGTGTCGCCTATCCGCGCTCCAATTTGAAAATTGAAACGGAAAAAGAAGAAATTGTTTACCAGCGTCAATTTGGTAAATCCTAGACGTAGGCTATTAATAGCTCTTTCGTCTCAAAATCTCTTGCACTACTAAGGAGTAATCATTGTATGACTACCCATTTTATTACCGCGGAAGTTGATTTACCGGATACAGCCGAACAACTCCATCAAGCCATTAAAACGGAACTTGCCAAACAGGGGGAACCTTTGCGCTGGGCTGTTACCGATGTTGATGTCCCCAGACAAAAGGCTTTGATTGAAGGGATTGTGTCTATTTCATCGAGCCCACAAGCTGTTACGGTTTAAAGACTCGTGAGCAATCGTCCCTTTACTGTTGTCTTAATTGTTCCCACTGGCATTGGCGCGTCCATTGGGGGTTACGCGGGTGATGCTTTGCCCGTGGCAAAGGCGATCGCGCAAGTTTGTGATACCCTCATTACTCATCCTAATGTGCTCAATGGCGCCCAATTATATTGGCCTATTCCTAATGCTTTGTATGTGGAAGGTTATGGATTAGATCAATTTGCCGCGGGCAATTGGGGCTTATCTCCGGTGCATCAAAACCGGGTGGGTTTAATTCTCGATCGCGCCATTGAAGCTGATTTACAATTACGACATTTACAAGCGGTAGATGCCGTCAGAGCCACATTAGGATTAAGTTTAACTGATTATGTTATTACGGATGCACCCTTAAATGTGCAATTGCAAATCGCGTCCTCTGGCGCGTCTTGGGGAACAATTGGCAACCCCGATAGTTTATTAAGAGCCGCGGATGCCTTAATTCATCGGGGAGGGGCTAACGCGATCGCGGTTGTCGCCCGTTTTCCCGATACCGAAGATAGCATCGCGCTAGAAAATTATCGTCTTGGGCACGGAGTTGATCCCTTGGCAGGGGCGGAAGCCGTAATTAGCCATCTGATTGTGAAAACTTTTCAAATTCCCTGTGCTCACGCCCCCGCCCTTTCTCCTCTTCCCCTTGATCCCCATATCTCACCGCGATCGGCGGCCGAAGAATTGGGTTATACTTTTTTACCCTGTGTCTTAGTGGGTTTAAGTAAAGCCCCTCAATTTATTACCAATATTCAGGAATCTATTACGCCTTACTTATCCCCAATAGCTAATACAGTATGGTCTAATCAAGTAGACTCCGTAATTATTCCCGCGACGGCTTGTGGTGGGAGTGCTATTCTGAGTTTGAGTCAATTTCGGGATGTGCAAATTATCGCGGTTACTGAAAATCAAACTCAAATGCAAGTTACACCCGAAAAATTAGGGATTAAAGCAATACAGGTAAACTCTTATTTAGACGCGATCGGAGTATTAGTCGCGCAACGGGCAGGAATAAATCCTTCCGCGCTGCGCCCTGAAATTTCCCCCTTACGTCATCTCCTCGATGGATAAATTCCATCAAACTATAGTAAGTCTGAATGAGTTGTACAATTAATGTAGGGGCAATCCCCCCGTGGTTGCCCCAATTGATCAGGGGTTGTCACGAAAACGCGACTCTGACAAATCTGTATGAATGATTTAGACGGGCTATATATAAGGTGAAAAAATTAGTAAAAAAAGGAAAAAAACACATCACGCGTAACCAAATCTCAGAACAAAAAACCTCTTCCTTCTTCCTTCTTCCTTCTTCCTTCTTCCTTCTTCCTTCTTCCTTCTTCCTTCTTCCCTCTTCCCTCTTCCCTCTTCCCTCTTCCTTCTTCCTTCTTCCTTCTTCCCTCTTCCCTCTTCCTTCTTCCCTAATCATTCTTCCTTCAAAAAGTGGCTGAACAATTTCCTGAAACACCCGAATTAGAACCATTAACTCGCACCCAAGTGCTCATAGCAATGGGTGTCACCGCGGTGATTTTATTTGTCATCGCGAAAGTATGGTTATTACTAAGTTCTATTTCTTTAGTCCCCGTTAGTTTCACCCCAAAAGCATTAGTTTGGGGACTCGCGTTAGGGCTGGCAATTACTGGAATCAGTTCCATTATTTATCGAGTCTGGCCAGCTTATCAACGCAGTGCCGATGTTTATTTAGAAGTGGTACTCAAACCTTTACTATGGCCGGATTTAATTTGGTTAGGATTGTTACCAGGAATGAGTGAAGAATTACTCTTTCGAGGGGTAATGTTATCCGCGTTAGGATTTAATCCCAGTGGGTTAGCAATATCAAGTATGTGTTTTGGGATTTTGCATTTAGGGGGTTTACAACAGTGGCCCTATATGATTTGGGCAACTATTGTAGGATTTTTGTTAGGGTTTAGTGCCTTAACAACGGGAAATTTACTCGTCCCTATTGTCGCGCATATTTTTACGAATTTGCTTTCTAGTTGCATTTGGAAATTAGAACACCCAGTGAAGCGATAGCAATTCTTTTGGGTACGGTTGATCAGAGCGTCGCCTATTTACATTAATTGTCCCTTGAGTTTAACCTTGATGAAATCTTATGAATTTAGAAGTCATAACAGAAGATGATTCTCAGACTGTAGTCTCTGAATATGCTAATCATGTTAGCGAAAAAGGTTATCAATTTACATCGGATTGGTTTAGTTATCATACCAATCTGTGGAAGTGTTTTCTTCTCGATAAGTTTGCTAATGTTCCCAGTTTGAATTTTCTGGAAATTGGTAGTTGGGAAGGGCGATCGACTTGTTGGTTATTAGAAAATGTCCTAACCCATTCGTCTGCGAGAATTACTTGCGTTGATACTTTTGCAGGTAGTGTTGAACATATCGCGATGGGATATGATAGTAATCTTCTCCAAACCATTGAGTCTCGTTTTGATTTTAATGTCGCGTTAACGGGATATCCAGAAAAAGTGCGGAAAATTGTGGGCTCATCTCAAGAAGTATTGCGATCGCTGCCTTTAAACAGTTATGATTTAATATACATTGATGGTTCTCATATTGCCAGTGATGTCTTAGAAGACGCGATATTATCCTGGCGGTTATTAAGAAAGAATGGTTGGATGATGTTTGATGATTATGACTGGCCTGCACCTCACGATTATAATCATCCTAAAATAGGGATTGATGCTTTTCTAAGTGCTTTTGGTAATAAAGTCAATGTCCTCCATAAATTCTATCAAGTTATCCTAGAAAAAGTGGTTTGATTTAGTAATGGGAAATGGGTAATAAAATAGGTAGGGTGGTGGTAGTGATGCTTGAAATCACCACTTCCTGAAGCCTTGTAATTTCTGT
>JBEDKD010000250.1:0-8889 GCA_041172365.1 Cyanobacteriota bacterium | reverse complement strand
GGATTGGAGACTGGGCATTGGGGGAGTTTTCTTCTTCCTTCTTCCCTCTTCCTTCTTCCCTCTTCCCTCTTCCTTCTTCCTTCCTTCTTCCCTCTTCCTTCTTCCTTCTTCCCTCTTCCTTCTTCCCTCTTCCCTCTTCCTTCTTCCCTCTTCCTTCTTCCTTCTTCCTTCAAACCTATGTTAGCGAAAAGAATATTGCCTTGTTTGGACGTAAAAGCGGGTCGCGTGGTGAAAGGGGTCAACTTTGTGGATCTCAAGGACGCGGGCGATCCAGTTGAATTGGCTCAAATTTATAATGACGCGGGTGCTGATGAGTTAGTCTTTTTGGACATTACCGCGACTCACGAAGACCGAGATATTATTATTGATGTGGTTTATCGCACCGCGGAACGGGTTTTTATCCCCTTAACCGTGGGTGGAGGTATCCAAAATTTAGATACTATTAAGAGTTTGTTACGGGCTGGGGCTGATAAGGTGAGTATGAATTCTTCGGCCGTTCGCGATCCCGATTTAATTAGTAGAGCCAGCGATCGCTTTGGTAATCAATGTATTGTGGTCGCGATCGATGCCCGTCGCCGTCAAGATCCCCATAATCCGGGTTGGGATGTTTATGTGCGCGGGGGACGGGAAAATACAGGCAAAGACGCGATCGCGTGGGCACAGGAAGCCGCCCAACGAGGCGCGGGAGAACTTCTTGTTACCAGTATGGACTGCGACGGAACTCAAGCCGGATATGATTTAGAATTAACTAGCACGATCGCGCAACTTGTGGAAATTCCGGTGATTGCCTCTGGGGGTGCAGGCAATTGTCAACATATTTATGAAGCCGTCACCACAGGAAAAGCAGAAGCGGCATTATTAGCCTCTTTGTTACATTATGGTCAACTGAGTGTCGCAGAAATAAAAGATTATTTGCGCGATCGACAAGTCCCCGTTCGTCAAATCCCATAGAACGAAAAAATGAGTGCCAAATATGGTAAAACCCCATTGTAATTGGCACTCTTACATCATCGTTATATGGTATAACCACAAGGGCATCGGAGACACAAAGGCACGAAAAGAGTCGGGGCGTGTTAACCCTATTGAGATGATGTTTGACCGAGCCCAAATAACCGGCCCTTACCATCTTTTTCAGACACAAAATAATAACAAATTACTCCTTTGTGCCTTTGTGTCTTTGTGGTTCATTTTCTTACCGTACTTATGAAAAAAACGGTATCGGTTCGAGATAGAATTATACCATATTTAGGATGCAGGTGCAATGACCAATATCACATAAAAAGTGATTTTTATCACACAGAAATAGGGCAGTCCATCTTAAACTGAAAAGCAATAAAATTCAAATAATTCAGGCGAAAACTCCATTCTTCACGCAGGAGTTAAATTATCAATTATACCTCTTGCGAAAGTAGTTAAATCAATCATTATAACTCTTGCGAAAGAGAGAATTACAAACCAGCCCGCCTTCCCATCAGCAGCCTTAATTGTCAAAGAGAATAACCTCAAGAGACTGTATCGCGCATTCTGAGAAACCGGGTTTCTTCACCAAAACCTCGACTTCGTGATTAACCTTTCCTAGAAACCCGGTTTCTTTACGCCTCAAGAAACGCGATCGCGCTGTTGAGAAACCGGGTTTCTTCCAAAAACCTCGACGTAATGTGCAGTAACTCCCAGAAACCCGGTTTCTGGTTTCTGATGGCTTCCAAAAACCTATCGCGCTGTTGAGAAACCGGGTTTCTTCACCAAAACCTCGACTTCGTGATTAACCTTTCCTAGAAACCCGGTTTCTTTACGCCCCAAGAGACGCGATCGCGCCCTGAGTTAACATTTAAGGCACTGTCACAGAACGTAATAATCGCTCCACAATAGTACGAGAACGCCTTCCACCCGCAGCAATCAAACGATGAGACAAAACATGAGGTGCAAGAAACTTCACATCATCAGGAATGGCAAAATCTCTCCCCTCCAAAAACGCGAAAGCCTGGGTTGCCCGATGTAACGCGACCGCGCCACGGGGGCTCACCCCCAAAGTAATCTCTTCATCGGAGCGCGTAGCACGGACCAAATTCAAAATATACTGCTGTACCGAAGTTTCTACCCTTACCTTAGCAGAGAAATCTCGTAACTCCTGCATCTCTTCCAACCCGATACAAGGCTCTAAATCATCAACTGTTACCCCCTCTGAAATCCGTTGTAACATTTTTAACTCTTCCTCCTCCGTCGGATACCCCAACGTCAGAGACAACATAAAGCGATCCATTTGCGCTTCCGGTAACGGAAAAGTCCCTTGATACTCAATAGGGTTTTGGGTTGCAATCACAAAAAATGGATGGGGAACCATACGAGATACGCCATCCACCGTCACTTGACGCTCTTCCATCACTTCCAATAACGCGGACTGAGTACGCGGAGTCGCCCGGTTAATTTCATCCGCTAACAAAACATTAGTAAAAATCGGACCTGGGAGAAATTCAAACTCACCCCGACTTTGATTCCAAATATTTGTACCAGTGATATCCGTTGGCAATAAATCAGGAGTACATTGAATCCGTTGAAAACGTCCCTGAATCGAACGTGCCAGGGATTTAGCTAAAAGCGTTTTACCGACACCGGGTACATCTTCCAATAAAGCATGGCCCCCAGACAGCATCGCGACTAATACTAAACGAATCGAGTCCGCTTTGCCCACAATAGTACGACTGAGATTTTGCTGTAGTCGCTCAATACGATCTCTCATAAATTCACTTAAATGACTAATTGTAATTTTTATTACACATCTCTAAAAGCTCTTGTCGCGCAGGCATTAGCCTGGACTTTGACCTGATTTTGCCGAGATGTCTATGCTGTTACGATATCATGGTTCTGAATACCATAGTAGATAAAACATCCCACTGAATTACTCACCCAGAAGAAGGTGTTGGGCAAGAATACAATCTTCTTTAATTTGCGATTTGAGTGCATCAAGGGAAGAAAATTTTTGTTCTGAGCGCAAATAATGTTCTAAATGGACGATTAAAGTTTTACCATATAAATCACCATCCCAATCAAACAGATGTACCTCTATCGTCGTTTTTTCACCCTCTACCGTGGGACGACAACCAATATTCATTACACCGAAAAGAGAAGAAATTGTATCCGTTGAGGGCTGATCAGAAATGAACTCCTCTTTATCTTCCTGTAACTCCACTCGTACCGCGTAAACACCAAAACCGGGTAAAAATTTATCCGGTGATAATTGCAAATTCGCCGTGGGAAATCCTAATTTTCTTCCTAATTGTTGTCCCTGTACTACCGAACCCACAAGACGATAAGATCGACCCAGAAATTGATTCGCGGTGTCAATATCCCCTCGTGATAGGGCCTCTCGAATCAGGGAACTACTGACTCGTTCCCCATGCTCTGTAAACAAGGGCACAACTGTAACATCAATATTATAAGTAGCCGCGATCGCGTGTAACATTTCCGCGGTACCAGCGCGTTCATGTCCAAAACGAAAATCAGCCCCGACACTAATGCGTTGGGCCTTCAGTTGTTGCACCAATACCACCTCCACAAAATCCCTCGGACTCAAAGCCGCTAATTCTCGATCAAAGGGGAGTAATACCAATTGTTCCACCCCCAGAGCCTTTAAAAGAGTCACCTTTTCAGAGGGAGGAGTCAAAAGCTTTTTCGGTTGGCCACTAAAAAACTCTTGGGGATGAGGATAAAACGTGACAACCGTGGGATAAACCCGTTCCATTACCTCCGAGGGAGTCCTTTCATTTCCATAAGCCAAACTTTCCCCTAAACCGCCCTTGGGCATCACTCGCCCTTGTACGATAGCAGTTTGGTGAACAATGGGCTGTACGACTTGTCGATGTCCTAGATGTAAACCATCAAAGTTTCCCAGGGCGATCGCGCTCGGAGTCAGAGCCCTTTCAGATGACGAAGTTACCCACACGCGTTACATTTTTAAACATTTCGCTTTACATCTTGACATATTTTGCCACAATCACAAGGGGGATAAAAAAGAGAAGGCAAAAAAAATTACCCCCTCACGCGTCAGCTTTGGATTTTTCCAGAGAATTTGGCTCATCACTGGAATCAGGAGGGATCAATTGGATCGATAAACCTTCCCTTGCCATTAAACTATCAGGGAAACGCTGGGCGACTTGTTCACCCACCTGATCGAGAAAATCATCATTATGCAAAGGATCGTGATGAAAAATGACCAATTTTTTCACATTCGCGGCCTTAGCTAACTTTACCGCTTCCTGCCAAGTAGAATGACCCCAACCCACCTTACTAGATTTAGTGGAATAATATTCTTCATCCGTATAGGCCGCGTCATAAATCAAAACATCAACATCTTTAGCTAAAGACAAAACATTTTCATCCACGCGATCGGGGAAATGTTCCGTATCCGTGACATAAGCAGCGGCATAGCCTTGCCAACTCACCCGATAGCCCACCGCTTCCCCTGGATGATTCAACAGAGCATTTTGCACCAGAACATCGCCAATTTCCACAGATTGACCCACTTTAATATCATAAAATTTTAGGTCAGCCCCCATCACTTGTAAAGGTACAGGGAAATTCGGGTGTAGCATTTGATCATTTAAACGCTGTTCGATCGTAGCCCCATTGGGTGAAATAGCCCCATAGATATGAAAACAATTTCCCTTAATAAAAGCCGGAACAAAAAAGGGAAAGCCTTGAATATGATCCCAATGGGAATGAGTAAAAAACAGATGTGCATTAACAGGCATCTGGGACAGAAGAGATTGGCCCAAAACCCGCAAACCAGTGCCACCATCAAAAATGAGGCGATGATTTGCGACGCGCATCTCCACACAAGGAGTATTACCGCCATAGCGAACCGTCTCCGATCCGGGTGACGCGATACTGCCTCTAACGCCCCAAAAGTGAACCGTGAATTGGTTTGACGTGCTAGACATGGGTTTTCCTGCAAGATTTTTTAGTCGATCCATCGGTATGCGGTGTATATCTTTATGGGAATCTGCGGGGCTACAACCCCGGAGATTCTTTATACTACATTAATTAAAGGTGATACAATTTTGACATCCTCACCGCCCTAGAAGTGCGGTGATTCCTCACCACGCCACCTTTTTTAGAGGAGGTCGCACAATGGGGTTGACGCTTCATAGACTGTTGCTACCTTTCGACATCGCTCAGGGCAAGCTTTAGAAGTAGTCTTACACTGTCTCCACGTCCGTTTTGAGTCTCCTTAGCCCTCCCGCGACTAAGTTCAATCTTTTATGGGATTTTAAAGTGCATTCAAGGGTGGATTTTAGACCATTGCCTTACATCTGCTTCCCCTGGACTGGTCTCAAAGATGTCAATTCAACCTAATCTTCTGTTCTGAAGTATTTACGACCCAGGGCGGGTGTTTCAACCACCCCCATTCTAACATAAAGCCCTCCTAAAAGGACGGGGTTTTCAACCCAATTTCTCGATAACCTCAATCCTATACATTTTTTGGGAAACAGAACCTAAGTCAGAGGTACAGGTTAAAGTTCTTACCTTGGGGGAGTGCGAAGTCCGAAGCTCTAACAGAAGGGGTTAAAGTGGTTTACGATGGATCAAGTCACAAATACTATAGACGATCTCACTCCGACCGCAAAAGCCATGTCAAGGGAAAGTCAGGAAGTTTTCTCGGTTAAACCTAGTGTTTTGACCCCACAAGAGAATTCTGTTACTTATTCACCACGATCGCGTCCCATCGGGGCGCGTCAGGTTCGTCCTCGGAACCGTCGAGGCAATCATACCACCCAGGACCCTATTACTGTTGTTAAGTGGCTATTGCACTCTTTAACAAGCTCTCAAGGCTGGCTAGTGGCATTAGTAATTTTAATTTGGGGACTGTGGAATGGCAAACTTTTAGTCTCCACCGGGGCTGGAGTCCTCATGATGATCTTAGTCTATCGGATGCAAGATTGGGATTGGCAGAGCATTCAAAGGGATTTAGCGCGATCTTTGGGGGGTTCCAATCGTCAATTAACCCTCGCGGTAGGATGTGGCGGTTTAGCTACCTTGGGTACTTATATGGCCCTGTCTATCTGGGCCGACTCCAGTAACCCTTGGATGGCTTCGGGGATGATTTTACAAAATGTCGCGACATTTTCCCTTTTCGGATGGTTATTGTCGCGGGGACTTCGAGGTAAGGATAATCTAGCTGAAAGTCGTTTTCAGCAAATGTTAACGGATCTGACTCATGTTGAGCCCATGACGCGTTTAATTGCTGTACGACAATTAACTAATTTAATTACAAAAGGCCATTTATCTAAAACTCGTCGGATTAACAGTTTACCTGTTGCTTCCTCTGTACCCCTATCTCTGTCAGAAAGTGAGCTACCCATGACAGAGGGGGCCCTTGCTGATTGTTTTCGTCTCATGTTAAGTCGAGAACCCGAAGAAGTGGTGCGAGAGGCGGTTTTAGATGCTTTACAAGTCTTGGATCGTTTTCCCCATTCTAAAAGCTAAAGGTCAAGTCATCGACTATTAATTGACCATCAAAGGCATAGAAGGTGACTTGATAAATATTAGTCGCGTTAATACTTAGGGGGGTACTAGGGGCAATACTAGAATTTGACCCGACTAAATTGGGCCCGGCTAGTTGCACTTGATCGAGGAGGTTTCCTTCTCGATCGCGTGCGGCTAATATTGCCCGTCGGGAACTGGTGACTAATCCAGATACAAATGTAACGGGAGACTCAAAGAAGATTTCAATCATTCCATGTTGAGGAGCCCCCATTAAGACAGTCATTCCGGGTTGATTGACAAACGCGGGGTTTGAAGGTTGAATCGCGATCGCGTTGTTAAACGTAATCCCCCAATGGACAAATTGATTTTCCACCACTTCAAAACATTTTAAGTCTTCTAGGGCGATACGGATATAACTGGGTTTCTTTACAGGACATTTTTCCCACCCTGAGCGGGCCCTGCCCACACTTCGGGCGCGGGTTCCTCTATCGGGAGTCGCGATCGCCATATCCCCCACACACCATTCACTTTCCTCTTCACCCGTTTCCATATCTAGGAAGTCTGGGCTATAAATTGGGCTGCTTTCTACCATAAAAGCTTCTGGTTTTCTTGTCTGAAGTAACTGCATAGTAGGCAACCTCTCACTTAAATGTGAATATATTTGCATTTATCCCGATGTCCCTATTGAAGAGTTTTAATCTTCTGACACCTACATTGAGAAATACGATCATTCCTATCCCTGAGCCGGATATCATCCCTAATACCACAGTATTCAGTTTTCTTTTTTCTTTTTTGTGGTCAGAGTTTTGGCGATAGGGGAGGGGTGAGGGGTGTCACCCCTCATATTTGATTATGACAGATATTTGAGTATTTGGCGAGAGATATGAGGCTGTGGGAGGTAAGTCCTAAGTCATAGGTTGTACATCGTCGGTTGTAGATGTTAGATTAGTAAAGTGTTAGAAAATAGGCAAAAACCTCAAACCTAACAGCATTTCACTTTAAAGTTGATACCAATCATATCAATGTATTTTGTTGGTAGTACCCACGTCGTCACCCGGTATTATGTATCGCCAAAAGGACAGAAATACTTCCCCATCGGAGCATCATTTTCGGTAAACGCGATCACACATAAACTTTCCAGAAAACTCACAAAAAATCCCAATACTTATGTTAATTCCAATTGGTTTTCATCAAAATTCCCTGGTGACATCTCTCGGTCGGATGGTGTATTATACAGGGGAGAAAAATCTTTGGTTAAATGAGAATCAAGCCCCTTTAGAATCCTTGCCAAACTTAATTTTTTTACATGGATTTGGAGGCGGTTCCAGTGCTTATGAATGGTCAAAAGTGTATCCTGCGTTTGCCGCGGATTATCGCATTTTAGCCCCAGATTTAATTGGATGGGGACGTTCCGAACATCCCGCGATGAATTATACCGTAGATGATTACATCAAAATATTGATCGAATTTTTAGAAGAAACTTGTCAAGAACCCTGTATCGTTATCGCGTCATCTTTAACGGCGGCTTTCACAATTCGGGCAGCCATTTTACGTCCTGAATTATTCAAGTCATTGATTTTAACTCTCCCATCGGGTTTATCAGATTTTGGACAAAATTATGCGGGTAATTTCTTAGCTCAATTAGTTAATCTTCCCATCATAGACAAATTTTTTTATAATGTGGGAGTCGCCAATAGTGAAGGCATCAAGATATTTTTAGAGCAACGTCAATTTGCGGATGCCCGTCGGATTTATCCCGAAATCATTGAAGCTTATTTAGAATCAGCATTACAACCGAACGCGGAATATGCCGCCCTGTCTTTTGTGCGAGGGGATTTATGTTTTGATTTATCCCTATATATTTCTCAATTAACCATTCCCACCGCGATTATTTGGGGTAAGAAATCGGAGTTTACCAGTCCCGAAACTGGACAAAGATTAGCGAATCTTAATCCTGATGCGATTCGGGTGTTTCAAGTAATCGAAGATGTGGGTTTAACTCCCCAGTTAGAAATGCCTGGGGTAATGATTGGATTAATTCGACGTTTCTTGAAACTTCTCCAAGAGTGAATTATAGAAGAAGGAAGAAGGAAGAAGGAAGAAGGAAGAAGGAAGAAGGAAGAAGGAAGAAGGAAGAAGGAAGAAGGAAGAAGGAAGAATGTCAATCGCGTGCAAAGCTTAGTGCTATACCACTTCGCACAAGTGATTTTATGATAAATTTGTGTCTCTATTTTATCATAAAATGGTGTTCTTGTTGATTTTTTAAATGAACCACAAAGGCACAGAGGAAAGAGAAGAAAAGAGAAGAAAAGAGAAGAAAAGAGAAGAAAAGAGAAGAAAAGAGAAGAAAAGAGAAGAAAAGAGAAGAAAAGAGAAGAAAAGAGAAGAAAAGAGAAGAAAAGAGAA
>JBEDKD010000249.1:0-8041 GCA_041172365.1 Cyanobacteriota bacterium | reverse complement strand
ATATAATTATTAATTGTTAATGGTTAATTCTCAATTGTTAACCCTCTTCCTTCTTCCTTCTTCCTTCTTCCTTCTTCCTTCTTCCCTCTTCCTTCTTCCTTCTTCCTTCTTTTTTATTGATTAATGAATAAGGCGCGATAAACGGGTTCACCCCTAGATAAAGTGGCTTTTTCGCGTTCGGTGGGGACTGGAAGGGGATTTTCGGTTAGCCAATTTCCATCCCCTACCCGTTGAAAGGCAGGATTTTCCGAAACGCGATCGCACATTTCTTGCTCAACTTCTTCCACATCTGACTGAAGGAAAATTTCCGCACCCTTCGGCAGAAAATTAGCTAAATCTGCCACTAATTCCGGTTGTACTACACGCCGTTTTTGATGACGTTTTTTAAACCAAGGATCAGGAAATTGAATACTCACCCGTTGCAAAATACCAGTGGGTAATGAAGCTAAAAGCGGTTGAATGGAATGATTAGCATTAGCAAAAACATAATGAAGATTAGTTAAGCCCTTTTCATCGCGCCAAAGATTCGCCTCTTCCACCAGTGGTTCCCGAATTTCTAACCCTAAAAAATTCCAATTCGGTTCAACTTGTGCCATTTGCCATAAAAAACGACCTCTCGCACAACCAATATCTAAATGAAGCGGTAAAGTTAAATTAGTATAAATTTTTGTCCAATCTGGAGGAATTAGGGAAACTTGGAATTTACTACACAACGGATTAACGTGCTGACGCACTCTAACTCTAGCCAAAATTAACACCTCAATCAATCAATTTTTGTACTAATAATTGCAGTTATTACCAAGAGAAACCGGGTGGTTTGATGATTTTACCAAGAAGGAAAGATAATCCAAATAGAAACCCGGTTTCGGCAAATTAAAAAAGAAAACCCAAGAGTTTTTTATACTTCAGGTTCAATACCCGCGGCCCTTAATTGTGCTGCTAATCTTTCCGCCCGTTGTCGCTCTTTTTCCAGTAATTCTACCCCCCATAATAACATTTCTCCGTTCGGATTCCACCAACGTAACCAAAATCCGGTTCTTTCTGCTTTTGTCCCTTGCCAAACTCCCAGAAATAACCCCACTCCTTCAATCCAAAAACGGTTATTTTCGTTGGGTTTTAGCAATTGATAACTACCCGATAAATTCAAGCAATACACCTCTAATAATCCTGAGATTGGTTCAAAAATAGCATAACAGGGAACGCGCAATACTTTTTCGTAAAAATACCACTTACCGGGGGGATAAGTCGGTTTGATCGAATATTCATCACCCGGAGTTTCCGACAGAAATTCCATCACAATTGCCGGAGTATCTCCCTCTAAATTAGGGGTATAACTCCGACGGACTTCGGGAGCGGGTAGAGAGGCTACATTACGAGCATAAAACCAATCAGGTGCTTTAATGACAAGTTTACCATTTAAGGTGGCACAAATGCCCAAATTAGACGCGACTAAGATTGTCTCTTGAAGGTGTCCAGAAATTTCTAAACTGTCTCTAAGGGCTGCCGCGAGTAAGGGTTGATTGATGTTTTCCACTGCTTCCTCTTCTAAGATAAAATCTTTGGGTAATTTTTCCCAAGTAATGTTTAACTCGGTGGTGACTGACATTGTGGTTAACCTCTGATTTGATAAGGTTTGATGTCTTACTGAGCATGGTGATTAGGTTTCTCTATTATATCTTAAAAAACTGGGTTTCTTAAGCAATACCTTCGCCATTTCTTTGTAGGTTGGGTTGAGGGAAGTTCGCTCACCCCAAGAAATGCGTTGGGTTTCGTCCCTCAACCCAACCTACATTTGATAAGTTGTGACAACGATCGCGCTCCTAGTTTATCACGAGACGTTAAGCCTCAAAATCAAATCAAAACGACTCCTTAAAGTTGAGCTTAGGAATGGAAATTAAATAACTTGACTATTGGGTTGGTAGTTTCGCCCTTCTCCCGCAAAGCAGGCAAGATGCCTGCACTACTTTATTACCTTATCAATGGCTTTTTTCCTGCCATCAATTTTGTCAAAAAAAATTAGATACCTGTTATTAAGAAAGGTGTTCCCGTAATACTTCCTGATGAATTAAGGCTCTATCTACTAAATATTTTATCCGATCTTTGGACAGTCTTTCTCCCTTAGTATAATGCTCTATCCACACTTTACTAATCCGATCGGGATCATTGGGTAAATCCCATAAGAGATAACCTGTCATTTCTAACTCATCCATAAGGTTAGTAACTTTGGGATCGTAACTTAAAGGAAAACAATTACATCCCGACGACGCGGCCATAATTATACAGTGTAATCGCATCCCTATTGTCATGTTTACACCCGTAAATATTCCTTTTAATTCTCTGGGATTTGTTAAGGATACAATTTGACTATTGTGGGGGATTTTTTGATGAATTTTTTGGGCAATTGCTAAGTCTTGGGATGCTTGAAATGGTAATAGTAAAATAAAAGTATTTGTTGCTTTTTGAAACTTGATTAAGGCTTCAGTTAAAATTGCTAATCTGGGGGGGGTTAAAGTGGAATGCGATCGCAAATTAACCGCGACTCTGGGAGTAGGTAAATTCTCTAATTCTACGACAGGTAAACTGTCTAAAGCCCAAACAGGATCGGGTGCTAAAGTAAAGGGAGTTTTCCACTTAGTAAGAAGGGAAGCCGAACCCGCGTCGCGGACACTCACCGCGGTACAACCGTTAAAACATTTTTGGGCAATGGCACGGGTAATGGGAGAATTTAATGGTCCGATTCCTTGGGCCCACGCGATCGTTTTTAATCCCATTTTTTGGGCTAATCCCATTAGTCCACCATAATAAAACGAATTGGTTAAACTGGTAGAATCTTGGATTAAACTACCACCTCCCCAAATGAAAATATCAGATTCTTGTAACAGTTTAAAAATGGGAAAAGTATTCATTCTATCGCGTGCTTCTACCCCATATTGTTGACGAGTTTCCTCTGGGTTTCCCGATAAGACAATGGGCTCAATCGAAGGGGGTAACATTTGCAAGAGAGAGGCTAATAATGCCTCATCGCCACCATTTCCTTTTCCGTAATAACCAGATAAGATCGCTTTTTTCATGTTAGACTAAGGAGTTTAGATTTAGTAGTTGTAGGGCTACTTATAGCCTAGTTTATCCCAAAATTGAGTGAATTGTATAAATTGGGTCGAATCTGTAGCATAATAATATAAAATGGTAAAATTATATCTCTAATCAACTAATGAATGCTCTATCTATCCCAACTTGGATAATTCACGTTTCTAGTGTCATTGAGTGGACCGTCGCGATCTGGTTAATTTGGACCTATGGCGAACTTACTCGCGATCGCGCTTGGTGGGGACTGGCTTTGGGGATGTTACCCGCGTTAATTAGTGCGATGTGTGCTTGTACTTGGCACTATTTTGATAATAATCCATCTTTGGAATGGTTGGTAACTCTCCAAGCCAGTATGACTGTAGTGGGTAATTTTACTCTATGCGCCGCCGCGTGGTGGATTTGGCGTAACTCCCAATCTCAACTAAAAGAATAAATAATTGCTGATTACTCGTTCCTTTTTACCCATTACTTATTACCTATGTTATCGAAAGATAGTTTGTTTGCTCTTTCCTTATTTCCTTATCTCGGTTTTTTGTGGTTTATGACGCGATCGGGTAAATTTCCTCGTCTCGCGGTTTGGGGATTTTATGGCACATTAGTGTTTGTTGGTGTCACGATTCCCGCGGGAATTTATGCCAAAGTTGTTTATCATGAAGCCTTAGCTAATATTGATTGGTTACATGGTGGTGCGGAAGTGTTTTTAACTTTGACTAATATCTTACTGGTTTTAGGTTTTAGACAGGCTGTACTCGAACAAAAACAAAAACAAGCTTCGGAAAATGTTAAATAGTTTAGGCTCAAACCCGGTTTCTTAACTAATACCTTCCCCAAAAACGATAAAATGCCGAAAATCTGTCGTTTGTAGGGGCGGTGCCCCCGTGCCCGCCCTAATTTTCTAAAGAAGGTGAAGGTATTGTTAACTACAAATCTTTATTGGGCGCGATCGTTTGAAGTCAGAAACCGGGTTTCTTTGTTTTGGCTGTGGGTACATTCGGACATGAATTTTGTCGTTTATTGTATAAGCGCAAAGGGCGAAGCCTTCGGACATGAATTTTGTTGTTTCTCCGATGAGATAGTCGCCCGAATGCTTCGCCCCTAGGAAGATTTGTATCAATATTTGTATTATTATTTTCGTGAATTGCGATAAGTCCGATCGCGATCGTGCTTTTGCGAGAAACCGGATTAGAAGTGTGAGCAGGTTTGAGATTCCCGTCGGGGGGACACGCGGGCAATTGGTGTCAACTTAAGCTTTTAGGCCAGGGACTTAAGTCCCTGTCTAATAGCTGAAGTCCTCGCATATAGGACTAAGAAAAAATTTGTAAAATAGAGCTAGAGCGAAACTCAAAAACTAATAAATTCTTATTACGAAAGTATCGAAAATTCCTCTTGTTCCCCCCTGCACACTTTCGCAAGATGTCTAAGATTTGGATTTAGTCCTCTTTAGAGGACTTAAGCTTTTAGGCAGGGGTTTTAACCCCTGACGGATTCAGGATTTGACCTTAAGTTGACACCACTGCACGCGGGTACAGCCCCTAGAATCGCGCCGGAGAATTAAATTTCACTCAAATCATCGGGATTTAAAGGTAACATCAATCCCAGTAAGAGCTCTGAGCACTAGGGATAAATCTTAAATGAATATACAAACCATCTCAACGACTCCTTTTAATGACCAAAAACCAGGGACTTCTGGGCTCCGTAAGAAAGTCCCCGTCTTTCAACAACCCCATTACCTGGAAAACTTTGTTCAGTCTATCTTTGACAGTCTCGAAGGATATCAAGGCCAAACCTTAGTCGTAGGAGGTGATGGTCGTTACTATAACCGTGAAGCGATCCAAATTATCCTGAAAATGGCCGCGGCTAATGGCTTTGGACGCGTTTTAGTTGGTCAAGGTGGGATTTTATCCACTCCCGCGGCTTCCTGTATCATTCGTAAATATCAGGCCTTTGGCGGTATTGTCCTCTCCGCGAGTCATAACCCCGCGGGTCCTACGGAAGATTTTGGTATTAAGTACAATATTGGCAATGGTGGCCCCGCGCCCGAAAAGGTGACGGACGCGATTTTTGCCCGCACTAAGGTTATTGATCAATATAAAATTCTCCAAGATGTGGGCAATATTGATCTGGATACTTTGGGCACCTCTGCATTGGGTACGATGACGGTAGAAGTTATTAACTCGGTTTCTGATTATGCTGAGTTAATGGAATCTTTATTTGATTTCGATCGTATTTCTCAACTCCTCACTTCTGGTAATTTCCAAATGTGTATGGACTCGTTACACGCGGTAACTGGTCCCTATGCCTACGCGATTTTTGAGAATCGTTTAGGTGCTCCCTCTGGTACGGTTCAAAATGGCATTACTTTAGAAGATTTTGGCGGCGGACATCCCGATCCTAATTTGGTTTATGCCCATGATTTAGTCGAATTATTGTTTGGGGAAAATGCACCTGATTTTGGCGCGGCTTCCGATGGCGATGGTGATCGTAATATGATTTTAGGTCGTCGTTTCTTTGTGACTCCTAGTGATAGTTTGGCTGTCTTAGCGGCTAATGCTAAATTAGTCCCCGGATATAAGTCGGGGTTAGCTGGAATAGCGCGATCGATGCCTACCAGTCAAGCTCCCGATCGCGTCGCGGCTCGTTTAGGAATAGAATCTTATGAAACTCCGACAGGTTGGAAGTTTTTTGGCAATCTTTTAGACGCGGGAAAAGCCACTCTTTGCGGTGAGGAAAGTTTCGGGACAGGTTCTAATCATGTCCGTGAAAAAGATGGGCTTTGGGCGGTATTATTTTGGTTAAATATTTTAGCTGTCCGTCAAGAGTCCGTCGAGCAAATTGTCCGTGAACATTGGCAAATTTACGGTCGTAATTTCTATTCTCGCCATGACTATGAAGCGGTAGATAGCGATCGCGCTAATACTCTGATCAAAGGATTAAATGAGAAATTACCAACCTTAAAAGGGCAGAAATTTGGTAATTATGAAGTCGCGTATGCGGATGATTTTAGCTATACCGATCCCGTGGATGGTAGTATTAGTACAAATCAAGGTATTCGCATTGGATTTACTGATGATTCTCGCATTGTTTTCCGTTTATCGGGAACGGGAACCCAAGGCGCGACATTACGGGTTTATTTAGAAAGTTATGAACCTAATATCGCGAAACATCATCTCGATCCTCAAGACGCGTTAAGTGGTTTAATCGCGATCGCGGATGAAATCGCGCAAATTCGCACCTTTACCGGAATGGATAAACCTACAGTGATTACCTAATTCTTTGCTAAAGATTTAGTCAAGAAACCTGGTTTCTCTCAGGAATGAAAAATTAATAAAGTAGTGCAGGCATCTTGCCTGCTTTCGATCTCAAAAGAAACCGGGTTTCTCTCAAAAGAAACCCGGTGCTTGGGATTTAGTTAAGAAACCCGGTTTCTGAGCCGATTTTGTCAAGAAAGCCAATTTCTCTCAACAGAAACCGGGTTTCTCTCAAGAGAAATCCGGTGGGTGCTTGGGATTTAGTTAAGAAACCCGGTTTCTGAGCCTCAAGAATCTTAAAAAAATCTATATTTTTTCAGCGATAGAACCCAAAATGTTATAGATTCCTGATATTAGGAAAATTGCCAATCCTAAATCCTAAATCTCAAATCCCCAAACCCAAAACCCAAATAGAGAGAACGTGCTATAACGATTAAAGAGATGTAGTAACACTAACCTTATTAAGGAAAAAGGAATGACTCAAAATTTACTCGAACAACTGCGGGAAATGACAGTCGTTGTCGCCGATACGGGGGACATCCAAGCCATTGAAACTTTTACCCCCCGTGATGCCACCACAAATCCATCTTTGATCACCGCGGCGGCGCAAATGCCACAATATCAAGAAATTGTGGATGAAACTCTGAAAAAAGCGAAAAAAGATGCTGGATCGGGTGTCTCTGATCAAGAAGTTCTTTCCTTGGCGTTTGATCGTCTCGCGGTATCCTTTGGCCTTCGTATTTTAAAGATTATTCCGGGGCGAGTTTCTACGGAAGTTGACGCGAGATTATCTTACGATACTGAGGGAACAATTGCTAAGGCTCGTCAATTGATTTCCCAATATGAAGCCGCGGGGGTTACTCGCGATCATGTATTAATTAAAATTGCCGCGACGTGGGAAGGAATACGTGCCGCAGAAGTCTTAGAAAAAGAGGGTATTCATTGTAATCTTACTCTATTATTTGGGCTTCATCAAGCGATCGCGTGTGCGGAAGCGGGAGTCACTTTAATTTCTCCTTTTGTCGGTCGAATTTTGGACTGGTATAAGAAAGAAACCGGGCAGAATTATACTTCCGCAGAAGATCCGGGGGTGTTATCCGTTACCAAGATTTACAATTATTATAAGAAGTTTGGTTACAAGACAGAAGTCATGGGCGCAAGCTTCCGTAATATTGGCGAAATTATCGAGTTAGCCGGATGTGATTTATTAACGATTTCCCCTGGTTTATTAGGGGAATTACGCTCAACTACCGCGGACTTACCCCGGAAACTTGATCCCGAACAATCCGCTCAATATCCCATCGAAAAGGTGACAATTGATAAAGATACTTTTGACGAGATGCACCAACGCGATCGCATGGCAAATGAGAAATTAGAAGAGGGAATTATTGGGTTTACTAATGCTTTAATTACCCTAGAAACACTATTGGCAAAACGTCTGGAGTTTCTCGAAGGCGCAGAAGTAATTAATCACGCGGCTGCCTAAGATATCTTCCCCATGATTTAGATAAGGAAGAGGGAAGAAGGAAGAGGGAAGAAGGAAGAAGGAAGAAGGAAGAAGGAATTAAACACAAAGGCACGAAGACACAAAGGAAGAATGAAGAAGGAAGAAGGAAGAGGCTTAACAATTGATAATTAACAATTAATAATTATCAACTGTCAATTGTTAATTATTAATTACCTAATCCCTAATCCCCATTCCCTAA
>JBEDKD010000248.1:0-13562 GCA_041172365.1 Cyanobacteriota bacterium | reverse complement strand
CCCCAGTCCCCACTTTTGATCATGGGTGCTATACAAAAGTAAATAAAATAGTAATAAAAAACGAAATCATCGGAGAAAATGCCCATGATCGGCAAACTTTTTGGCGATCGCGCACAACCTAATGAGACAACAGGGCTTACCCCTGTACCTCAATGGCAAAAACCACTACCTTTGTTATTCAGTGGTTTGATTTTTCTTACTTGTTTATTAATTTGGCAAAGTACCCGTCTTTTAGAGCAAGATCATCTTCGCACCAAAATTAAACTAGCCACAGAAACCGTTAAATATGAAACTCAAGAATGGTTATTTTCCCGTGTTGTCGCCCTTCAACAATTAATTGGTCCGGGGGAAACACTCCGAATTTTTCCTCCTAATTATTGGCAACTATCAGCCCATAATTATATGAAATTTTATCCCAATTGTCAAGCACTTCAATGGATAGACGCTTCTGGGTTGATCCGCGGGAGTGTTACTCAACCCGGAGTTCAAGCCCCTGGAATGACTGGGCACAAAACTTTCTTAGAATCGAAAGCTAATTCCGGGCGAAAAATGATGATAAAGCCCGCAGTTTCTCCACAAGATAACCCCGAAATTTGGGTGTATATTCCTCTCTTTAATCAGCAGGAATTTGATGGTTTTTTATTCGCGTCTTTTCGGACAGATAGTTTATTAAAAAATCAGGTTTCCTCTCTGGATATAGTTCCTGAATATGGGATTGAAATCTGGGTTAATCAAGTCCTGATTTATCAACGAGAACTGGAAAAAGACCAGGATTCTCAGCAATGGATTCAAGAGATATCATTTATGATTGAAGATACTCCTGTCAATGCCAAAATATGGCCAGAACCTCATTTTTTGGCCCAGGAAGAAAGTTTTTTAAGTGAGATTGTGTTAGGGGGGGGATGTTTAATTACTTTATCTTTGGGTGTAGCTTTCTCTACGGCTCAACGGGCCAAAGTTCGGGCCAAAGATTTAAGGATTCTTAATAAAGCGTTAAATGAAGAAATACGCGATCGCAAACAAACCGAATTAAAACTACAAGAAAGTTATAATCTCTTACATTCCGTCCTAGAAAGTACCCCTGATCTGGTTTATGTTAAAGATTTAGAGGGACGTTATGTCATCATCAATTCGGCTTTTGCTAATTTCGTAAATTTATCAAATGATAAAATTATTCAGAAAAAAGCTTCTGATATTTTCCCCCAAGAAACAGCACAATCAATCCGTAATAATGATTTAAGAATTTCCCAAGAAGGGAGAGCCGAAACCGTAGAAGAATTAATTCCTGTTCAGGGAAATTATCACACTTATTTAACGACAAAAAATCCTTGGTATGATGCCCGTGGTAATGTGATTGGGTTAATGGGAATGGCGCGGGATATTAGCGATCGCAAAGAATCAGAAGAAGCCTTACGTCAATCGGAACAAACACTCCGTCAAAAAACACAAGAATTAGAAAACACCCTGAGAAAATTACAACAGACACAAGCCCAATTAATTCATAGTGAAAAAATGTCAAGTCTGGGTCAAACCGTCGCGGGTGTAGCCCATGAAATCAATAATCCCGTTAATTTTATTTATGGCAATTTAACCTATGTCAATGATTATACACAAGATTTATTAGACTTAATCCAAGTTTATCAAGAGGAATATCCTCAACCTTCCTTAAGAATTATAGAAAAAAGTGAAGCCATCGAACTAGATTATTTGATAGACGATTTACCCAAAATTTTAGCGTCGATGAAAGTCGGTGCGGATCGGATTCGAGATATCGTCTTAACTTTGCGAAATTTCTCTCGTTTAGATGAAGCCGATCTCAAAGAAGTAGATATTCATCAAGGGCTAGAAAGCACTTTATTGATTTTGCAAAATCGTCTCAACCTCCAAGGCAATCGTCCGGGGATTGAAGTGATTAAAAAATATGGTGACATTCCCTTAGTCGAATGTTATCCGGGTCAATTAAATCAAGTTTATATCAATCTTTTAGCTAACGCGATCGATGCCCTTGAATCCCAGGTAAACATTGAGGATAAACCCACAATTGTCATTGAAACAGAAATGTACAATAAGGATCAAGTAAAAATTCAGATTCGAGATAATGGCATCGGCATGACAGAAGAAGTCCGAAAAAGATTATTTGACCCCTTCTTTACCACAAAACCTATCGGAAAAGGCACGGGCTTAGGATTAGCTATTTCTCACGCGATCGTCGTCGATAAACATGGGGGAAAATTGGTTTGTGATTCAGCCTCCGGAGAAGGGGCTGTATTTAGGATTACAATTCCCATCTGCCAAAATGAAAAGTCAAGAATAGTAAACTAGGATGACAAATGAGAAATATCGAATTTATAATAGGGAGAGAATATCTTAATCTCAATCATCTCTCGTCCAATGTGTAATAATCAGTTATTAGCTAATATTGACGACGATCGCGACAACCGTCTGCTCTTACAACACTGTCCCATCGGTTTAGCCCTATGTCGGATGGATGGGAGTCTTGTGGAAATTAATCCCGCGTTTGCCGCAATTCTCGGCCGCACAGTATCAGAAACAGTCTCTTTCAATTACTGGGAAATTACCTCAGAAACATACAGATACCAAAAACAACAACAATTAGAAAGTCTGGAAACAACCGGGTGCTATGGGCCAGACGAAACAGAATACATACATAAAAATGGTAATTTTATTCCCGTGCGACTTCAGGGAGTGATTATCGAAAAAGACGGAGAAAAATTGATTTGGTCAAGTGTGGAAGATATCTCCGCGCAAAAACGCAGTGAAAAACGTTTAGAGCTTGCCATGAAAGCAAGTGAAACGGGTTTATGGGATTGGAATGTGGCAACGGGAGAAGCATATTTTAGTCCCTATTGGTGCGAGATGATCGGTTATAAACATGAAGAAATAAAACCTGATGTCAGCAATTGGCAAGGTTTATTACATCCCGATGACGCGTCAAAAGTATTGGCCGAGCTCACACCCCATTTAGCAGGGGAAACCCCCTCTTACCGAGTAGAATTTAGAATGCGGAGAAAAGAGGGACAATGGCAATGGATATTAGGAAGTGGAAAAGTTGTAGAAAGAGATAATCAAGGCAACCCCCTCCGCATGATTGGGACTCATATTGATATTAGCAATCGTAAACAAGCCGAAAAAGATTTAGAAAAATTTCTTACCTTAATTGAAAGTAGTTCTGAGTTTATTGGGATTTCTACCTTAGAGGGAACACCCATTTATCTCAATAACGCGGGGCAACGGTTGGTAGGAATAGAAAGTATTGAACAGTTAAAAGAGAAAAAAGTGATCGAGTATTTTTTTCCCGAAGATCAAGCTTATGTCATTGAACATATCTTACCCATTGTCATGTCTCAAGGATATTGGGAAGGGGAAATTCGCTTCAAACATTTTCAAACAGGGGAAGCCATTTGGGTAATATGGAATCTATTTACACTGAAAGATTCAGAAACCGGGGAACCCTGGGCCTTGGCTACCGCCAGTCGTGATATTACTGCCAGTAAAAACGCGGAAGAAGAATTACGAAGTCGGGAACAACGGTTTCGTGCCATCTTTAATTCTACTTTCCAATTTATGGGTTTATTGAAACCCGATGGCACTTTATTAGATGCGAATCAAGTCGCGTTAGACTTTCTTAATCTTGAGTTATCCTCGGTGGTGGGACGTGCTTTTTGGGAAACTCCTTGGTGGAAATTTGCCTCCGTTGCCCAAGAGCAATTAAAAGCCGGGATCGAGAAAGCTGCCCAAGGAGAATTTGTCCGTTATGAGATAAATATGCCGGATCTAAATCACCAATGGATGACGCTCGATGTTTCCCTAAAACCCATGTTTGATGAGCAAAAAAACGTGATTTTACTGATTGCTGAAGGTCGGGATATTACTGCTCGTAAACTGGCGGAAATGGAGTTAAAAAACTACCAAGAACATTTAGAAGAATTAATTAGTGAACGCACGATTGAACTGCTAGACACTAACGAAAAGTTACAAGATAAAATCCAAGAATTAGAAGAAGCTCAAGAAAAATTACGCCAACAAAATCAAATTCTCGATCAGATCCATGATTCCGTAATCTCCACAGACCTCAATGGTATTGTTACCAGTTGGAATGCTGGTGCTCAACGTCTTTTTGGTTATACTTCTCCAGACGCGATCGGTCTACATCTCGCTGTTTTATACCCCCCTGAACAACAGGAATTTCTCCAAACTCAAATCATGGAACCCCTACTTGCTAAAGGTTCCCATGAAGTAGAAGTGACAATGCGTCGCCAGTCAGGTCAAAATTTTTATGCACATCTCTCCCTCTCTATTTTAAGGGATAATACCGGAGCCGCGATCGGCTTGTTTTGTTATGCCATTGATATTACTGATCGCAAACTGGCAGAAGCAGAATTACAGCGCAGTTATAACCTTTTGCGTTCCGTGATGGAAAGTACCATTGACATGATTTTTGTCAAAGACTTAAACGGTAATTATGTCATGGTTAACTCGGAAATTTGTCGTTTTTTTAAGCTATCAATGGAATCCATCATTGGTAAAGATGATACAGCTTTTTTCCCCCCAGAAGTAGCCCGTCAAATCCGAGAAAATGATGTCCGAATTATGCAACAGGGGTATGCGGAAACGTTGGAAGAACAAGTCCCCGTTGATGGTAAAGTGCATACTTATCTTGCCATGAAAAGTCCTTGGCGCGACTTAGAAGGTAATGTTATAGGGTTAATTGGGATGACTCGTGATATTAGCGATCGCAAAGAAGCTGAGTTAGAATTACAGCGCAGTTATAACCTTTTACATTCCGTAATAGAAAGTACCCTTGACATGATCTTTGTCAAAGACTTAAACGGTAATTATGTCATGGTTAACTCGGAAATTTGTCGCTTTTTTAAGCTATCAATGGAATCCATCATTGGTAAAGATGATACAGCCTTATTCCCCCCAGAAGTAGCCCGTCAAATCCGAGAAAATGATGTCCAAATTCTGCAACAGGGGTATGCGGAAACGTTGGAAGAACAAGTCCCCGTTGATGGTAAAGTGCATACATATCTTTCTACTAAGAGTCCTTGGCGTGACTTAGAAGGGAATATTATCGGGTTAATTGGGATGACTCGTAATATTAATGATCGCAAGGAAGCTGAGGATATTTTACGACGCTCTGAAGAAAAATTTAGATATCTTTATGAGTCAACCAGTCTGGCAGTTTTGATCGCGGATGAAAAAGGAATTGTTGATGGGAACCAAGCCGCGGTAGAACTATTTGGTTATACCCATATCCAAGAATTCTCAGGTAAACATCCCGCGGAATTATCTCCACCGATTCAACCCAATGGAGAAGACTCTTGGAATTTGGCAATTGAACATATTAATCAAGTTTTTCTACAAGGAAATCATCGTTTTGAATGGGTTCATCGTCGTGTTGATGGTACAGATTTTCCCTCAGAAGTAGTAATGACTTGTATTAAAGTGGGGGAAGAAAATATTATCCAAGCAGTGATTGAAGATTTAACCGAACGTAAACAAGCCGAAGAACTTTTACGACGTTCGACTCAGGTTATGCGAAAACAAGTGCAACGGGAACGCTTATTTAATCGACTGGCAAACCAAATTCGTAATTCTCTGGATTTAGATCAGATTTTGGAAACAGCAGTACACGCGATCCGTGATTTATTACAAATCGACTGGTGTATGTTTGCCCGGTATGAAAAAGAGTCAACTCCCCAAGGTTTTCATGTTAATTATGAGTCCAGAAATCCTGACTTACCTAGTGTCTTAGGATTTTACCCGGCTGATATGACAATTAATCCTTTAGTGCAAAGATTATTACAGTTAGAAACTATCCTAAGTGATGATCTGGAGTTATTTCCTGAGCCGGCTCTTCGCGAGTATTGGATGTCTTTGGGTTTTCGCTCCGTGCTTAATATACCCCTTTTTACCGATGGGGGTGAATTGGCCGTTTTAGCCTGTCATCACGGCTCCATCCGTCGTTGGAGTGATGGAGAAATTGATTTATTACAAGGTGTGGCTGATCAAATTACGATCGCGATCAGTCAAGCGGATCTCTATAGTAAAACTCGTGAAGCAGCCCGGATCGCGCAATCTCAAGCTGATCGTTTAGAGTTACTGAATCAATTGGCGAATCAGATTCGTAATTCTTTAGATTTAAACACAATTTTAGCCACAACAGTAGAGGAAATCCGCAATTTATTAGAGATTGATTGGTGTTTATTTGGTTGGTATCATTTCCTCCCTGATCATTCCTTAATTTGGGAAGCCACCCATGAGGCAAAATCCTCGGATTTTACTAAAACTGTATTGGCATCTTATCCGATTCCTTTAGATAATTTTATGACTCAGGAATTGTTAAATTTGCAAGTCTTCAAATTTGATGATATTAATAAGAGCAAGGAGCAATTAGGCGTAATGTATGACGCGTTTATGGCTATAGGGATAGAGTCTAATTTATCTTTACCCATTAAAACTCTATCGGGAGATATCGGTGCGATTTCTTGTAATCATAGTTCCCCGCGAATTTGGACTGATACTGAAACTCAATTATTAAAATCTGTACTCGATCAATTGGCGATCGCGATCGAGCAAGGCCGTCTTTATGAAAAATCTCGACAAGCCGCGATCCAAGAACAAGCAAAAGCCCATGAATTAGAACAAACATTGCAAGAATTAAAAGCGACACAAGCCCAATTAATTCAAAGTGAAAAAATGTCGAGTTTAGGGCAATTAGTCGCGGGTGTCGCTCACGAAATTAATAATCCGGTTAATTTTATCTATGGCAATTTAACTCACATTAATGACTACACTCAAGATATTCTCAACTTACTGGAATTATACGCGCAAGAATATCCCCAAGTGACTCCCGCGATTCAAGAGGAAATTGAAACCATTGAATTAGATTTCATTGTGGAAGATTTACCAAAAATTATCTCTTCGATGAAAATTGGGGCCGATCGGATTCGGGAAATTGTGTTAAGTTTACGCACTTTCTCGCGTCTTGATGAGGCGGAAATGAAGGATGTCGATATTCACGAAGGATTAGATAGCACTTTATTAATTCTCCAAAATCGTATCAAAGCCAAACCCGATCGCGTGGTGATTACGGTAATTAAAGACTATGGTAATTTACCCAAAGTTGATTGTTTTCCGGGGCAGTTAAATCAAGTTTTTATGAATCTTTTGAGTAACGCGATCGACGCGTTAGAAGGATTGATAGACAAACAAAAAGAAAATCATCAAACCCCCTTGACAAATCCGACAATTTGGATTAAAACTCAAGTCATTAATCAGGATCAAGTAGAAATTTTGATTACTGATAATGGCGCGGGTATTCCACAGGATGTTATTTCTCGATTATTTGATCCCTTCTTTACCACAAAACCCGTAGGAAAAGGAACAGGCTTAGGATTAGCTATTTCTCACTCGATTATTGTGGAAAAACATCGCGGGCAACTTATTTGTAATTCGACTCTTAATCAGGGTGCTGAATTTATCATTAACATTCCGATCCATCAACCGGAAAATTAGGGACACGGCAGTGCCTTGTCCCTAGGATAATGGGAAATTCCACCCATCAATATTATCCCTCTTATCTGTGTTTATCTGCGTTTATCTGCGGTTTCAAAAAATCAAATTTTACCACAGTAGGGAAACGGCAGTGCCGTGTCCCTTCAAAGATATAAACAACCAAACAAATCAGCCGCGGACAATTGCCAATCAGCCAACACACTCAAAACAGGTAAAATCTCATCATTAGACTTTGATTCTGGAGCTTGATTCGGTTGAAAAATAATTACCGATTCATCTGTAGGATCAATCAACCAACCTAATTTTGTCCCATGCTTTAAGCAAAAAGTAATTTTGCGAATCACACGATTAGCAGATTGTTCAGGAGAGAGAATTTCAATGCTCCAATCAGGAGCAATATTAAACCTATTTTCTATTCTACCATTAGCTTGACGTGGGATGCGCGACCATTGAAATACGGCAATATCTGGGACAACTACAGTGCCCGCAAAGGTGCAACGCAACTCAGTAAAAGCCATAGCTAATTTATTAGGTTCACCCACTTGATTGATAGTCGATGAAAAACGAGTTTGTAGTCGGCTGTGTTCTCCTTGTGGCATAGGTTTTTGATAAATTTCTCCGTCAATGTACTCACAAGCGGGTTGAGTTTCTGGTAATTGCAAAAACTCTTCTAAGGACATTTTCCCTGGCGATTCAACAGAATATATCATTATTATCCCTCTTATCTTTGTTTATCTGGGTTTAGCGTGGTTCAAAAAATCACAATTTCCCACATATAACTAACCCCCTATCACATCTTTTATCTCACAAAAGGGATTACTTTTCGGATTGATGCACGACAACAGGAGTACCAATATCAGCCCATTGAAATAACCATTTAGCATGATTAACCGCGACATTTGTACAACCATGTGTTACCGCGTTTCCAAATAAATTATGCCAATTTGCTCCATGAATTGCCATCCCTCCATCGTAATACATGGTATAGGGAACTTCGGCAAAATCATAACCTTCTCCTATCATGCGAGTTTTCACATACTTGGTTTGAATTTTAAAGGTCCCTACACGAGTGGGAGTGGAGGGTTTTCCCGTGGAAACAATGACAGCATAAACAAGTTTAGAACCTTCCCACGCGACTAATCTTTGTCTGGATAAATCTATTTCTATCCAGCGTTGATTCGTCTTCATTAAGTTAATAATTGTATTGGCCATTCGGTTATGTTTCTCGTCTGCCATCAGTGGTGTTGACGTATAAAAGAGAGTCATTAATATGAGTACCAAACCCGCTAAAATAGTTTTAGTGGGACGAGATTTGATCATATTTAGGATGGTTTTCATCGTTCATCCTCCTGGCATTTCTGCGATTTTACCTGAATAGGATTGTCTTTTTTCTATTGTAAATCTTGTTTGAGGGTTTTGGCAAGTGTCTCGATCGCGTCCCAATCTCTTTTTTCCATCAGGGTTTTCGGGAATAAATCTCCGGCTAAACCCACCGCGATCGCGCCTTCTTTAATAAAATCTTTAGCATTGTCTAAAGTAACACCCCCCGTAGGAATTAAGGGAATTTGCCCCAGGGGTCCTTGTAAAGATTTAAGATAATTAACACCACCTACCGCGGAAATAGGAAAGACTTTGACACAGGTGGCGCCTCCTTGCCACGCGGTAATAATTTCTGTGGGAGAAAGAGCCCCAGGAATAATCGGAATTTTTTCTTTAACCGCGAGTTTAATCATTTCTAAATTGGTATGAGGCGTAAATAAAAACTGCGCCCCACAATTAATCGCGTCCTGTAATTCTTTTTGATTAAATAAAGTCCCCGTCCCGATTTGACAATGGGGGAATTTTACCCGTAATTTCTTAATTAATTCCGGGGCGCGATCGCTATTCCAAGTAATTTCGATTAAACTCATTCCCCCTTGGGCGACGGCTTTTGCCATCAAAAATCCTAACTCCAACTCCGGGGCACGAATTACCGCGATCGCCCTTTCTTTTTTCAGTAAATGTAACCAAGATGAATCCGTCATAGTCTCAACAATTTAAACTTTAGTCTTACCCGAAGATAAAGTAGGATAAGCATCCTGCTTGTCACAGGCTGGAAGCCTGTGCTACTAATAGGAATTAAAAATGCGTAACAGCTTAACAATATCGATCTTAACCGGGTTTCTTTGGGTTAGATCATGTTTGCTTTTATTGTATTATACCATTAGATGATGTTTTATCATCCCAAATCCGTAGGAGAGGGAAAAAATGATCGCGAAACAGGGTAAAGTTTATCTAATGGGGGCAGGTCCTGGTGATCCGGGGTTAATGACGGTGCAATCGCAACAAATCTTAACTGAAGCTGATGTCATCATTTATGACGCGTTAGCGGATATTCCCCCCGTACCTTTACGAGAAAATTGTCTGAAATTAGAGGTAGGAAAACGAGGAGGACAACCCTCAAAGTCTCAGGAAGAAATTAATAATTTATTAGTCAAATATTGTCAGGAAGGGAAACAAGTTATTCGCTTAAAAAGTGGCGATCCGTTTATATTTGGTCGTGGGACTTCAGAAATTCAAGCATTAAAAGAAAGGGGTTGTGATTGGGATGTCATACCCGGTATTTCTACCGCGTTAGTTGCACCTTTACTCGCGGGTATTCCTCTGACAGATCCGGTAATGAGTCGCTGTTTCGCGGTGATGAGTGGACATGATCCTGACGCGTTAGCTTGGGAAGCTTTAGCCCAATTAGAAACTCTGGTGATTTTAATGGGAGGCAAAACTTTACCCGATATTATTCATCAATTAATTCTACATGATCGATCGCGGGATACTCCTATTGCCATTATCCGTAATAGTAGTCGTCCTAACGAAAAAATCTGGCTCGGAAATTTAGGCAATATTTTAAATATTACCGCGGGGGAATCCCTTTCCCCTTCTGTTATCATTATTGGCGAAGTTGTCAAATTACACGATTATTTAATGAAGGAAGAGGGAATGAAGGAAGAAGGAAGAAGGAAGAAGGAAGAAGGTATTGACAAAAGAGAAATAAAGGGAGAACACTTAGATAAGTTAACAGATACAAAGTCTATGGCGCATTCGGAAAAACCTTTAACGGGTAAAACAATTTTAGTGACAAGGGCGGCCGGCCAATCTAGTCAGTTTCGCGATCGTCTGTTAGAAGAAGGTGCTGAAGTGATAGAAATGCCCGCGTTAGTGATCGGAGAGCCTTCCAGTTGGGAATCTTTAGATCAAGCCCTATCAGAATTATCGAGTTTTCATTGGTTAATTTTGACATCTACCAATGGGGTTGATTACTTTTTCGAGAGACTTTTTGCCCAGGGAAAAGATACCCGTGCCTTAGCTAATCTCAAAATTGCTGTAGTGGGAAAAAAGACCTCCGAAAGTTTAAAATCGCGTGGAATTAATCCTGATTTCATCCCTCCCAATTTTGTCGCCGACTCACTGGTAGAAAATTTTCCCGATCAATTACAAGGAAGTAAAATCTTATTTCCCAGAGTGGAAAGTGGGGGACGAGAAGTATTAGTAAAAGAATTTACTAACAAAGGAGCCGAAGTAGTAGAAGTCTCCGCGTATCAATCCCGTTGTCCCGATACGATCGCGCCGGAAGCATTAGAAGCCTTAAAAAATCATCGAGTTAATGTTATCACCTTTGCTAGTTCCAAAACTGTCCAGAATTTCTGTCAATTAGTCAGCGCGATACGGCCCTCAGAGTTAAGTAATAATTGGTTAGACGAAATTTGCATCGCGTCCATCGGTCCAGAAACTACCAAAACTTGTAAAATTCAACTAGGCAGGTGCGATCTCGAAGCCCAGGAATATACCATAGATGGATTAATCGACGCGATCGTGCAATGGGCACAGTGATTTGAGATTTGGGAAAAAAATGTGGTATAACAGAGGAAAATCAAACGAACCATAAAGGCACAGAGGGCACAAAGAAAAGAGGGGAATTTTCCATCACTTTGAGGTTAATGAATTAAAGAGAAGAGTAATTGTCAACTTAACCTCAAAGATCACCAGGGACTGAAGTCCCTGGCTAATAGCTCAAGTCCTCTGAAGAGGACTAAGGGGAGCAAAGACCAATTTTTCCGAGTTAATACGGTTGAAACCCAAGGTTTATACATCAAAGGGGTAAAATGACCTCAAACCCATACCTATCAATGCTTGTTTTCGAGGTAAAACCTATATGAAACAGAGAAAAGGCTTTGTTCCCTTTTATCTTTCGATAGTGTTTTGTTTAAATCCCGCGAATGAGTTCTTTAGTCCTCTTTAGAGGAATTGAGCTTTGAGACAGGGGTTTCAACCCCTGCTGGACTGGGGATTTAACGCGACGTTAAAAAAATGTTGGTGAAAGCGCCCCTACTGCCCAGGCTCTCTTTTTCCTCTGTGTTCTTTGTGCCTTTGTGGTTATACTAAAAAAAAGTGATCTCGTTGCCAATTTTTGGTAACATGGTATAAGTTAAGGGAAATTTCCCGAAACCGGGTTTTCCCTCCCAATACCTCTCAATAGAGCCTCATTTCTGACACAAACCCCGTTTTCCTTACTCCAACGTAAGAACAATTTTTTTTCCTGTACGTCTAATCTTTTACAAAACCCCTGTTATTGCATCTATCCGTTACATCTGTTGCTAACCTACCCCAATCCCAATTCCCCAATCCCAATTCCCCAATCCCAATTCCCCAATCCCCATTACCTATGAATAACTTAACGAGAATTTTAGCAGGAACAGTCCCCGCGCTTGTGATCATAGTATCATCCACCTCCGCGGTATTAGCAAAAACCGCCCAGGAAGTCGCGGAAATAGCAGCCCCCATTACCGTACAAATTAATAGTGCATTGGGGGACGGTTCCGGTGTTATTATTGCCAAACAAGGTAAGGTTTATACTGTTTTAACGGTTAATCATGTCCTCGAAAAACCTGATGTAAAATATACAATTCGCACCTCTAAGGGGAAAAATTACACCGCGTTTAGTGTCACTCGTCTCCAAGGGAAAAATACAGAACCGGATCTGGGTATCGCGAAGTTTGAAAGTGAAGAAGAATATCCCGTCGCGACGATATCAAATTCAGATAACGCGGTGATCGGGAGTCAAATTTATGTCTATGGATATCCCGCGACAGGGGGGTTATTCGGAGCAGAAAGAGAGCCAGAATTATCGCCGGGCCTTGTTACCAGTCGTCCCCATAATCGTCCTGAAGGGTATAATTTACGATACCAAGCTGTGACTTGGAGTGGGATGAGTGGCGGTCCGGTTTTTGATATGGAAGGCCGAGTGGTAGGTGTTCATGGCCAAGGGGAATTTGGTTTCGCGCAAACCAGTTCCGGGGAAGTGGCACCGATTAAAACGGGTTTTAATGCCGCGGTTCCTATTAATAGTTTTTTGGAACGGATATCGACGGTTCATTTGAATTTGTCGGATCTGAAAATTGAAGAAAAATCTCCTCCTTCTAATAGTCCTCTTTCTTTTTTACAACCCAAGGATTCTGATGCTTTTTATTTGAGGGGATTATCTTATTTGGATCAAGGGAATCCTTGGCAAGCGATCTCCGATTTTAATAGCGCGTTAAATTTGCAACCGACTCCGAAGAATCTTCCTGAGATTTATTTTAATCGGGCGATCGCGCGTGGGATTCAAGTAACCAGTGAACCGACTCGCGGGGGAAATTTCTTAAAAGACGCGATCGCTGATTATACTAAAGCCATTGACGCGAATCCTGGTTATGCCGATGCTTATTATAATCGCGCTTTAGCCCGACTCGATAATGGTGACAAAAAAGGCGCGATCGTTGATTTGGAGAAAGCCTCCCAATTATATAAACATGGAGGGCGTACTAATGCCTATCAAGACGCGATCGAGCGTCTGAAAAAATTGAATGGATGAGTTAAATCAATTTATAGCAGTCGCCCGGATAGTTAGGACAATTTGGCATCGCGGTTGCACGGCGAGTTTATAAATAATTGGGCTGGGTATATTTATTTGTGGGCGAAAGATCCCCACCCCCAATTAGGGTTTG
>JBEDKD010000247.1:0-13073 GCA_041172365.1 Cyanobacteriota bacterium | reverse complement strand
CCCCCAACCCCCCGCGTGCGGGGGGCAATGAGGGGTAGGCACGAGATCACTACCCCTACAAATCTATATGAATGATTTAGACTTGCTATATAACCACAAAGGCACAAAGGACACAAAGGGAAAGAGAGAGCCAAGCTTCTTGGTAACTAATTTTTTCGGTTCCCGGCTCCGCGATCGCGCTCCCAAATCCCAAATTCCCGAAAGATTGCAGGAATTACCAAATCACGACAAGATAGAGAGAAGTATTAAGCTTTGCAAAACTTTACGAAGGCAATATCAGAATGTCGTTAGAGTTTCTCTCCTTGGAGACAATCGAAAGTTATGCCCATGAGTACGGATATTGGGCAGTCTTTGTGGGAATTTTGTTAGAAAATCTGGGTATTCCCCTTCCGGGTGAAACCATTACTCTCGCGGGGGGTTTTCTGGCCGGGAGTGGGGAATTAAATTACTGGTGGGTTCTCGGATGCGCGATCGCGGGTGCGAGTCTGGGAGGTAATTTTGGTTATTGGATTGGACGATATGGCGGTTGGCCCCTATTGCTCACCGTGGGCAAAGTTTTACGAGTCCGAGAAGAGAAACTCTTGGAAATGAAGGACAAATTTAACCAAAATTCAGGGAAAGCGGTGTTTGGCGGTCGTTTTCTGGCACTATTACGGATTTTCGCGAGTCCTTTAGCGGGAGTTGCCGAAATGCCTTATCCCAAGTTTATGATTTATAACTTGGCGGGCGCGGGGGCTTGGGCTACTGTGATGGTGACACTTTCTTTTTTTGCTGGGCGTATGGTTCCCTTAGAGCAGTTAGTGTCTTGGGTTGCCCAGTTTGCTGTCTTAGCTTTAATCATTGTAGTTGCTTGGCTTGTCATTCCCCTTTGGTTAGAATCTCGCGAAAGCGAACCAATGGGGTAGGGAAGAAGGAAGAAGGAAGAAGGAAGAAGGAAGAGGGAAGAAGGAAGAAGGAAGAAGGAAGAAGGAAGAATGAGGAATTAATTAACCACAAAGGCACAGAGGGCACAGAGGAAGAATGAAGCCCATCTCCCCAATCCCAATTCCCCAATCCCAATTCCCCAATCCCAATTCCCCAATCCCCAATCCCAATTCCCCAATCCCAATTCCCCATTAGCCATGACGATGACTCGGAAAAAATTAAGCCTGAAACAACGATCGCGGGAAATTCTCTATCGTCTGAAACGGCTCTATCCCGACGCGACTTGTTCCCTCAATTATGAAACCCCAGTGCAGTTACTTGTCGCGACAATACTTTCAGCCCAATGTACCGATGAAAGAGTCAATAAAGTCACACCCGCGTTATTTGCCCGTTTTCCCGATGCACCATCCCTCGCGAAAGCTGATATTACTGAATTAGAAAATTTGGTGCGATCCACCGGGTTTTATCACAATAAAGCCAAAAATATTAAGGGAGCCTGTGCCACAATTGTCGAAAAATTCAATGGTGAAGTCCCGCGAGTGATGGAACAATTGTTAGAATTACCCGGAGTGGCGCGCAAGACGGCTAATGTGGTATTAGCTCATGGCTTTGGCCTTAACATCGGAGTCACTGTCGATACCCATGTCAAACGTCTTAGTCAACGATTAGGCTTAACACAACAATCTGATCCCCTTCGCATTGAACGAGATTTAATGACTTTGTTACCCCAACCGGATTGGGAAAATTGGTCTATTCGCCTCATTTATCATGGTAGAGCCGTCTGTAACGCGAGAAATCCTCATTGTGAAGTGTGCTCCCTCGCGGACTTATGTCCCTCCGTCAAGGGTTAATCGGTTAGACGGTTAGGACATTAATGATTGCACAAACCCTTAATAGTTAAGCATCCCACACCGATCCTGACTCCTGACTCCTGAGCCCTGCTATAACAGGAGGGTGTAAGTATAAATTTATACACTAAGTCTTAAATTTCTCAGTAAATTCCGCAAAAACCTCGGCAAAACACTTTTGCCTCAAGTAAAATTTTATACTTATCATCTTTGCGTATATGGAATCTCAAGAGAAATAAATACATCGTTTTGGGTAAGTGTAATTTTAAGGTATAGCAGGAGCCGAGAGGGTTAGGACAATTACCGAGGAGATTGTAGGGTCAATTAATGAATTGACCCTACTCTGATCGGCCCTAACATTCTTGTCCATAGCTATAGGACTGGGAAAATTCAGGTGATTAATGAGTTAATCGAGATAAAGTGTCATATAATAAAGGATTGTGAGTAAATTTGAGGATAAGTGTAATCACTCATGGCTAAAAAGAGCATGATCGAGCGGGAGAAAAAACGCCAGGAAACGGTGGAAAAGTATGCCGCGAAACGGGAAGAGTTGAAGGATCAATTTGAGCAAGCGACTGATCCTGTGCAAAAACTGACACTTCACCGTAAATTGCAACAACTTCCCCGTAATAGTTCACGGACTCGTCTGCGGAACCGTTGCTGGGCCACAGGACGCTCCAGAGGGTATTACCGGGACTTTGGTTTATCTCGCCATCAGATTCGGGAAATGGCCCACGAAGGCCTTTTACCCGGTGTGGTTAAGTCGAGTTGGTAATGTGAAGGGAAAGGTGAGAAGGCCGAAGTTTCCACGTTTTTCCTTCTTCCTTCTTCCTTCTTCCTTCTTCCTTCTTCGTTACTGTCCACAACATCTTTCCATGCCGAGACTTTCGAGTAATAAGTCACTGACGGCATTGGCGATCGCGAACTCTCCAAAAAAACTCTTGGAAAAGTCAAACGATCGCATTTCTGTAATAATCGCGATGACAAGGGCTCCCAAGTCATTTTCCCCTTCTAGGCGCTGGCGGACATAGATTTGGGTGGCTCTCTGAGCAATTGTTTGATTAATGGCTTCGGGTATAAATTGGGCATCGAGCCATTCCTGTAGGGTTTTCTCTAACCATTGACGCTCCTGATCGGGGTTTTCAATGGGAGGTAAAGAAATAGATGGTATCGGTTCAGGCATAAGATGAGACTATCGTGATTAAGGGTTAAATGGGAGAATGGCTTATGAAATATGATATACCGTCTATCATCAAAGGCTACTCCCAAGGTTATTTTTTGATGGCTAATGACGGCGAGGATAGTTTGGCCTGGTATAGTAGTTCTCAACGGGCTTTAATTCCTTTGGATGAGCGTTTTACTTATCCGCGATCGCTACGTCGAGTAATTAATCAAGAGCGTTTCACCGTGGCAATTAATCGTGATTTTCCCGCGGTGGTTGAAGGATGTGCCAATCGAGAAACGACTTGGATTTGTGAGAGTTTAAAGGAAATATATTGGGAATTGAATCAAGCCGGCTTTGCCTATAGTTTTGAAACTTGGCAAGGGGATGAACTCGCGGGTGGAATTTTAGGGTTAGTTATCGGAGGGGCTTTTATTGGGGAATCAATGTTTTTTCGTATTCCTGATGGTTCAAAAGTGGCAATGGTGAAGTTAGTTGAGCGTTTACGGGAGCGTAAATTTGTCTTTTTTGATGCCCAAATGACCAATCCTCATTTAGAAAGATTTGGCTCCTATATTATTAATGATAAAGAGTATCACAAGTTATTAAGACAAGCTTTAAAACGTCGTTGTTCTCTTTTTTAGCGATGGCGTAAATAAATAATACCAAGTAGGGACACGGCACTGCCGTGTCCCTACTTCAAATTTGCGACAATTTCTTCATATAATTGGGCAAAATATTCTCCTTTTAAATCCCAATCATAGAATTCTTTGACTCTCTTTTTTGCTCCTTCTCAAGGATACAGCAGATAGCAGATTTATCAAGTACAGCCCAGAAACCCGGAATTAGGGCTGGCACTGGGGCACAGCCCCTAAAAAAATCGCTTTTTTGTACTTCACTTGCCACAAAAGTGTTGTATGTGTTGGGTATTGCCCACCTTCACTCTTACCGTAATCTGAGAAATTTAACGACTATTTCCCATCAAAAATTCAACGACTTCTTGATACGCGATCGCTGCGGTTTCTGGTGTGGTTTGCGAAATTAATTCCCGCGATCGGGCTCCCATAGATTTAATCAGCTCAGGATTATCTAATAATTTCTGCATACCAGTGGCTAACTCTTGAGGTTGATGGGGGTCAAAAATATAACCATTACCTCCTTCTTCAATTAATTCACAAGAGGCGGCACCAGTGGAACCTAAAACAGGTTTTCCACAGAGCATCGCCTCCGGTAAAACCATTCCCCAAACATCCTCATAAGTGGGAAAAACAAAAATATCCGTTGCCTGAAAATAAGAACCTATTTTATCGTAATCAACCCAACCAGCCCAAGTGACTTGATCTACCAAATCTTTCTCTTGAATAAAAGCTTCTAATTCTTCTTGTTGATCCCCCTTGCCCACAATCACCAGAGAATAATTAGAATAACCTTGACTTTTGAGAATAGCACAAGCTTGTATAAGGGTTTTAATCCCTTTACGAGAAGTAATGCGACCTACATAGAGAAATACAGGTTTTTTTTCTGGTAACTGAGGCTTTTCTACCGTCTCTAAGCGCTTGAGGAAACTATCACTATCTGGCACTAAATAAGTGCGGTAAAAAATTTTATCTTCGGGAATATTTAATCCTTCCATTAGATAGGTTTTAGCATTTTTACTATTAGCCACAAAAGCATCAGAAAAATAGGCTAAAATCCGGCGTGCCGTTGTCCTAAATTTAGAATCTCTAAAGTCACTATTGGGGGAACTACCATCATAAATAATTGCTACTTTCCAACGAAAAATCGGTTTTAATAACATGACTAAAACCGTCCAAAGAGAAAAGGCTTGCGGGAATACTACCTGGGGTCGAAATTTTAATAAATAACCAATGATACTCGGAGAAACTACAAAAAAACCGCGATCGTATCCCGTCTCAATTTTTTCCGTTTTAACAAACTTTGTTTCTCCGACTAATTCAAACGCGTAGGCCCCCGGAAGACTGCTATCAAAAGTAGACCAAAGATGTCCGGTATAAAATTTTGTCTGGGGGAATATTTTGGTAAATTCCCTTAACACGGGTTGCCAATAAGCACCTAATTCAACAGCCGGAACTAACCACGCGATCCGAATATCACTCTTATTTTTCATGGGTATTTACCTGGGTATAGTTGATAAGAAAAAACGAAAAAAATCCATCAATTTTTATATTCTTGATGGGACAAACCTAATTTATTTAACACATATAATAGGATTAAACGTCGATAAGGTAAGATCCAAAAAATTGGCCAGACAATACCACCATGACGTTGAGTAAACACTTTCCATTCATCAAAAGATTGTAAAGTGACATCGGAAAAGGCTAATCCTTTGGGACTATTAACTTTTTTCAAGCCTTCATCTAAACTAGAAGCAGCCACTTTTGTTACTTGCGGATTTAAAGAACAAGTCCCTAAATGGCCGGGCGCGATCCAAACTGTACAATCTTTTTGACGAGCGCGTAACCCATAATCCCAATCACCTAGATAATGTATAAAATTAGGATCAAGATTACCCACTTTCTCCACGACACTTCGTGGCATTAACAGACAATTTCCATGTACTGTACCACACTCTTGCGCCTCTTCATTGGGTTCTAAAAGTTTATAACGAAAGGGATGAAACGCGTTTTCTCTGACGACTCCGCCATAGGTAGTTTGTCCGGTTTGCGGATCGCGAGTTGAACCAGAAACGATCGCGTCTTTTTCTCCCTTTTGAGCCAATTCTTGACTCACTTGTAAAAGAATTTTTACCGCGTCACGGATGATAATAGTATCATCATTTAACCAAAGATAATAATCGGGATCATCTTTCATGGCTTCACTAAAAGCAAAGCGCATTCCCCCATTCCAAAAGAGATTACCATTTCCGGTAAAAAGTTTCACTTGAGGATAGGTTTGCGCGATCGCGTTTCCCGTACCATCGGTACTCCCATCATCTACTAAATAGACAGTAAGAGTAACATCAGAAGGAAGACTTTGATGAAATAAAGCATCCAGACAAGCTAAAGTTTTTGGCTTGCGGTTAAAACAAGTTAACAAGACACCGATATTAATAGGTTGCATTTTTTCCTCACCGAAAATATTGACATTACACGCGATCGACTTCTGTTATCCCAGTATTTTTACCCTCACAGCATCTTAGTCAATCACAATTTTAGTAGAAATAATACCCTGAAAAAGTAGTAAGGAATGAAACTTTAATAAAGTAGTGCAGGCTTAAGACCTGCTTTCGGGCTACTGAAACTACAAACCCAATACTCAACTTATTTAATTTTCCTTCCTAATTATACTAAAGGCAAGTATAACTCTTTTGTTTGCTCGGTGCAAGTCTCCCAAGAAAACTGTTTTACTCTCTTTTTAGCCTGTGGGATCAAGGTTTCCCTTTTCTCCGTAGAAAATAAAACATTTTCCATCCTATTAGCAATACTTTCCGGTTCCTAGGGGTTAAACAATTCCGCGGCTTCTCCTGCCACTTCTCGAAGATAACTCCTATTACGACAAATCACCGGACACTGAACCGCCATTGCTTCTAATAGAGGAATCCCAAACCCTTGATAAAGAGAAGGATAGACAAAAATCTCCCCCTTATGATAGTAGACTTCTGGCGAAACTAGCTAAAACGCTTATCCGTACACTAGGAATCAATGTTTCAACGACTTTCGCAATATCTCTAATAATTAGCTAAGGAAATATCATCCCTTGAAATTTGTCAAAATTCCCCTTGTTTGATGCCGAATTTTTACCTCTTCTCCAGTTCTTTATCATGGCAATTTTTCCGGTAACAAATTATTAATCATAACTCACATTCTCCGCGAAAAGACGCGTAAATTATTGATAATAGCTACAGGAACAATATCCGGTTTAAACAAACTGGTTTATTGGTCAAATTTCTCTATTCATTATACTAAAATAACTATGATAAATCACAGATATTTTAGAGTAATAAATATCCCAAAGTAACATCCGGTATTTTTCGGTATTTTTTGAGATATAATGTAAGCAGCCCGTTTAATGGGGGAGCATCTCATTGTTGTCAATATATCTGTAGTGGGAAGCGCCCGGATTCCATCGCATTGCGCTCGTAAATCGACCCTTTTTCACGCATAATAGATCCGCGGGAATCATTCGCCCTTACATAATTGATATCCTCCGTTTAATCCCTCGTTTTTTTTCATTAAAGAAGTATTATAGCAATTCTCATACTTGTGAGGTACAGATTTTTCTCGTTTTAGGGAACTATTCACAGGGAACTATTCACAGGAAACAGGGCATAAATTAGACCTCATCTTTCAGAGAAACGCGATATTTTCTACCGGAATGAAAAATATCACGACGATTAAAAAACTCAGTCGTTAATGAGTCATATCGTTAATATTCCAAAGGACATTCGCCTCTTTATGTTATCAACTATTTGTTTGAATAATAGGTTTCGTGAATCTCAGGTTTCTTAAGATTTAGCCATTATTCTTGAGATATTTGCTCGTGGAAAATTCCATGTATTTTGTGATATTTGTGTCTTGGTAAATAAGGCACAGGAAAAAGGGTGCAACTCAAATTTGTAAATTGACAACTAATACAACGAGAAACTAATAGTTTTAGCCTTTAATTTCGGTATTTTTGCAATTATGAGTTGCACCCCAGGAAAAAAAACAGGATGGTTACTTTTTTTCCAAATCTTCATTCATATCAGCCAGGGCTAAAATATTTACACTCAGGTTTTGATGTTGATCTAAATGGTGAGCCAATTCCTAAACATAGGGAGAAATTCCACCATGTCTTCCAGAAAAAAAATAATAATCATAAATAACTTTTACGATTTCTCCTTTTTCCTTATTAATGAAGAGCCGAATAAAACTGTGCAGAAATTAGTCGTCTTTTCCCGTGATAATTTCCGAGGATAACACCAAGGAATCCCTCATATCGCCTACTCAAATTAGGACCCTCCACTTTGGGTAGAAACATAATTCTTGTGGACTAAAAACCCTAGGATATAGTTCCTCTCAAAAAAAAGTCCCCCCAAGTAGATGCTTCCCCCAAATTGAGAGGCTAAATCAAGTGCCTTTCATGGAGAATCAATCAGAGTGTTTCAATAATTCCTTTTTAACAGTGAATTGATACGCTTCATTGGGGATGAGCCCGTAAGTTTCCGATAGATCCGCTGGCATAAAGAGGGTGCATAATCATAAAAAGTATCTTGGGTAAATTGATCGGCGAGACTCTCTCGAATCATAAAGGGTGGATGTTTCAAAGGAAACTCCATTGGCTCCACTACCATATTACTGTAAGGACTATTAACATCATCGGTATGAGTTGCTCCTATTCCATGACCCATATTCTTCACCAAATTTGTCTGAGAAACTATAGTAAGACCATTGTGAATAAAATTGGCGAAGGCCCATTGAAAATCCCAACAAGCATTGAGGCGCCGATCATAACACATATCAAAAGTTTGTGTCCACACTTTTACTGTTTGAGGATCACGCAAAATATCCGTGAGTTTATTACTCTCACGAATTTCCGGCCAAAGTTTTATATCGAGATCAAAATACTTCCAAGCACGTCGCCAAGAAGCCCAACCCCAAGAATTAGGATAACGAGAAAAATAATAACTATAATCATTGTGTTTACGACCAAACTGTAGATTTTGACCCGTAATCGAAAACACCCGGTTATCATCACGATAACGAGATAATAATTCTTCTGCAAAAGCGTAAAAAGTCAGGTCTGGTAAACAATCATCTTCTAGAATAATGGCTTCTTCCACTGTATCAAATACCCAATTGAAGCCACTGGAAAGACGTTTCTGACAACCTATATTTTCTGGTGCATAATCCGTTAAAACTTCGCAATCCCAATCAACTTTTTCAATGACAGAACGAGTCTGAGCACAAAGTTCAGCCTCACCCTCGCGATCGGGACGTGGGCCATCCGCAACCACGAAAAGCTTAGGGGGCTTCACCTGACGAATCGTTTCCAAAATCTTCGCGGTTTCATGAGGTCGTTTGAAGATAAAAAGAGCGACAGGAGTATTGAGTTTGTAGTCAAACATAGGTATCTTAAGGAATAAGGTCTATTTTACTGTGGTAGTGTACCCTAATCTGCCGTGAATCTGCGCCACTAACAATAGTATATCTTACCGACTCTCCGTTTCACAATCCATTGGGGTGCATCTCAGTTAATCAATAAGTATAAATACTTGGAATGCTTGGGAAGCCAAAGCACCATTGAGATGCCGCGATGCTTGAGTACATTAGACATCTCCATAAGCTACTGTAGGGTAGGCATCTTGGCTGCCATTGAGCCGATTTTTTCCCGATGTCTATTGGGTTCATTTTCTCGTAACGATTGTGCGGGAGCGACTTATTCACTCTCCCGAATGGGTGCATAACTTGGCTCTATTCTCTTTCTTTCATCAAGTAAAATTGTTGATTGTTAATCTTGAGTATAATTACTTTTTGCTTAATTGAGATGCACCCATTAATTAATTGATTATTATTTCAGGAAGCAGACAATTTTTTTAACCCAAATTGAATCCAATCCCAGAAGAAGAGTGCCTTAGTCTGCATGACAAACATGGGCCTGGTTTTGGGAAAAATAGCATTAGAGGCATAGGAGGCGACAAATTGGGCTGCAAGAGTGGCGATACCAGCGCCCAGCCCCCCATATTTGGGGATTAAGATAAAGTTTAGGATAATATTAACCACCGCACCCACCCCCGTTGTCGCGGCAGAAAAACTCATCAAATTTTCCGTGATTAACCAAGGGTTTCTCGCCATTCCTAATGCCACAAAAAGCCCTGCCCAAATCAAAACAGCTAAAGATGGGGCAGCACCGAGATAATTTTTGCCATAAAGAATTCTGATAATGGGTTGCGAAAAAAATGTAAGAGGAATAGCAATAGCATAGGATATTGCACACATTAAATATAGAAGATTTTGGATACGTTTGTAATATATTTTTTCATTGGTATCCTTCGCTTGAACAATCGAAGGAAAAACCGATTGAATCACCGCGTTAGGAACGAAATACCAAAGCTCCGAAACTTTTACCGCGGCCGCATAATTTCCCAATTCTGTTGGATTAGTATTGATCTGCCCGATCATTATCTGATCGATTCGCATATATATAAAGATGACAAATCCTGATAAAATGAGATACCAACTTTGTTTGAGTAACGCCTGCGCTCTTTCCCTATTGAAGCGCCAAGTCAGTACCGAATTACCCTTGATCTGATAGGTAATTACCAACGCGATCGCCGCCAGAGCTTTTTCCGCGGTAATGACCCAGGAAAAGGCGATCAAAGAAGCGCGAATTCGGATCAAAAATAATTTGACCACGTTGATCAATAAATAAGCAGAATTAGTTGACCAAATAGAATATTTTGACTGGACTTGCGCTCCAAACCAGTAATCAATCGGTCCACTAATTTCTTGAAAAAAAGTAGCTAAAACCAGGATACCTACCATTAAATGAAGGGTATGTTTATCGGGTTCGAGTATCCACACAGTTATCATCGTCAATATAATGGTGAGGATACTCGCGAACAATTTCAGGATAAAAGTAGTACCCAGGATTTCATCTTTATGAGCCGGTTCACGTGCCAGATCGCGCAAAATAATCGAATTTAACCCCAAACTTGCCAAGGGAGCAAATAAACCCGCCATCGCGATCGCGTAGTTAAGTAAACCAAATTTATCCGGTTCTAAGTAACGAGCCACCCAAAGTCCCACAAATAAACCCAGACAAAGTTGTAAGATTTTATCAGCAAACAACCAAGCAGTATTGGCAAGTACCTTCAGCAGATTAGGACTGAGATTTTCGCGGAGGGCTTTGAGCTTGTCTAACTTCATAAGAGTTCCAGAGAAGACAGAGAGGATGGTATCGAGGACTTGACAAGCCAACACTAACAGGACTTACGCACACAGTACAGCCGTGTCGCGGCAATCCAGAAGTGGTTGCGCCCACAAAAGCTTATATAGTCAATGTGTAAATCCTGACGAACTAGGGACAAAATCCAGTGTAGCATTCTTTACTGGTTTAGCAAATCTTTTAGATCCCTTCAACGCTTCCCCATAGTATCGTAGCCTAATCGCGCTGTCAGTGCGACAAACCAAAACCAATTACTGTTACATCCAAACAGACCTGTTTCTGTCAGATTTGTCATCAATTGATAAGTCAAAATAAAAATAGGAATACCCGCTTCAGGGAGACTATCTTGAGTTAGATATACGACACCTTTAGCCAAATTCACAAAGTACGCGATTATATAAAGCGTTAAGCCTAACCACCCTAATTCCGTCGCGAGGTCTAAATAACCATTATGGGAATGGGGGGGGACAAAGAGTGATTTAGCAATCATAATTCCACGGGCGGGATTATCCAGTCCCAGATCGCTGCGCCAAAAGCCATTGACACCATAACCCAAGATCGGTTGCAAATTAATCTTATCAACAATTTGCGGCCAAAAATCAGTTCTCCCTGTGATAGTTAAATCCTTGTTTAAAGTGTCCACAACAATAAATTCTATATTATTAATCACCACAATAGACAGACAAATACTGAGAATCAAGAAAACAACCACTGAAACAAAAGCCCATCGTACAGGCAATTTCTTGACAACACTGAGATAACAAAAAAGACCAATTAAAACAACAGTAAGAATTTTACTCGCACCACTACCGCCTTTTTGAAGGCACACCACACTTAATAAACCAATCACAATTGACATTCGCCTTTCCTTGGGGTAATAAAAACCATTCAAAAACCAGAGAACCGCCGATTGTGCCATAAAAAAAGAAAACTGATTTTTGTGTCCTAATATTCCCGTCCAGTTCCCATCATCCCCCGCGTTGGGTTTAATGATACTTGCAATAACAACGATAAAATTAACCCAGCGCCACACAGGATAAATTTCTTGCCAAGTGTATTCCTGGGCTACATAAATTGCCACCAAGGTTGTTGCCACAATGATTAAACTTGCTTTGAACGAGGAGTCAGGAACAATTGACCAAGAAAAGGAAACAACAATCATGCTCAAAAGCAACCCTAAAAACGGATTACTGATCATCAATGTTATTATAATGCTTTTGAGCATTTTGTTGAGGGTGTAGCGAAAGCGGGGTACTAATAGCAAAAAAAAGCTAAAATAAATAAGAGTCATGCTAATCACAGTGGGTGGAGTTGTAGCATTGTTCAAGAGAATTGGCAGATATAATTTGGATAATGGTGCTAAAGTCACTCCGGTCGCTCCTGAGATCGCGGTCAGAAAAGTCCCGAGTATAAATTTTTCGCCATTGTGGGCAATTTTTCGGTTTTTGGCGAGGGCATTATATAAAATCATTATAATAATAATGGCGATTCCGGCAATCACAAAGAGCAAGGCAGGGTTCCGAAGAATATCTTTCATAGTTATTTTTTAGAAAAAGGATAAATTGATGATCATTGATGGGTAAAAATGGGGAAAAACTGACCCCACATAACTAAAATTCGGCAGGCATTTGCCTCAGTTTAATGACAACAGAAGCAATAAATTTATCGCCAATCGTCGCGAGAATATATGAGAAAATCGATCTAGGAGCAAAGGGGATAAAGCTTGAGGAGATAGGGTTACCGATTATGAAGTAGTATAGAAAAAAAAAGAGAAATCAGCAAGCTGATGGGAAAAAACAGTTCTTGAGAGAATCCTCATTTAACATAATGTAACAAAAAGGCAAATCTCTCGCCCATAAGCTCTGACAGCCATAGAGAAGCTATTTCTCAGGAGTTATCGCGATTCTCTGTCGAGTGAGGTACAGTCATAACGGCTGAAAGACTTACTCCGAAAGCCTTTTGCTGTACTTCATTGGATGAAGAACCTCTATATAAGGGTTTGGGGGTTGGTGATCGCCAGGTAAAATTGAATTGAAAGGAATAAGGAAAAAAAAGTCTATGGAGTATATTGTTGCGCGTTCCTTGCACCCATCTCGGAACAATTGGATTTTATTGTTATTGTCAATGTGCATGGTGTATCCATCCCCAGCCTTTGGGCAACTGCCAACTTTGCCCAAAGATAGATTAATCATGCCACCGCCGCCCAATCTCAGCCCAACCCAAGGACAGCCCCCAACTTTGTTCCCCGGGGC
>JBEDKD010000246.1:0-13103 GCA_041172365.1 Cyanobacteriota bacterium | reverse complement strand
GTTGATGGACATTATTAGTGGGGTGGGGCGGGTTTTTCGAGGTTATTTGTTCGTGGGAGAAATTCGGGTTAACCCGCCCCTACAGAGATAATAGGGTGGGGATGGGGCGTTTTTTTGTCCTAACCGTCTTGGCGGGTGCTATATTAACACTAAGGCACTAAGATTTATGGTATTAACACTAAGGCACTAAGACACTAAGATTTATGCTATTAACACTAAGGCACTAAGATTTATGGTATTAACACTAAGGCACTAAGACACTAAGATTTATGGTATTAACACTAAGGCACTAAGATTTATGCTATTAACACTAAGGCACTAAGACACTAAGATTATGGTATTAACACTAAGGCACTAAGACACTAAGATTATGGTATTAACACTAAGGCACTAAGACACTAAGATTATGGTATTAACACTAAGGCACTAAGACACTAAGATTTATGGTATTAACACTAAGGCACTAAGATTTATGGTATTAACACTAAGACACTAAGATTTATGCTATTAACACTAAGGCACTAAGACACTAAGATTTATGATATTAACACTAAGGCACTAAGACACTAAGAGAGGAAAGATTTATGGTATAGCTTTTCGACTAAAGATGGAGTAGGCCCAAACCCTGTGTTGTCAAGGGTTTTAAGTTTAAATGAATACCTCCTATTTTTTCTCTCCTCTGTGCTCTCTGTGCCTTTGTGGTTATATCATTAGGAAAAAAACGCCTACCAAGTTGGTTGTAATGATAAAAAATGGATGGGAATGGGGTAGGTTTATCTCATTTTTTGGTGGGTATTTAAAGATTTTAATGCAAGAGAGCCTAGAGGAAAACCTACCTTGAGAAAGCTGTTACCGCTTCTTTTTTCTCTCCTCTGTGCCCTCTGTGCCTTTGTGGTTATATCATTAGGAAAAAACCGCCTACAACGCGGGTTGTAATGATAAAACCTGATTTAATTTCCCACTGCGAAAACCCTCTAAATCTAAGGTGACATAGATAAAACCAAACTCTTGAAATGCTGAGACTAAAATAGATAAATCTGTGCTTAAGACAAATTCTTTAATCTCCTCTGGAGGTAATTCAATTTTCGCGGTATCTCCCTCGGAGCGCACCCGCAGAGTTTTTAACCCTAATTGACGCAAATATCGTTCTGCTCGTCCGACTCTTTGTAACTTTTGGATGGTAATTTCTTCCCCATAGGGAAAACGGGAACTTAAACAAGGTTGGGCGGGTTTATCCCACCAAGGAAGTGCTAATTCTTTGGCTAGTTGACGTACTTCTAACTTGGTAATTCCTACTTCGGCTAAGGGCGATCGCGCTCCTCTTTCTTTCGCGGCTTGAATACCCGGACGATAATCTTTTAAATCATCGGCATTAACACCATCAACCACATAGGGATAACCGCGTAAAATCGCCAAGGGTTTGAGGGTATCATGCAATTCGCTCTTACAAAAGTAACAACGATTGACGGGATTTGAAGTATAATTAGGATTGCCCATTTCGTTAGTTTCTACTACCTCATGGTTTATGCCAATTTCTGAGGCTTGAACCCGTGCATCTTCTAAATCTTCTGGTAATAATGAAGGAGAAATCGCGGTGACGGCTAAAGCGCGATCGCGTAAGACATCATAAGCTACCTTCGCGACTAAAGTGCTATCAATACCCCCAGAATAGGCTATTAAAGCTTTTTCCATGTCACGAAAAAGACTTTGCAAAAGGTTCAGTTTTTCTTTGAGTGTAATTGTCATAATAGTTGACTTCATAAAGTTAAAACTCCCGCCGAGAAAAAATTAAGGTGGAAAGGGATAATAATAGGATAATATAAATTAAAGCATAACTTCCATTAGTGATTAATGTTGGTAAGGGGGGAATTTGTCCATAGACTGCTTCATTGATTAAATTGAGCCGTTGTAAGTCCGGTAAAACTAAATAAAGATTGATCATTAATTGTTCAATAACTGGATTTTTGGTTAATTTACCCAAGGTGACTAAATCCCTTGAGGCTAATCCCATTAAGTAGATAGATAAGGTTAGGATTGTCGCTAAAATTGAACTGGTGAAGACACCAAATAAAATCCCTACCGCGGTTAATAAAGATAACTGAATCCAGATGAAAAATGACGCGATCGCGAGACTCACGGGAGGATAAGGAATCTTATTAAAACTGAGTATCAGCATATAAATTACTGTCATCGACGCGAGCAGCACGGCTAAAACTACGGATAAACCAATGTGTTTACCTAAAATTAATTCCGAGCGACTAATCGGTTTCGCGACTAAGACATAAACTGTGCGTTTTTCAATTTCTTTATTCACCAATCCTGGGCCAATAAAGATGGTAATAATTAAACCGAGAAAACCGATCGCGGCAATCCCTATATCTAAAATAATTTTTTGTTCGGTACTCGCGGCTAATTCAGGAATAAAGCGCACCGACGCGATCATTACAATAGCAAATAAACCGATTAAATAAAGAACGCGATCTCGGATCACTTCCCAAAAAACATTGGTAGCAATTGTCAAAACTCTCAGGATATTTATCATAAGTCTCCTCACGATTTTTTTGTCATTCTCTAATGTTACCCAAATTTTAACTCAATTGTGCTATTTTGTCTGACGTGGTTCCGTTTCATCTTTCGCTTTAACGGGACTACATTCAATCGAGGCGCGATCGCGATTTCTCAAAATATGACAAGTTTTGGTGACATAATAACCATAGGTACGCGAGCCCGGTCCATACCATTGTGCGAATAATTGTAACCTATAATCAGACTGACTTTGTTGCATATTATAAGTAAATTTCCACAAGGAGTCCTCGGGTAACTTCCCTAGAGTTTTCCAGGCTTCACTACGCAAATTAAGCCGATTTTGAGCGATATTAAAAAGCCACTTTTCCACCTCATTCCAAGGTTTTTTCTCACTTTTTAAAGTCAGATAATTTTCTACATTTTTTATAATTACAATGCCTCTGGAATCATTAATAGATGAGGATTTGATTTTGATAACTAACGCTTTTTTATGAAAATCTTCAGCAAAGACACTAGGATAATCTTTTAACCAGTGTTCCATCAATATATTAAACCTTATCCAACAACTAATGAGACAATGTACTAGGAGAAATATGATAAAATTAGCCCGAATTAAAGGGATTGATATTTCCCATTTGACCCCGGATTCTAGCATTTCATAGATAGACGCGATACAAACGGAGAATAAAGGAAACCCTATCATGGCAAATTCGGTTAAATTTTCCCCTAAGAAATTAGCATAAAAGAACAAAGAAATTAAACTCGCGAGCAGCCAGGGGTGTAGGGAAAATCGCTTAATTTTTAGAGGTTTCTCCTTGAAAAAAACACTAAGGGTAGCAATGAAAGATAAATATCCCCAGGTAATAAATGTCTGTTGCCACTCGATAGAATTGATGGTTAATAACGCGGCTATTCCGAAACCCAAAGTGATAATAAGTAGGGTTTTCCAATGAAAAAAATGAGGAGGTTTCAGGCAAGTTTTCCAGAATTTATCGAGATTAGTAATGATAGGATTTTTCATAAAGAACTTCTGTGAATGATTAAGGCGAAAACTATCACGGGATAGCTAATAAAGTGTGCCAAAAAAATAATCAGAGCCCCATCGGATAAAATTCTAATTCTCTTTTTTAATTGCACATATAATTTGGGGGGTAAGGGAGAGTTAATAAACAGTTTTCTTTCCCGAAGCCATAATACCATCAATAGTTGAAAAGCCAACCATTTCCAGAGAAAAGAACAGAAAAAAATGACGAAATTGAACAGGAAACTGAGGAATCCCCAAAATTGACACTGATTGAAAAAGACACAACTCATTAAACGTTCCCGTTCGGAAGTAGAAATAATTTCTTCCCATCCTAAGAAAATTAACCATCCCACAATGGCTGATAATAAATTGATCGTAGCTACATATTGTACACTATTTTTAGGAGTGAACTTGAGAAACTTATGAAAAAAGATGGATTCAATGGCAATAACCATCAATAAAACTAAGATTTGTGTTAAAACCACTGGCAAAGCCAAAACCGTAAAAAACATGGTAAAGAGCCGTGATTAATATTAATTTAACTGTTATAGCACTAGGAGTGGCATATTAGGATGTTCTTAACTGCACAAACCCTTGATTTTATGGAATATTCCTTCTGTTTACCCTGAGCGTAGTGGAAGGGAGCAACGTTGAAGGGCCCTCTTCCCTGATGCTTAGTGCCTTAGTGTCTTAGTGTTTTATTATTAGTGCCTTAGTGCCTTAGTGCCTTAGTGTTTATTATTAGTGCCTTAGTGCCTTAGTGTCTTAGTGTTTTATTATTAGTGCCTTAGTGCGATATCTGAGAAAATTGTGCGGATCTATCCTAGAATTTAGGATAGGATGCAAAGCCGACAAGGTAGAGTGAAACAAAAAAAACTATGGAAAGAAACGGCATCGGCATTCGCACAGCACAAACTCGTTCCGAGCGTATTGTCGGACAAATTCACGTTTACGATGGAGCCAGTAAAGGCAAGTCCCAAGCCGCCTTGGGGGTTGTCTTGCGTTCGATCGGCTTAGGTATTAATTCGGACTTCCCGACGCGAGTATTACTTTTGCGCTTTCTCAAGGGACCGGGACGCTCCTATGACGAAGATGGCGCGATCGAAGCGCTGCAAAGAGGGTTTCCTCATCTGATTGATCAAGTGAGGACGGGTAGAGCTGAATATTTTGGGCCTAATGAAATTACCCGTTTTGATCGTTTAGAAGCTCAACGGGGGTGGGATATCGCGAAGGGCGCGATCGCGTCTGGACTGTATTCGGTTGTCGTCTTGGACGAAATCAACCCAGTGTTAGATTTAGGATTATTACCCCTGGAGGAAGTGGTCAAAACCCTGAAAAATAAACCGGAACATTTAGAAATTATTGCCACAGGAAGGGCGACTCCTCAAGCTCTCCTCGATATTGCGGACTTACATTCGGAAATGCGTCCCCATTATCATCCCAGGGCGCTCGAACATGGGATTACGGGGATTGAAATTTATACTGGGGCTGGCAAAGGCAAATCTACCAGTGCTCTAGGGAAGGCCCTTCAAGCCATCGGGCGAGGCATTAGTCAGGATTTATCCCACCGAGTGTTAATTATGCAATGGCTTAAAGGTGGTACGGGTTATACGGAAGACTCCGCGATCGCGGCTTTAAGACAAAGTTATCCCAATTTAGTCGATCATCAACGTTGTGGCTCCGATGCTATTGTCTGGCGGGGACAACAAAAAGAAATAGACTATGTAGAAGCGGAAAGAGGGTGGGAAATTGCTCGAGCCGCGATCGCGTCTGGATTGTATAAAACGATTATATTAGATGAACTCAACCCCGCGGTTGACTTGGAACTACTCCCGGTAGAGCCCATCGTTGAAGCCCTATTACGAAAACCCCGTGACACGGAAATCATCATTACGGGACGTTGCCATAAACCCCACGCGTATTTTGATCTCGCGAGTGTTCATTCTGAAGTCTATTGTCATAAACATTATGGCGATCAAGGAGTCGAACTCAAACGGGGTATAGACTTCTAAGAATTAATTTGACCGGGCGGTTAAAACCGCGTCTACACAGACTAAACCCGCCTGCGCGGGTTGAATTTCTTCAGTAGGGGCGAATGGCATTCGCCCAATCTTTGTTTGTGTAGGGGCGAATGGCATTCGCCCAATCTTGGGTTTTCTAACCCGGTTGCTGGTGGCAAAGAAACCGGGTTAGTGCGATCGCGTTGACTGGGAATATCAAGCCTCTTTAAAGAAACGAATGATTTCACGGACATTATTGAGCACTTGACTATCGGTGGTAAGTTGCGCGATCGCGTTTACGGAGTCTCTGGCTAGTTTTTGATGTTCCGCGTCATTGGTTGACTTGAAATCTTCAATAGACGCGGCTAAACGAGTTAAGGTGGTTTTTGTTACTTGCCATTGTTGTTCTTGATTTGATACCCAAGAATTGGGATTATCACTATTAAATTTGTCTGTTAAACTTTGCACTTGAAATTCTAAGGTTTCCATGCGCGATCGTAATTCCATCGTATCTTGACGGGGATAGAAAAACTCTTGACGAATCATGGAAAGTCGCAGGGATAAATATTGATACAAGCGAATCGCGGGACGCAGGAAGGTTAAGAGTAAAGCCGCCGCGGAGGTGATATACCCTAAACTACTAATTCCAGTAACGGCTAAGGTGTAAAAGCCGATCGCGGAAATGAGATGAAGCGCGATCGCGATTACTAAAGAACGACTTGCTAACATCATTACATATTGAATTTGTTTTTGATCAACAGTAATGGATTTTTTCCGAGACTCTTCAGCTTCCGCCAAGACTTGTTTCGCCTCAAAATGGATATTCCAAGGAACAGTAACAATTAAGAGTAGCCATTCAAAAATAGCAATGGCAATCACCCAATCGAGAAAATTTCCCGCGGCAATATGTAACCATTGTAAAATGCCAAAAACGAGAATTAATAAGAGGACAAAGCCTATATTAAATGCGGCAAAATTATACATTTTCATCACCTCAAAAAATAAAAAAAAACCGGGTATCTCAACCCACCCAAAGGATTAAAGAAAAGGAGCAACAAGACATCCACCCGGTTTTTGGTTCAGTTCTTTTTTTATCTTAGACAATAGTCATCGGGGAAAGAGAAAGGTAGTGTGACACTTAATAAACTGGCTCAGAATATCGCGATCTCTATCAGATTTGAGAAAACAAGTAGTATAACAATACTGGGATAGATGAGGTATTCATTTAAACTTAAAACCCTTGACAACACTGGGTTTTGTCCTACTCCATCTTTAGTCGAAAGGCTATACCATAAATCTTAGTGTCTTAGTGTCTTAGTGTCTTAGTGGTAAGATCATAAATCTTAGTGTCTTAGTGTCTTAGTGTCTTAGTGTCTTAGTGGTAAGATCATAAATCTTAGTGTCTTAGTGTCTTAGTGTCTTAGTGCCTTAGTGGTAAGATCATAAATCTTAGTGTCTTAGTGCCTTGTGCCGAGGTAATATCATAAATCTTAGGGGATGCTCCCAAGGCAAAGGTTACTCAATTAAATAACTAAACCATTGGGTTTCATTATCCCCAGGTTTTTTTTGCGGACGTAATAATCGCCAGGTTTTACCCTCTTTTTGTTGTTGTAAATAAACTTGATAGGGATTTTGTTTGTGTCGGATTTCTTTTCGGGGATATTCTAGGGTAAAATCATAGGTTCCCATGACCCGGAAAGTGGGTAAATTTTGTAATTTTAATGACTCGACATCAGTAATAACCACTCGATTAATTTTGAGAGGGGGTGGTGTTGAATTTTGCCTAAATTGCTGTGTTATTTGTTCTTGGGATAAATTAATCTGAAGCGCGATCGCCTTTTCTACTACGGCTTTATCAGTTACGAAAACAAGATTACACGCGGTGATAAAAAAGAGCAGAAAAAACGGAGAAATTAACCGAATAATTAGTGGAATCATAGTAGCTCAAAGGAAAAAAAACTCAACCCCTAGCCATAGGTGCAAATTTATGGTATGATAAATTTTATCATTGAGGCTGCATAAAGGTGTCAAAAATGTCAAATCAAACCCTTGGCCTGGATAACCAACTTTATGATTATCTCTTATCGGTGTCCCTACGGGAGCCAGAAATTCTCAAGAAACTTCGTGAGGAAACGGCAAAACACCCTCATGCTCTAATGCAAATTTCCCCAGAGCAAGGTCAGTTTATGGCTTTACTGGTAACATTAATGGGAGCATCGAAAACCATAGAAATTGGTGTTTTTACGGGTTATAGTACCCTGTCGATCGCGTTAGCTCTTCCCCATGATGGTACGATAATCGCGTGTGATGTCAGTGAAGAATATACCACGATCGCGGGTCGTTATTGGCAAAGGGCGGGAGTCTCAGATAAAATCACGTTAAAATTAGCCCCCGCGTTACAAACCTTAGATGAATTATTAGCAACGGGACAAGGTGAAACCTTTGATTTTATCTTCATTGATGCCGATAAAGAAAATTATCAGGCCTATTATGAGCGATCGTTACAATTATTAAGAACAGGAGGATTAATCGCGATCGATAATGTATTATGGTCAGGAAAAGTCGCGAACCCAGAAGAACAAGATCCCAATACTGAGGCGATTAGAGCCTTTAATGAAAAATTACGCCATGATCCCCGTATTCGTTTAAGTTTAGTTCCTATTGGGGATGGACTTACTCTCGCGTTGAAACGACGTTGGGCAAAATTTATCGAATAATGGAAATAGGGAATGGGGAATGGGTAATAGGGAATAGGGAATAGGGAATAGGGAATAGGGAATAGGGAATAGGGAATTGCGCGATCGCGTGGGCCGCATCTCATTTTCCTAAATTGCCAGTGGAAGAAAGATGCTCCCTGTTAGCTCCCGAGGGAGCCTCTTTCTCCCACTACAGTTTTTTTTGAGGACCTTCGGAATCTGTTGTTTTTTTACACCCGGAGTCAGGATTAACTCAATATCTCATATTACGTTTGAGACGCGAGCCATTCTTGCAGATCCGCGATCGTGAATAACGCCTCAAAATCTAACCCAGAAGCCGCGTATAACTCCGCGCCCCCTTGCTGTCTATCCACCAAAGAAATCACACGATTAACGGTATAACCAGCATCCCGTAAACGTTCGACGGCCTTTAATGCAGAAGAGCCCGTTGTCACCACATCTTCCAAAACAACCACATTAGAACCTTGTGGTAATTGCGGCCCTTCAATATAAGCCATCGTACCATGTCCCTTTGTTTCTTTTCTCACAATTAAAGCAGGAATAGGACGATTTTCCAATGCAGAAACCACACTCACCGCGGATACAATAGGATCAGCACCTAAAGTTAAACCCGCGACAGCTTGGGTATTTTCAGGAAGACGAGATAATAATAATCGTCCTGTTGCTAAAGCACCAATGGGGTGAAGTGTCACCAACTTACAATTAATATAATAAGAACTACGTTGGCCAGAAGAAAGGACAAAATCTCCTTCTCGATAGGCAAATTCACAAATTAAACTGATCAGTTTTTGACGTACCGTTGCCAAGGGCGCGCTCGTGAGAGAATCAGATAATCCTGTGTCGGGGTGCAATTCAGTCATAATAACAAAATAGTTTTCAGATAAAAAGCCAATCTCCAGTGTATACTAGAAGCGGAATCAATTTTGAGGCTTAAGATTATGCGTTTACACTGGAAAAGCCTAAGTGGATGTTTGCTAGTCGCTTCTACCCTGTTCGGTTTTGCTAAAATTGCCCAAGCCGAACCTTATATTTTTAATCCCGTTTCCGATCAATTTAATGAACAGTTGTTTAAATCTTCTGGGGACTATTTCCAAGGGACTGAGGTATTTCGCCCTGGGGCTGATATATTAGGGATCGGTTCTCCATCAGGAATTATCGCGTTTCCAGAAAGAGAAATCGATCGCGATGGCAGTAGATTACACGGTTTTTATCGAGAAATGATGCAACGGCAAGTGTCTAGCGATCCCATCATTCGCACTCCCGATATGATGAATCCTTTTGATACTTCCGTAATGACAATGCCGCCTCGCACTTTACCTTATCCAGCCTTAGGGCAATAATAGGGAATCGGGGATTGGGGATTCGATAATCGGTAAATCGGTAATAGCAGAAATTCCCATAAATTTTTAACTAATCTAAGGGATGAAGAATCATTTTTTTTTCCTATCTCCCAATCCCCAATCACCAATCCCCAATCACTTATCCCCAATCACTTATCCCCAATCACTTATCACCAATCCCCAATCACCGCTCCCCAATCACCGCTCCTCAATCACCAAAGGAATTTTAATAAGAAACTCCGTACCATGACCTAATTCCGATAAACACTGTAACTGTCCCCCTTGTTTTTCTACGATCAAATGATAAGAAATTGATAACCCTAATCCCCTTTCTTTTCCCGTTGTCGATTCTGTTGTTAATACCGGAGGTTCAAAAATTGTCTGACGCACTTCTTTCGTCATTCCTTGACCATTATTTTGAATAGAAATAGCAATAGTATTCCCTTCCACATCAGTACGAATACGCAGGATAGGTTGTTCATCATCAGAAATCCATTTACTACCGACAAAAGACTCTTCCAATTCATCAATAGTATAATTTAATAAGTGCATAAATACTTGATTTAACTGAGACGCATAACAATGGACACGCGGTAAACTACCATACTCTTTAATCAAACTAATTCCGGGTCTTCCCCCTTTCGCTTGCAGGCGATTTTGTAAAATCAATAAGGTACTTTCTATCCCCGCGTGAATATCTACCACTTTCATTTCAGATTCATCGGTGCGAGAAAATAAACGCAGCGATCGCACCACTTCTCGAATGCGATCAGAACCTAATTTCATCGAATCTAATAACTTAGGTAAATCCTTCCTCAAAAATTCCAAACCCGTGTCTTCCAATTTTTCACGAATCTCCTCAATAGGATGAGGATAATATTGTTTATATAAATCAATTAACTCCAATAAATCATTAATATAATTAGTCGCGTGAGTCAAATTACCAGAAATAAAATTCACAGGATTATTAATTTCATGGGCAACCCCCGCGACTAATTGACCGAGAGCCGACATTTTTTCCCTCTGAATTAATTGAGTTTGAGTGCTTTTTAACTGTAATAAAGTCTGCTCTAATTCCATAGCTTTTTGTCGCAATTTGTCCTCAGATTCCTGTAAAGCTATCATCGCGTTTTTGCGTTCCGTAATATTTTGGATCATCATCATTCCCGCAAAAACATCACCATATTCATTTTGTAAAGGTAATGTATAACAAAGATAAACTTGTTGTAAATATTCCAGTTCCCAAACTCTAGCCTCACCCGCCAAAGCTTCTTGATAATAGGGAGAGATTTCCTGGGCAATGGCTAAAGGAAAAACATCAAAAAGCGTCTTACCTTCCATTAATTGTTTGGATAATCCAATTTTTTCTAATTCAGTCCCTTCCGCCAAAGTATAACAGAAATTGGGATCAAATAAAATCACAGCACCATTAGGGAAATTATGGGTTAAAGTCCGATACTTTTCTTCAGAAAGACGTAAGGCTTTTTCCATTTGTTCACGTTCGGTAATATCTAACCCCACAAACACCGCGGCACGCCCTTGATGATACTTTTGGGCTGCGATTAAATAAGTGCGAGGTTTCCCTTGTACCGTTGTTGTCACTTCTCTGGATGTTGTCCATTTGGAGGAGGATAAAAAATCATAAACCAATTCATTAAAATAAGGACTGGTTTCTAAAAAACCAATTTCTTGATCAATAAACTCTTCCGCGGCTAAATTATAGGCATTAGCTAAATGACGATTTACTCCCAAATAGCGAAAGTCAGAATTAACCCAAGAAACAAATCCAGGGACAGCATTTAAAACCGCTTCTAATTGTTCTTTGGCATCAATTAACGCGGCTTGTGCTTTTTTTCGTTGTGAAATATCATGGGCAAAAGCACAATGATATTCAATCCCATTAAATTCTAAATAATTGACGGTAAATTCTACGGGAAATATCTCACAATTTTTCCCTAAATGACGGGCTTCAAAAGTTAAGGAACCTTGTGCTTTTACTTTTTCCCAATGTTCTAACCATTGTGTTCTTTTCAGATCAAGATTAATATCAAAAATTGTCAGATTTAATAACTCTTTGCGACTATAATCCAAGGAACGACAAGCCGCATCATTAATATAATAAAAAGTGCCATCATCTCTCATCCAGAAAACGGAATCCGCAGCTTTATCAATAGCTAATTGGGTAAGTTGTAAAGCATTTTCTAACTCATTGGGTGTTAATTCCGTTGTACAAATTAAACCACCTATTTCTGTACTGCCATCATCATTAAACCAAGGTTGCAGTCGCCATTTGACCGATTTAATAATAGTTTTACTGTGTGAAGACACTATAAATGCACTCTCCACCCACTCACAGCTTTCGCATTTTCCGGTTAAACATTCTTGGGCATTTTTCTGCCAAATGTCAGAAAGATTGGGGAAAATTTGAGAGAAAAAATGACCGCTCAGATCCGTATTCTCAAACCCCCATTCTTTTTGCCAACGTCGAGATGCCCCCAGATAACGCATCTCACAGTCAACCATTGCTACAGCAATGGGCATATATTCCACAAATAAGCGAAATTTCGCGCTACTGTGTTGATGGACTGTCTCAAGGATAGAGTCAGGGTTGAGAGTTTTCCCAATTCCAGACTCCTCGATTGCTGGTAAATTTGACTGAACTTGTTTGTGTGGCACTGTTGGAGATTTCCTCCCTTATTATTTATGTTGTAAACGCATCCTGGGTTCTCATTGAGATGTCCGGGTGATGGTAAACAATTTGATGTCTTTGACTCTTCGGGGGGGTTATCCCTTCTTTATTGATAACATTTTGGACATCCTATTGTCTAGTGCTGTTTTGATCAGTTCCTAAATACAGGTGTGATTAAGGGGTATCAGGAGAGGATTTTTTGGGCTTTAATTGTGCTCATTTCCTTTTTCTTTGGGTTTGAGTATTTTCTCTATTTCCGCGATCGCGCTTTGGGCGATCATCTCAGGAGTTTCTCCTTGATTAATCGTTAATCTGACATCGGCTTGTTTATAAAGAGCTTCTCGGGCTTGCCAAATTGTCTTTAATTTCTCTAAAGGATCGGGATCTTGTAATAAAGGTCGAGTATTATCTTCCTTTAAACGGTGATAAAGTTCTACAATGGGAACATCTAACCACAGAATAACTCCATGATGTAAATAACTCCAATTTTTCGGTCGGATGACGATGCCTCCTCCTGTCGCGATCACTAAATTTTTATAGGCGGATACTTCTGATAAAACCTGGGTTTCTAATTCACGAAAAACCTCTTCGCCTTCTTTTTCAAAAATATCAGAAATAGATTGACCCGATGCTTTGACAATTAAATCATCGGTATCAAAGAAATAATAACCTAATTTTTGGGCTAATAATTGTCCGATGGTGGTTTTACCACAACCCATCATACCGATCAGATAAAGATTGACTCCTTTTAACAATTTTTTCTCCTTTTTTAATTAGGTAATAGGGATTGGGGATTGGGGATTAGGG
>JBEDKD010000245.1:0-5735 GCA_041172365.1 Cyanobacteriota bacterium | reverse complement strand
GCCGGAGGCTTATTCTACTTTATTAAGGGTGACAAGCCGGAGGCTTATTCTACTTTATTAAGGGTGACAAGCCGGAGGCTTATTCTACTTTATTAAGGGTGACAAGCCGGAGGCTTATCCTACTTTATTAAGGGTGACAAGCCGGAGGCTTATCCTACTTTATATGGATTGGATAGATAAGGTATATTCAATGTTTGACTGAGCTCCAACACCACGAAAACTACCCGAAATAGGCGCTGCGTAACGGGGATGAGAGCTCGCGGCTAAAATAATATGACGATCGCTTACTGCTAATCCATGACTCGGATCAAATCCCCGCCATCCTGCACCGGGTAAATACACTTCAGCCCATCCATGTAAATGTCTTTCGTCATTATCTGGATCGCCTTCTTGATAACCACTAACAAAGCGAGATGCTAATCCGATCGCGCGGCAAGTATCCATAAATAAAACTGCTAAATCTCGACAAGAGCCTAACTGTTTTTTCCAAGTAATACTAGGAGGATAAGGCTCCCCTGTTTCTCTAACGGTATAGGTACAAGTTCGATATATTAAGTTATTTAATTCCCAGAGAAACAAAACACTTTGCCCATTGACTTTATGGGATATTTCTTGGGCTAATTGTATGGTAATTGGGTCCCCTGAATGTTGTAAATAAGGTTGAAGATGTGTTAACATAGATTGGGGGTAATCAATAATTGGTAATGTTACTGCCCAGGGTTCTAATAGATAATTAAAGGGGTTTAAGCAATGGGTTTCTACTTCCGAAATAACTTTTATGTTAAGTTTTTCTGTGGGTTGATTAAACCATGTTTTTATAATACTATTACTTTCCCAGTCTAATATTTCAGATATTCCCGTTGGTTGTGGTGTAATTTCTAAGGCAAATTTATGTAAGGTTTGAAAGACACAGGAGCGCGATCGTAATCTGATAATATGGGGTTCTAATTCAACGGGTTTACTGTAATGATAAGTCGTTGTATGAATGATTTGGTAACGCATGAGGGAATAGGGAATAGCGAATAGGTAATAGGTAATAGGTAATAGGTAATCGGGTGTAAGTGAAAACCTAAAACCTAAAATATTGACAGATTTCGCGGAGAGAGATAAATCAAATTTAACTAACTTTTTCCGCGATTAATTAATAGGTTTTAAATCGAAATAGGTTTCAAAAATGCTCTTTCCTACCGCATTAACTTGTTGCTGTAAATGATCCATAAATTCATGGAGTCCGGTGTTAAAAATCTCCTCAATCGTAATATAATCTAATTCGGAGCGTAAACGCCCTAAAACTCTTTCTACAGGGTTACACCAAGTGCCTGGGGGAGTTCCTGTAATTTCATGGAGCGATCGCTCTGCTTGTAATAAACAAAAATGAATTGAGCGAGGAAACTCACGATCTAAAATCAAAAATTCTGCCACCCCCATAGGATTAATACGATGTTGTTTGCGCTTTCGATACATCTCATAAGCACTAGCCGACTTTAACAAAGACATCCATTGAATTTCATCCAATGGAGTGCCAACATCATTGACAGAAGGTAACAGAATAAAATATTTTACATCAAGTATGCGACTGGTTTTATCGGCACGTTCTAATAAACGTCCCATATAGCCAAAATGCCAACCCTCATTATGAGTCATTGTCGCATCCATTACCCCGGCAAATAAATGTCCCTTCATTTTCACTTCGGCAAAAAAATCGGGTAAATTCGACAAATGTCCCTGATTTGCCGCATCCCTCACCATCATATAAAAACTATTAATTTCCTCCCACATTTCCGAGGAAATAATTTCTCGTACCGATCGCGCATTTTCACGGGCGGATTGCAAACAAGAGATAATGGAATTAGAATAAGCGCGATCGAAGGTGAGAAACTGAATGACATTATCAGCCGTCGGCTGGCCATATTTCTCTTTAAAATATGGGGTATCTCCCGTAGTTTGGACTAAAGGAAACCATTGTTGAGTAATACCGCTGGGAGAGTCAAGAATAAGATTAAAATTGACATCGGCAAAGCGGGCGATATTTTCCGCTCTTTCAATATAGCGGTTGAGCCAGTAAATTGAATCAGCAACACGACTTAACATAATGATTGTTAGGTATTTTTCCCTGATATTTATAACTGATGTAGGGTGGGTTAGGTGGCGATAATTTTTAGCCCAAAGAGAAAAGGTAAATTTCCACCTAACCCACCATTTCTTAACCCCTTTTTCTGGGTAAGTTTATCTAGGGTAGGTAGGCGATAATTTTTGGCACAAAGAGAAAAGGGAAACCAGCACCTAACCACCATTTCTTAACCCGTTTTTGTGGGTAAGTTGTTACGCATTTAAAAGTCTTAGTAGACAGACATTAGGCCCGGTGACAGGCAGGATGCCTGTCCTACTTTATGTGATTAAAATGCGTCTGACACAATCAACCCAATTCATTACACAAAACCCAAGTATCCTTACTGCCGCCACCTTGAGAAGAGTTTACCACTAAAGAACCCCGTTTCAACGCGACACGAGTTAAGCCCCCCGGATGGACATAAATATCTTGACCATATAAAATATAAGGTCTTAAATCAACATGACACCCCTCAAAATCATCCTCAAGAATTGTGGGAACCCTCGATAAACATAAAGTCGGTTGCGCGATATAATTACGGGGATTTGCCTTAATCTTTTCGGCAAAGGCGGCGCGTTGTTCCTCCGTAGCATGAGGTCCCACTAACATCCCATAACCCCCCGACTCATTGGCGGCTTTAACTACAAGTTTATCGAGATTATTTAGCACATAATCTAATTGTTTTTCCTCCCAACAAACATAAGTCGGAACATTAGCTAAAATCTGGTCTTCATTCAAATAATAACGAATAATTTGGGGTACATAAGCATAAATCACTTTATCATCGGCTACCCCAGTGCCTAAAGCGTTTGCTAAGGCAACTTTACCATTACGATATAGGTCCATTAACCCCGGAATACCTAAGAGGGAATCCGACCGAAATGCCAAAGGATCGATAAAATCATCATCAATACGTCGATAGATGACATCAACCCGTTGTAACCCCTTAGTTGTTCTCATTTGAACATAACCATCGGCTATGACTAAATCACGGCCTTCGACTAACTCAATTCCCATTTGTTGAGCCAAAAAAGAATGTTCAAAATAAGCGGAATTGTAAATCCCCGGAGTGAGCACAACCACCGTCGGATTAGAGATATGATCGGGGGCTAAATTGAGAAGTGTATCTAAGAGATGACTGGGATAATCATCAACGGGTTGAATGCCTAATTGGGCAAAAATTTGAGGGAAGGTACTTTTCATTACCCGGCGATTTTCCAATACATAGGAAACGCCGGAAGGACAACGCATATTATCTTCTAAAACGTACCATTTTCCATCCTTATTTCGCACTAAATCCGTGCCAGTAATATGACACCAAATACCATGAGGAGGGTTTAAGCCAATACAAGGTTTAAGGAACCCGGTGGCTGATGCTATTAACTCCCCAGGAATGATGCCATCTTTAACAATTTTTTGCTCACCATAGATATCAGAAAGAAAGAGATTAAGAGCATGAATGCGCTGTTTTAAACCCCTTTCTATGCCTTCCCATTCTTCAGCATTAACAATGCGGGGAATAACATCAAAGGGAAAAATACGCTCAGTCCCTTGAGTATCCCCATAGACATTGAAAGTCGCGCCTAATTTCATCATCGCGATTTGGGCGGCTTGTTGACGTCGCTCTAATTCTCCTGATGCTAAGGAGTTGATTTTTTCTATCAGGATAGAGGCTTCTGGGCGAGGTTTGCCTTTGGTGACGAATAATTCATCATAAAATTCGCCCGGATCGTAGGAATCAAATTTCACGGCTTTGACAATAGGTTGATTTTGGTAACTATTGATACGGTTTTTCCTAAATTTAGGATCTTGTTTGCATCTTACAACACATCACGATCGCGTGTTATGTCAATTTATCAAGTTTTGTAAGGATTTTGTATCATTTAAAATAATAATTTACCCAATGAATTATACTCAAAAAGTAGTCAAGAAAACAGATTTTGAGATTATGGTTTATGTATGTAACCTGGGTCTCGGTCAACAAGTTTATCTGGAAAACCCCGGAATAGAGACCATTATTCGTTTAGTGAGTAGTAGCGCGGGGCAACAACAACAGTCCAGTAGTAGTTTTGCCACGGGTAAATGGTTAATGCCTCCGAGTGTCTTTCGCACCCCGACGGGGGCAGTATTGCGGTTTGAGGGAGAACAAGGTTCTCGTTTTGTGATGTTACAAGGGAGTGGGATGAGTGTTTTAACAACGATTCCTTCCCTGACGGGTGCGGAGGTGTTACCGCTTCAACAAATCGCGTCAGAAGAAATGCCTAAAACGACGATAGAACCCATGAAACCGATGGAACCCATGAAACCGATGGAACCCATGAAACCGATGGCAATGGGGAATATGCAAATGTCGATGAACCCGATGCAAATGCAAATGGGTAATATGGCGATGCAAATTGGTTCTCCTTCTCAGGAAGTTAAACATTTTTGTCCTCAATGTGGGGGGGCCGTTAAAGAGCGCGATCGCTTTTGTTCTAGTTGTGGCAACCCTCTGTAATTGTTGATGGTTTTTGAGATACCAAACCCGCGGGTTTCTGTGATATCAGAATATGCCATCAGAAACCCGCGATCGTTTCTCAATAACGAGTATTTACCCTTATAATTTGACGAAAATGGTATTATCAAAAGTCAAACATTTTCCGGTTGATGGTTAGCATCTCAAGCCATATTAAGCATGAATTTAGCCGAACTTTTGACAAGATTACAACAAGGGTTAGCCCGTGTGAAACACAGGACTTTTGTCGAACAATTAAGGAATTTATAAAGGAAACTACGATGAACCCCGATGAAAGCAGATTAAACCGAGAAAAGACTGTATGGGATTATAAACCTTGGTGGTGTCAACCTTGGTCAATTTTGCTCACAGGAATTACGATAATTTTCGCTAGTTGGTTTATCTTTAAAATTATTTGGCTAACGGTATTAATATCAATCCCAATATTAATTTGGATGGGATTTTTTATCTTAATCTACCCTCCTTTAGTCTTAAAAAGTGGGCAGCTTGATACTCAAGAGTAATTTCCCACTAATTAGTATCTTCTCTACTACATAGTAAGGGCTGGTTTATTGGTATCTTCAAAAGATAATCATAATACTGCTGGACCTGCCCCTACCCAATTGTCGCGATCGCATTTTTTCGATAGACTTTCTCTCTCTTTGCTTTCCTTTGTGCCTTTGTGTCTTTGTGTTTAATTTATAACAAAAATACACGATAATAATAGCAATATTTCTATTTAATAAAACACAAAAAAATTACTATTAAAATGCTAAATATGCCCAGAATATAGATATAATAAAAAGAGAAAAATATGCGAAATGCCCTATGTAAAAATGACAAAAACCGCCGACATAAGTAGTAAAAGATTAATCAGCCTAGCACCCGTTAACTGGGTACAATGGGTGACACAATTTCCCAATCTCGAAGTCCGAGATATAATAGACTCAGACTTCCAATGGATTAGTCGGGAAGGAGATGTCTTAGTCCGAGTATATAGTCCACAACTAGGAGAATTTCTTGTCCTTAACGAATTACAATTACGTTATCGCTCAGAAATGCCAAGACGGATGCGGGCTTATGCAGCCTTAGCAGAAGAAAAATATCAACTGCCAACCTATCCCGTCTTAA
>JBEDKD010000244.1:0-8893 GCA_041172365.1 Cyanobacteriota bacterium | reverse complement strand
TCTCCCTCCTCCTTCTTCCTTCTTCCTTCTTCCTTCTTCCTTCTTCCTTAGTATTAGTAATAGAGAAATTGGAAATGATATGTTAGAAACAGTTTTTGAAAAAGAAAGAATATTTCACAATGAATGGGCTTCTACGATTGATGTAGATGGCATTTGTGTTAAAGATTATTTTGAAGCTCGTACAGCACCCGAAAACCGTTTTATCCTAGAACAATTAGGGGATGTTACGGGTAAGAAACTCTTGGATTTGGGTTGTGGTGCGGGAGAAAATAGTGTTTATTTTGCCAAAAAAGGGGCGCGATGTGTCGCGACGGATTATTCCCCAGGAATGGTGGAAGTCGCGTTAAAATTGGCGGAAAATAATGGGGTAAAAATTGAGGGAATGACGGCTAACGCGATGCAGTTAGATTTTCCTGATAATAGTTTTGATATTGTTTACGCGTCTAATTTGTTACATCATTTACCTGATCCGAAAATGGCTATTGGGGAAATGCAACGGGTTTTGAAACCGGGTGGCAAAGCTTGTTTTTGGGACCCTTTAAAGCATAATCCGGTGATTAATGTTTATCGCAAAATTGCGACAAAAGTACGCACTGAAGATGAAACACCTTTGGATATTAATATTGTGGAGTTTGTCCGATCGCGCTTTTCCGAGACGAACTATGATACATTTTGGTTAGCGACGTTATGGATTTTCTTGCAATTTTATTTGATTGAGAAAGTTAATCCCAATGAAGAACGTTATTGGAAGAAAATTATTATTGAACAAACACGATTATCTCCCCTTTATAATCGTTTAGAAAGTATGGATAGTATTGTGAAAAAGATACCTGGGATGAAGCGTTTTGCGTGGAATTTAGCCGTTGTTGCTACTAAATAAGCAAACACAACAAAACCAATGATATTGCTCTGCCGACCTTTTTGGGCGGTTTGAGCAAATTGGTAGATTATACCAATTTTGATCGGTAATCGGTAATCGGTAATCGGTAATCGGTAATCGGTAATCGGTAATCGGTAATCGGTAATCGGTAATCGGTGATCGGTAATCGGTAATCGGTGATCGGTAATAGGGGATAGATTCATATTACCGATTAATTCACAAGCTTACCAATTAGCCATTACCAATTACCAATTAGCCATTACCAATTAGCCATTACCCATTACCAATTACCATCTTAAATGAACTTAAGTCGCGTGTTGACGATACCAATCAATAGTACGCTTCAACCCTTCCTTAAATTCTATTTCTGCGGTAAAACCAAAAGCTTTTTTCGCCCGTTCCGTATCCAAACAGCGACGGGGTTGACCATTAGGTTTATCGGTTTCCCAAAGAATCTCCCCTTCAAATCCCATTAAATCACAAATTAACTCCACTAAATTGCGAATTGTCACCTCTTGATGGGTTCCCAAATTCACAGGTTCCGAATCATTATAAAACTGAGTTGCCATCACAATCCCTCGCGCCGCGTCCATCGAATATAAAAACTCCCGACTCGGACTGCCATCACCCCAAACAGGTAAAGTTTTATCCCCCCGTTGTTGTGCCTCATATACCTTACGAATTAACGCGGGGATAACGTGGGAACTCTTCGGATCAAAATTATCTTCCGGGCCATATAAATTAACAGGTAATAAATAAACCCCATTAAACCCGTATTGCTGACGATAGGATTGTAATTGTACTAACAATGCCTTTTTCGCGATGCCATAGGGTGCGTTAGTTTCCTCTGGATAACCATTCCATAAATCTTCTTCCTTAAAAGGGACAGGAGTAAACTTAGGATAGGCGCAAATTGTCCCGACACAAACAAACTTTTCGACACCATGTTGATAAGCCGCGTGAATCAATTGAGTCCCCATCATTAAATTATCGTAAAATAATTCCGCGGGTTTCAATTGATTTAAACCAATACCGCCAACGTGGGCGGCTAAATGAATGATCACATCTTGATTGGTGACGGCTTTTTGACAATTTTCCATCACCCGCAGATCACAATCACGCGATCGCGGAGTAGAAATCTTATCAATATCCGCACCCGCGTTCAGCAATTGAGCCACCACTTGACGACCTAAAAAGCCCGTGCCCCCTGTTACCAAAATGCGCTTATTACTCAAATCTAAACCAGTCATTGCTTCCACCTTATAGGACGAATTTGGGATTTTTGATGAGAGATTGGGAAGGGAAAAAAGCTTTACGCGAAACTTGGTTTCTCTAAGTTAAGTTATCATTTGATCCCACAGGGGAACCCCAGAAACTAGGTTTCTCAATTGTTGTGGGTAAGTCCTGTTTGGGACTATCAATAAAGCTTTCCTTAAAGAGTTTCACGTTGGTTTTCTTTCGCGTCAATCCCCAATCAAAGAAGTAAGCGAATTATTGCGCGATCGTGTCACAAACAACGATGATCAGCTTGACAAATTAGTATAAAAACGATGTTTCAGTAGTAGGACAACCCTGATTTAAGCTGAATCGCGACAATAGTTAATAGCAACGCGTCCGCCAATAAAACAAGATATTAATCAAAACCCTGTTGGCCAACACCTCGAGTTTGATCATCCAAAGCCTTAATATCAGAATCCACCATTAACTTCACTAACTCCTCAAAAGTCACCGAAGGTTTCCAACCCAACTTTTCACGAGCCTTAGTAGAATCACCAATTAAAAGTTCAACTTCCGCGGGACGTAGATAACGCGGATCAAACTCCACAAAATCCTCCCACTTCAAATTGACATAATTAAACGCGATATCCAAAAACTGACGAATAGAATAAGTTTCATTAGTCGCGATCACATAATCATCAGGTTCATCTTGCTGAAGCATTAACCACATCGCGTGGACATAATCCTTCGCGTAACCCCAATCTCGTTTAGAATCGAGATTACCCAGAAACAATTTCTTCTGCTTACCCGCTAAAATGCGAGCCACAGCGCGAGTAATTTTGCGAGTGACAAAAGTCTCCCCACGACGAGGACTCTCATGGTTAAAAAGAATCCCATTACAAGCAAAAAGATTATAGGATTCGCGATAATTTACCGTTTGCCAATGGGCATAAACCTTGCCACAAGCATAGGGACTTCTCGGATAAAAAGGAGTCGTTTCCTTTTGGGGAATTTCCTGCACCTTCCCAAACATTTCCGAAGAACCCGCTTGATAAAAACGGACTTGGATTCCCGTGCGACGCTGATAATCTCGGATAGCTTCCAAAAGACGGAGAACCCCTAAACCAACAGCATCCACCGTATATTCAGGAGCATCAAAACTGACTCGGACGTGAGACTGTGCTCCTAAATTATAAATTTCCACAGGTTCTACCTCCTCCAAAATACGACGGAGAGTAGTACCATCGGTTAAATCCCCATAATGGAGAAATAAACGTGCATCTTGACTATGGGGATCAACATAAATATGATCAATCCGGTCTGTATTAAACGTGGAACTCCGTCGGATAATCCCATGAACTTCATAGTCTTTTTCGAGGAGTAACTCAGTCAAATAAGAACCGTCTTGACCTGTGATCCCAGTAATGAGAGCTCGTTTGCGTTGCGTCATCTCAAATAATTCCTTTACAGATTTAAAGTCAAAGGGCAGGAGATAATAATTTCCCACCGATTATCTTCAATTTTCTACTTTAAGCTAAAAACTAAAACCGGATGTTTGGGAACTCTAAAGAAATGATGAAGGATGTACCGCGTCCCCCACGAAGGTTGTCCTAGGGTGAGGATGAAGGATGAAAGCAAAATCACAATTGCCTATCCACAATTGGGGTAGGCAATCATCCTTCATCGTTGTTGTTATTGTGGATTGCTTTTTTTTTTGAGTTCCCCTTCTCAACATTACTAACAACGATTAGTAAGCACCGTTATTGTTGGGAAAAATTACAACACCAACGGTTTTGATAATAATCCACAAATCCATCCAGAAATTTTTGGCATTTACATAGTAAAGATCAATCTGGACACGACGAGGATAGGGGATGTCATTGCGTCCAGAAACTTGCCATAGCCCTGTAATTCCGGGTCTAATGGTCAAAATTTTATCCATGTAACGACCATATTTGGGTAATTCCTCTTCCACAAGAGGTCTTGGTCCCACAACACTCATATCTCCCTTTAACACATTCCAAAATTGAGGAAATTCATCTAAGCTTGTCACTCTTAAAAATTTCCCAATCCAAGTAATTCGGGGATCGTGTTTCAGTTTGAAATTGTCTTCAAATTCTTGACGAATATGCGGGTGTTTTTCCATCATTTGCACCAGCACTTCATCGGCATTTTGTACCATTGTTCGGAATTTGAGACAATTGAAAAGTTTGCGGTTTGTCCCGACTCTTTCTTGAACGTAAAAGACGGGACCTGGAGAACTGCTCAGAATTAGCAGGGCCAAAAGCAGGTACACCGGGGCAAACAAAATTAAAACGGCTAGGGAAAACACAATGTCAAATAACCGCTTGATAAACTCTCCGTTCAGAGCGGCTAAAGATAGACCCCTATATCTATCTCCTGGTCTGACGGGCTGAAAACCCCGTCGGACAATAGCTCTGATTACTTTACCGGAGATGAGTTGGCTGTCGGCAGTCATCTTACTCCTTCCATTCACATCACACCACACAGTCCTGATCATAAAGCCTCAAGAGGCAAGGATGAAGGATTAAATCAGAAGTCTGAAATTTTTTTTCCAAATCCCCTCTTCCCTCTCTCCTCTCTACCCCTGTCACTTTATAGTCTCTTTTGCCTAATTTCTAGGGTTTGACAGGGAAATTCGCAAAGTTTTAGCCCCCGATGAGGGCTAAAATTTTCGGGTTTGGAATTGTTGATAACACTCAGTGAGAAACTTGACATAGTTTTGGGCAAATATAGTGGGGCTAAATTTTTCTGCGTTTTCCCGGCCGGCTTTTGGTTGAAATTGGCTAGACTTTTCCTCGAATGTCACGATCGCGTCTCCTAAAGAACTTTCATTTTGTTGCTCAAATAATAACCCGGTCCCGGTTTCTGGATATTGACGAATATCAAGGACGGTTTCTAAGGCTCCCCCCGCCCGATATGCAATAACGGGAGTACCGCAGGCTTGGGCTTCAACGATCGCGATGCCAAAGTCTTCACAGGCACTATAAACAAAAGCCTTAGCTTCGGCCATATATTTTTCCACAACTTCATGGGGTTGCCAACCTAAAATTTGGACATTAGGTTGGGCCAGTTCTCGAATTTTGGGGAGTTCGGGGCCCGTACCAATCACAACCAAGGGGAGTCCTAATTGATTAAACGTTTTCACAATGATAGAAACTTTCTTATAACTAACCAAACGACAAACGGTGAGATAAAAATCCTCTTTGGAAGGAGTAAGGGGAAATCTGTCTAAATTGACTGGGGGATAAATCACTTCAGCGCGACGACGATAACAGCGCCAGATCCGTCGCGCCGTATGTTCGGAGTTCGCGATAAAGTAGTCCACACGATTCGAGGAAATGACATCCCATTGACGGATACGATGGAGTAAATAACGCGTCAAGATGCCGATAATGCCTCTTCCTGCGCGGGAACTATCCAAATAATCAAAAGTCATTTCCCACGCGTAACGCATGGGTGTATGACAGTAACAGAGGTGCATTTGTTGGGGAGTGGTGATAACGCCCTTGGCAACCGCGTGGGAGGAAGAGAGAATAATGTCATAGTCTCTGAGGTCCAATTGTTCGATCGCGATGGGTAAAAGGGGTAAATATTTTTGAACTCCATTGAGAGCACCCGGAAAATGTTGCAAAAAAGTTTTGCCAATGTTTCGGCCATAGAGATAACTGTGAGGATTTGTGGACTCAAAGTCAATAAGCGCGTAAACATCGGCATCAAAGAGTTTAAGAATTTCTTGGACAACTAATTCTGAACCACCAGTGGCTTCTGGTGTGAGCCACTCATGGACTAGGGCATATTTCAACGACACAGTGCTATTCCGATTATTTGGGGACAAACAATACCTTACTGTCTCATGAGACATCTCCAAAAATTATGGTAGGGTAGGCATTAGCCTGCCTTTCTACTACCATGTTTTTTGTTTTTTTTTTGAAACCGCAGATATAGGCGAAGCCTTCGCGTAGGGTACGCAGATAAACGCAGATGGGGATAAACACAGATAGATATTTTGATGAGCGAAGAAGCGCGATCGTGTTAAATGTTGTAGGGGCGGGTTCACCAACCAATTTTCCCACCCACAGATCACCTTAATAAACCCGCCCCCACCCCACCGATCACTGGGTGCGGGTTTTTATCATTGGCTGGTGCGTCTCAAAGATATCGGTGAAAGAGCCCCGAAATTGATGGTGAAATGTTAGGTGAAATTCTTGCTAAAACTGTCCCGAAAACCTGTAGGGGCGGGTTCACCAACCAATTTTCCCACCCACAGATCACCTTAATCAACCCGCCCCCACCCCACCGATTGCTGGGGGCGGGTTTTTATCATTGGCTGGTGATTGTCAAAGATATCGGTGAAAGAGCCCCTACTTTCTTTTCTTTCCTCTGTCTCCTAATCGGCATTTGCGGTTATAATAATTGGGAAAATAGTATTAATTGTGATTAAATAGAGGTATTTTCATGGCAAGAATAGAAGGTTTTAGGGTAAAAAATTATAGAGTTATTCGTGATATTACCTTGGGAAAACTCTGGAACACCCCAACTAATCCACTAACACCAATCACAGCAGTTATCGGTAAAAATGGTGTGGGGAAAAGCACACTTTTTGACGCATTTGGCTTTCTTTCCGACTGCTTAAAGGGAGGGGTAGAAGAGGCTTGCGAATCTCGTAATCGAGGGGGGTTTGAGAAAATTCGTTCCCAAGGAAAAGAGGGAAGTATCGAGTTTCATATCTCTTATAAAGAGGATAATAATACCCAGGAAATCACTTATGAATTAGAAATAGATATGGACGAGTCAGGAAGACCTTATGTTAAGAAAGAGAGACTCCGACAACGGAGAAAAGGACAAGATAGAGGATTTCCTTTTTCGTTTCTCATGCTTAATGAAGGTAGAGGTATAGCATGGAAAGGCGAAGAAGAAGGTAAGAAAATTGAAGAAGATATAGAACAAATGGATTTATTTAGGTTAATAGAAAGAATACAGCGCGGTGAAGAAGTAGAAGAAAGTAAGGAAATCGAATTAGTGGAACTTGAGGACACAGGAAAACTGGGCATCGCGACTTTAGGTGCTCTGAAACAACATCCCAGAATTTCCAGATTTCGGAGATTTATCGAAGGATGGTATCTCAGCTATTTCACGCCAGAGGACGCGCGAAATTTACCTCTTACTGGACCGCAAAAACATCTCAATATTCATGGGGATAATCTCGCCAATGTGATTCAGTTTATGGAGAGAGAACATCCCCACAAATTTCAATCTATTCTGGAAAAAATCTCTAGTAAAATTCCGGGTATTAACAAAATCAGTACGGAAAAAAGTGCTGATGGCAGACTGCTTATTCGTTTCAATGATAAAGGTTTTCAAGATCCATTTTATGTCCAACAAATGTCAGATGGAACTCTAAAACTTTTTGCCTATCTCCTCCTTTTGGAAGAGCCTTCACCGCGACCTTTTTTGTGCATAGAAGAGCCGGAAAATGGAATTTATCATAAGCTTTTAGAAACCCTTGTGCAAGAATTTCGAGAACACGCGATCGAGGGGGGATCTCAAGTTTTTGTGACAACCCATCAACCCTATTTTGTTGATGCCCTTGAGCCGGAAGAGGTTTGGCTTCTTGAGAAAGGAGAGGATGGGTTTTCTACGATTAAACGAGCCAGTGAAGATCCTCTCATTAAAAATCTTGTTTCTGAAGGTTTACCCCTGGGTGGACTTTGGTATAGTGACTATTTAGATGGAAGATGAGTTTATGCACTTTGAGATACTTGTGGAGGATCTTTCTGGTAAAATAGCTCTTGACATTCTGATACCAAAGATTATTGACGGTGAAAGATCACCCACAAAATTTACCGATTTCATCAGAAAAATATCTATTTGTGTCAATCCCCATCTGCGTTAAGGAGCGTTAAGGAGCGGTTTCAAAAAAAACCAAATTACATGGTAGGATATCTTTCACCGAAATCATTGATACTCACCGACAAATGATAAAAAACCGCCCCGATTCCGTCCCCAGCGATCGGTGGGGTGGGGCGGGTTTATGAAGGTTATTTGTGGGATTGATAAATTCGGGTGAACCCGCCCCTACAAAATTTACCGATTTCATCAGAAAAATATCTATTTGTGTCAATCTCCATCTGCGTTAATCTGCGTTAAGGAGCGGTTTCAAAAAAACCAAATTACATGGTAGGGTGCGGATTTTTATCATTGGTTGGTGCGTCTCAAAGATATCGGTGAAAGAGCCCCGACATTGATGGTGAAATGTTAGGTAAAATTCTTGCTAAAACTGTCCCGAAAACCGGTAGGGGCGGGTTCACCAACCAATTTTCCTACTAACAAATAACCTTAATAAACCCGCCCCCACCCCACCGAACACTGGGTGCGGGTTTTTATCATGGGCTGGTGATTGTCAAAGATATCGGTGAAAGAGCACCGACAAAATTTACCGATGTCATCAGAAAAATATCTATTTGTGTCAATCCCCATCTGCGTTAATCTGCGTACCCTACGGGAAGGCTTCGCCTATATCTGCGGTTTCAAAAAAAAGAAATTACATGGTAGGGGAGCTTTCACCGAAATCATTGATACTCACCGACAAATGAGAGCAACCCATCCACCGAAATCATTGATACCCCTCGAACCCCCTTTAACTAATCTTTGATTTCATCAGAAAGCCCCCACTCTCGTTCAATTCTCTCTAAGTCTTTAGCTGCTCCCAATTGCACAAAGATTTGGTGGGCTGTATCGTAATGCTGTTGGGCAAATTCGGTATTACCACGC
>JBEDKD010000243.1:0-4952 GCA_041172365.1 Cyanobacteriota bacterium | reverse complement strand
TGGTGTGACATATTGCATAACATTTTTTGTCGCAACAACACTCTTTATGGTAGCAACCTCCATCCATAATCTCAAGTATGTCCACTAAAGTCCTTTAAACTGCCTTTTAGTTACGAGTCTGTTTCTATCAACTTTTTCTAGTAACAGGCAGGATACCTCTTATACAATTCGATCGCGTCCTTTTTCTTTAGCAGCACTATATAATAATGCCTGATCTGCCTTCGCAATTAAATCCGATGAACTAAAAGCATGGGTAGGAATGAGACTCGCAATACCTAAACTCAAAGGGATAATTTGCCCTCACTATTGTGCCTTTGTCTCTTTGTGCCTTTGGGGTTCATCTTCTTATACATAAAATGTATCTTTTGTCAAGTTATTTCCAAAATACTCAAACTTTCCTGAGAATGATTAAGAAAGATTTCGTTAATTTTTGTAAAAATGGCGCAAATGGGGTCGGGGCGAGGTGGGGATGACAACGGAAGGATAAGGCTTTTAGGCGTTTTTTTGACAATAGTCAGAATTAGACCATTTTGAAAAATGGTATCATAAGCTGAAACCATAGTCAAGTCGTCTCATAATTAAGAATTATTTTCAATAGCTCAAAAAATATAAAGTTTTGTTAAGGTCTCTAATATAGAAATATTAAAAGAAAAGAGTGGTGAAAGATTAAGTAAAGTTATCAATAAAGTCAAGAGAGAGAAGTAATTGAGAATAGAGAAAGAAAGGGGAGAGTTTAGGGTATGATGGGGCTTGATAGGAAAAGCCGCCAAAATGTGCCAATGGGGAGAAAAGAAGAGAGATGATAGAGGTAGAAAATCTAAGTAAATTCTATGGATCAACTCCCGCGTTACAGGATGTTTCCTTTCGGGTGGAAAAGGGGGAAATATTAGGGTTTTTAGGGCCAAATGGCGCGGGAAAAACGACAACGATGCGAATTTTGTCAGGATATTTGCCGGCATCGAGTGGGATAGCACGAGTCGCGGGTTATGAGGTCCATGAAAATTCGATGGAGGTGCGTCAACGAATTGGTTATTTACCGGAGAATCCTCCACTTTATCCTGAGATGACGGTAGCTGGGTTTTTGGATTTTGTCGCGAGAATTAAGAAAGTGCCTGGGCGCGATCGCGTGGAGCGTGTGCAATTCGCGATGGAGCAATGTGGGTTATTAGAGAAGCGAAAGGTTTTGATTCGGAAGTTATCAAAGGGGTATCGTCAACGGGTAGGAATTGCACACGCGATCGTCCATGATCCTCCAGTTATTATATTAGATGAACCGACGGTGGGGTTAGATCCGAAACAAATTATTGAGGTAAGGAATTTAATTAAGAGTTTAGCGGGACAACATACGATTATTTTATCGACTCACATTTTACAAGAGGTGAGTATGACTTGTAATAAGGTGGCGATTATTAATCGTGGCCGAGTGGTGGTGTCGGGGACTCCTGATAATTTGATGGCTCAGTTAGGGAGTGGAGCGAGTTATGAGTTAGAAATTGATACCCCATTGGAGAATTTTGATTTTCTTTATCGTGTGGAAGGGGTAAGCGCGATCGATATCCTTAATATTAAGGATAATGATTTACCCGAAACTCGTCCCCGTTTACGGATATTATGGGATTCGGAAAGGGAGCCCGGAAGGGAGGTTATTAACGCGTTAGTTTCTGAGGGAGTGGGTGTCTATGAGATGCGTCGTACTCGCGCGAGTTTGGAAGAGGTTTTCTTAAAGGTTATTAGTCAGCAAGAGGATTTGTTAAAAGCGTCTCTTTTGACAACAGACTCTCCAGTTGTCAGCCAAAATTACCAAGGTGAAACGGAGGCTAATTCAGAAGAAGACTCCTCAGCTTTAGGCGAAAATGCCTTAAGTCAAACGGAGACGAATCCCAGACAAGACGCGATCGCTTTAGTCGAAAATGGCGATCGCGAAAATGAGGTTAATCCGACAGTTGACTCGGAGGCTTTAGTCGAAAATGGCGATCGCCAAAAAGAGGTTAATCCGAGACAAGACTCCATTGAGTTAGGCGAAAATGCCTTAAGTCAAATCGAGGTTAATCCGACAGTTGACTCGGAGACGTTAGTCAAAAATGCCTTAAGTCAAATCGAGGTTAATCCGACAGTTGACTCACCCGCTTTAGTCAAAAATGCCTTAAGTGAAAAAGAGGTTAATCCGACAGTTGACTCGGAGGCTTTAGTCAAAAATGCCTTAAGCCAAAATGAGGTTAATCCGACAGTTGACTCGGAGACGTTAGGCGAAAATACCTTAAGTCAAACGGAGGTTAATCCGACAGTTGACTCGGAGAAGTTAGTCGAAAATACCTTAAGCCAAACCGAGGAAAAGTTGAAGGAAGAAAGAGAAAACGCGATCGCGCATTTCCCCCTAGAAACCCCCCAACAAACCCCAGTCACCATCGACACCAAAAACAAAACAAATCCACCACCCACAAAATCAACTTAAATTCTTACGCATTCCCAATCCCCAATCCCCAATCCCCAATCCCAATCCCTATTCACCAATCCCCAATCCCTATTCACCAATCCCCATTATGCTCAGTAACATCATCGCGATTTATAGAAAAGAATTACAAAGCTATTTTGCCTCGCCCTTCGCATATACGATCGCGGGTATATTCTGGTTATTAACCGGATATTTTCTCGTCGCGATTCTCCTAGGAGAGCAAGGAATAATTCAACAAGTAGCCGCGCGTGATCAAATGGGTATAACCGATCCTCCTATTGATGCCCCCTACCAATTCTTGCAAATTTATTTAGGAATTTTAGGCTCCATGTCACTCTTTATTTTACCCATGTTATCAATGGGGCTTTATACGGAAGAGCGCAAACGGGGTACATTAGAATTATTAGCCACCTCACCCCTGACAAATTGGGGAGTCGCGACAGGTAAATTATTAGGAGTGCTTACCTTTTATATCACACTGGTAATGCCGATAATGGGATTAGAAGCGATCGCGGTTAGTAATACTAACCCCCCCGTTGCACCAATAATTTTACTTTTAGGACATGGTGGGTTAATCTTATTAGCAGCCAGTATATTATCTTTGGGGATGTTCATTTCCTCTTTAACCGATAGTACCATTTTGTCGGCAATTTTCACCTTTTTTATTGTCTTATTTCTCTGGGTGATAGATGTGGTAGCAAGCAATATCGGCGGCTCCGTGGGAGAAGCCTTAAGTCATTTATCCCTGTTAACCAATTATAGTAACCTTACTAAAGGTGTGGTAGATACCAGTAGTATCATTGTCTTCGGAAGTTATATTATTTTAGGTGTGTTTCTCACCGCACAATCAATTGATGCCTTACGTTTCCAACGTGGATAATAAACCCTCTGTGTTTATCTGTGTATCTACGGCTTATTGAAAAAGAAAAACTATGCGAAAAATCAAACAAAATTGGAAATATATATTTTTTCTCGGTCCCTGTTTAACGGTAATGGGATTATCCGCGGGTGTGGTATCAGGGATATGGGAACCAATTCCCCTGGGTTTGATTATCGCGGGAATAGTGATAACGGGGATATGGTTTATTTATATTACCCAAAGTCAAAAGATTTGGAGATATCGCGCTACCCAAACCAGTACCAATGCGATTATCGCGACGATTTCTGTCTTGGTAATTTTGGGGTTAGTTAATTTTTTAGGAGTACGTTATAATACCCGCGTTGACTTAACTGAAACGCAAATATTTACTTTAGCCCCTCAGTCTCAAGCCATTCTCCGTAATTTAAAACAACCCGTTAAAGTTTTCGTCTTTGATAAAATTCAAAATCCCCAAACTAAGGAATTATTGGGGAATTATCAACGGGTAAGTGGTGGAAAATTAACGTTTGAATTTGTTGATCCCCAGGAAAAGCCCCAACTCGCGACTAAGTTTGGTGTGAATGAGTTTGGGGAAGTCTATTTAGAGTCGGGTGAGAAACGTCAATTAGTCCAAAAAAACAAACCCGAAAATAAATTAGAGCCTGTTTCGGAATCTAAATTAACTAACGCGTTAGAAATAGTGGAGCGCGATCGCGCTCCGAAGGCTTATTTCCTAGAAGGGCATGGAGAAAGGGAGCTAAAGGAAGGGCAGGGCGGTTTAGGAGACTCCGAAAAAGTATTAAAGGAGAAAAATTATCGTATTGAAAGTCTGAATCTAGCGAAAACCCCCGTGATACCACCTGACGCGAATGTTGTTGTGCTACCGGGACCGAAAAAACCTTTATTAGAAGGAGAAGTTAAGGCTTTAAAGGATTATCTTGATAAGGGTGGTAGTCTTTTATTAATGATAGATCCCAAAAGCGATCCGGGTTTAGACAGTTTATGGAAAGAATGGGGCGTGAAATTAGATGATCTTTTGATTATTGATTCATCAGGAAATGGTAAAGTGTTGGGGTTAGGACCAACGGTTGTGTTAGTTAACCGTTATGGCGATCATCCTATTACCCAAAATTTTAAGAATGGGGTTTCCTTATTTCCTTTTGCTCGCCCTGTGGATACTGAAACCACAGAAGGTATCAAAAGTCAAGCTTTATTCTTTAGTAATGTGCAAAGCTGGGCGAAGAAAGATTTAACTAATAGTAAATTAGAATTTGATTCCCAACGCGATCGCGAAGGACCGTTTTCTCTGGGAGTCGCGTTAACTCGTGATTTAGATAAACCGTCTACTCCCTCCCCATCACCTTCGGCTTCCCCAAGTGTGTCACCTTCGACTTCCCCAAGCGTGTCACCTTCGACTTCCCCTACTGTGTCGCCAAGTGCGTCACCTTCTCCCTCACCCACATCATCAAGGGTGTCACCCCAAGAATGGCTAGTCGCGTTTAACTCTTCAGAGCCCCTTTTTGTGCAAGCCTCACCCTCTCCATCTCCGAGTGTGTCGCCTTCGCCAAGCCAATCACCTTCGCCAAGCCAGTCGCCTTCGCCAAGCCAATCACCTTCGCCAAGTCAGTCGCCTTCGCCAAG
>JBEDKD010000242.1:0-18964 GCA_041172365.1 Cyanobacteriota bacterium | reverse complement strand
ACCACGGGGGGATTGGGGCAACCACGGGGGGATTGCCCCTACGATATCATCCCTTGATTGTGCAACAGTTGTGACTATGCACCTATGATTCGATCATAGGCTCTGGCGGGGTTTGGGAATTTGTGTTTGATTCTTTTTCGGCAAAATGATGAGGCCAAACGCGATCGCAAAAAAACAATGTTCCTGCGACTACACAAAGAGGTATTGCTAATAAACCTAAGAAGGGAATACTGACTAAACCGAAACAAACTAAGCCAAAACTGCCACTGGCGGGTAAACTTTCGCGAAAGATATTTAATTTATCTTTAAACTCGAATTTCCGTCGATCTAAGGGCGCACTGAGAAAGTCTAAACTGACTAAAGTTGTGCCTAAAATGACACCGCCTACTGTCGCGATCGCGGAACCAAGTCCGGGGATAAAATTAAGCAGAAATAAGGGTAAACCGACTATTACCATGATTTTAAGTTTTCCCAATTCAAAAGCAAAAGCGCGTTGAATTTCTCGCAAAATTCCAGTTATACTCATATCTAAATCGGGTAATTGACCGATTTTCATTTTTTCTAATTGTTCTGATAATTGCCCATACCAAGGGGCTCCTAATACTACTCCAAATTGCACGGATACAAAGCCGACAATTAAGAGTAAAACTGTCACTAATATGACATGAACTAACCAACTAAAGATATTTGCAAAAATTGAGATAAAATGTAACTGCTCCGGTAAAGTGACAATGAGGGAATTAAAGCGATTTGACCAATCTAGGACTAATTGATCTATGCCTTGGAGACTGGGAAATAGTAGGATGAGATAGAGCGCGATCGCGATCAGAATATTAACGACAATGGGAATAAGGACATATCCCCATAATTGAGGTGTTTCTTGAAGGAGTTTAAAGGCTTTAAAGGGATACATCGCACCTGCAATAATTCCGAAAGGTGCATGAATCAAGGAAGTAGTTGGTTTTGAAGGTTCTTGAGATGTCATATTGATATAAAGTGGGAAATGTAAATATAGCATTTTTCAATGAGATGTAAATTTGGAACGGGCTCTGAGCCCGTTACAGGCAAGATGCCTGTACCACAAGTTTCACCTCTCAAAAATCAACACTATAAGCCGAATTAATTTGATCGGGCGGTTAAAACCGCGTCTACACAGACAAAACCCGCCTGCGCGGGTTTAATTTCTTCAGTAGGGGCGAATGGCATTCGCCCAATCAATCGCCCAATCAATCTTAAGATCGCGGCTTCATTTAACCGGACATGATATTACGCGAAACCTTTTTTTTTCAGTCAAAAGTAGGAATAACCGGGCAGAAAAACCCGGTTATTTTCCATTAATTATCATCAGGATCGTGTTTAGCAATTACCCAAACCGCATGAACAATTCCTGGAACCCAACCAAACAATGTCAGGAGGATGTTAATCCAAAAAGGTCCGCCAATCCCGACAGTCAAAAACACTCCCAAGGGGGGTAAAAAAATAGCCGCGATGATACGAATAATACTCATTTGTAGTTTTCCTTGAACTCTTCTCTGGTTAATTAGAACTTCACTAGCTGACAGAGCCTTTCCTGAAAAATTTGGGAGGCTTTGCCATTGTGTAAACTTCCGTTTCTGACGCGATCGCGTGACGTAAGTGACGGGGTAATTGCCAAAGGCCTAACAATGTTATACCATCAAACATCTGAAAACCCCCAGTTGTCTTCTCTGTGAGAATTATATCAACTTCGGAGGGTTCCCGTCGAGTATTAATGGCTTGTGTGGACGCGATCGCGAACCCCCAAGGAGTACCATAGGTAGGAATATAACTGGTATAGGAGTATACATGAGGGAAAACAGCTTTTAAAGTGTTGATAATACGAACATGAAGTTGTAATTCCCCCGGAGAAACGGGGCCAGCTTGTACTACGAAAAATCCATTGGGAGACATAATAGCACGAACTTTCTCAAAATATTCTTTGGTAAATAATTGGAAAGAGGGTCCATCTTCAATGGGATCGGATAAATCAGAAATAACGATATCCCAGTCATTACCTGTCTTGTCTAAATAATCCAAAGCATTGCCGATAACGACTTCGCAACGAGGATCATTAAAAGAGCCTTGGTGCATTTCCGGTAAATATTCTTTACAGGCTTCTACCACCTCGCGATCGATATCAATCATTACCACTTTTTCGACGGTTTTCCAACGCAAAATTTCCCGTGTAGTAGCACCTTCACCACCTCCTAAAACCAGCACTTTACGGGGGGAACCATGAGACACCATCCCCGGATGTACGAGGGGTTCATGGTAGAGAAATTCATCTCCTGTAGCCGATTGCCATTTACCATCGAGGACTAATGCTTTTCCATAGGTTCCTGTTTCGATAATAAACATTTCTTGATAGGCAGTTTTCTTGTACATTAAGACTTTTGTAACACCGTGGATATAGATATCCCAAGGTGTAATGTAGTCACTAATCCAAAAATCCGATGAAGATTCTGACATGATATTATTTCCCTTTTGAGACGGCAATACTTTTTTGGGAGAGTCACTGTAGTTTGTAGCACAAATTTCCCTTCTTTAATAGAGAAAATACCACTGGGGAGCAGAATTACATGGATTAAAGGATTACACAGATTTTTTGGGCATCGTCAAATAATCGTGGCTATCCTATAATCTGTCTAATCTGTATTTTCATGCTCCTCAATTATCTAACCAAGCATTTAAAGGTGAATTTTTTACTGAGAAAAATAATCCGCGATATTTTTGTGTCGAAAACAGGCATTTCTCGTGTTTCTAACACTTTAAATTTATTAGGAAAGCGTGAAGCCCTTTTCCATGAACTAGGATGTTTACTTGATGGGATATAGTAATTTCATTTGAGATGTAAATGTGGTAGGGGCAGAGATCCAGTCACAGGCAAGATGCCTATGCCACAAGTTTTACTTTTGAAAGGTCAACACTATATCTTAATTTATTATAACAGAAGAGTAACTTCCCACTCTTTAAATATTAGAGAAACCCGGTTTCTTGCCGAAACCGGGTTTTTATCCAACCCTACGCGCTAAAGTATTTAGCCACAGGATGATACGCGATAATCGCCGTTGTGGATTGCTCAGGATATAATTGTTCGCTTTCATCCATATATAGAGAAACGCGATCGCATCCTAATAACTCTAATTGCTTATATTGATCCGCAATATTCGGACAAGCTGGATAACCAAAACTATAACGCGATCCGCGATAGCGTTGCGCTAAAATATCCCGAATATTATCCGGCTCCTCACTACCAAATCCTAATTCACGGCGAATGCGCCCATGAGTCCATTCTGCTAAGGCTTCCGCGGTTTGTACTGCTAACCCATGAAAATACAAATAATCAGTATATTGATTATTAGCAAATAATTTTTGCGCGTACTCCGTGGCAATATTTCCCACTGTTACTGCTTGCATCGGAAAAACATCTATTTTTCCTGACTCTTTTGAGGCAAAAAAGTCCGCGATACATAACCGTCGCATCGACTTTTGACGTGGGAAGGTAAATGTGGTAATAACCTCGCCTTCACCCCCCTTTGTCAAGGTATCCGCGTTATAGATGTGCAGTGAATTTCCTTCAGATTGACAGGGGAAATATCCATAAATGATTTGAGGATGTAACAGTTTTTCTGTCAGAATTTTCTCTTTCCATTCTGCCAAAACGGGATAGACTTTTTCCGCTAAGAAAGCATCATATTCTTCGCGTGATTGTTCTTTCGGTTTGCGGAATTGCCATTGTCCGGCTATTAATGCTTGTAAATCTAAATAACCGAAAATTTCCTCTAAGGATATATCCTCGGGTTGCAGTAATGTTGTCCCCCAGAAGGGCGCGATCGGTCGTTCAATGTCAATATCAACGGCATCTGAACGTCGTGTATCAATCTCAACAGGTTCTTCTTTTTTTGCCTTTTTATTCGCGGCTTTTTCCTCCATTTCTGGCGTTATCTCAATTTCTTTAAATAACTTATTGTTGTCGCTAAATTCCCCTGAAAATCCCTCTAAATCGTCCCAATTAGACGCGTGTTTTGCTGGCATTAATTTTTCCATGAAATGCAAGTCAGAAAAGGCATCTTTCCCATAGACGACTTTACCTTTATAAGTATTCTGACAATCTTCATAGACAAATTTTGGCGTTAACGCGGCTCCGCCTAAAATTACAGGTACGGTAATTCCCTTTTCATTAAAAACCGCGAGGTTTTCTTTCATAAAGGCAGTAGATTTTACCAATAATCCACTCATCGCGATACAATCCGCTTTATGCTGTTCGTAGGCATCAATAATGTTATCAACGGGTTGTTTAATTCCTAAATTAATCACCCGATAACCATTATTAGATAGGATGATATCTACCAGGTTTTTACCAATATCATGAACATCCCCTTTTACCGTGGCAATTAAAAAGGTACCTTTGGCATTATCACCTGATTCTGACTTTTCCATAAAGGGTTCTAAATAGGCGACCGCGGCTTTCATGGTTTCGGCAGATTGTAACACAAAGGGTAATTGCATTTGTCCCGATCCAAACAATTCACCCACGACTTTCATACCATCAAGTAAGAAAGTATTAATGATTTCTAGGGGGGGATATGTTTCTAAAGCTTTCTTGAGTGTTTCATCTAAACCAATTCTTTCGCCGTCGATGATATGACGAGTTAGTTTTTCTTCTAAGGTCAAATTTTCATCACGCATATTTTGGCGTTTTGTGGAAACACCTTCAAAGAGTTTGGTTAACTCTGTTAAGGGATCATAAACGCAGACATTTCCTTCAAATTTCCGTTCATCATAAATGAGTTGACGACAGACTTCTTGATGTTTAGGATCGATTTTTGCTAAGGGTAAAATCTTATTAGGACTGACAATTGCTGCATCCATACCTACTTGCATGGCTTCATGTAAAAACATGGAATTGAGCACTTGTCGTGTCGCGGGACTTAATCCGAAGGAAATATTAGAAACCCCTAGCAAAATATGAGCACCGGGTAATTCTTCACGGATGCGACGAATCGCCTCAATCGTAGCTTTGCCATTATTTCTATCTTCTTCAATACCCGTTGAAATTGGTAATGCTAGGGTATCAAAAAAGATTTCTTGGGGCGCGATTCCATAGGCAATCACAGCATCGTAGGCTCGTTTCGCGATCGCGTACTTTTTGTCAGCAGTACGCGCCATACCATCTTCATCAATAGTACCGATAACAATACCAGCACCATATTTTTTAGCTAACTCTAACACCTTATAAAAACGAGGTTCCCCATCTTCATAATTAGTCGAGTTTAAAATACATTTACCCCCCGCGACTTTTAAGCCAGATTCCATTTTTTCCCATTCGGTAGAATCTAACATTAAAGGGAGAGTAACATTGGTTACTAAACGGGAAACTAATTCCTTCATATCTCGGACACCATCACGTCCGACATAATCTACGTTAACATCAAGAATATGAGCCCCTTCGCGGACTTGTTCCCTTCCCATTGAGACTAAACCATCCCAGTCTTCCGCGTTTAATAAATCACGACATTTTTTCGAGCCACTCGCGTTAAGACGTTCGCCTACAATTAAGAAAGAATTATCTTGCTCATAGGGTTGAGCACTATAAATTGACGCGGCAGAATATTGCCAAATAGGATTACGTTGTTTCGGTGTTAAAGTCTGAGAAAGTTCTGCCAATGCACGGATATGCTCATAACGAGTTCCGCAACATCCACCTATTACTTGAACGCCTAAATCTTCCACAAAACGCATTAAGGCCATGCGTAATTCCATTGGGGTTAATTTATAATGGGCGTGTCCCCCAATATTTTCGGGTAAACCCGCATTAGGAATACAAGAAACGACAAAGGGAGAATGTTCACTTAAATATTTAATATGTTCGGCCATGCGATCTGGACCCGTGGCACAATTTAAGCCTAAAATATCAATGGGATAAGGCTCTAAAATGGCAAGCACCGCGCTAATATCAGAACCGACTAACATAGTACCCGTTGTTTCCATTGTCACGGATACCATAATAGGAAGACGTGCCTTTTTTTTCTCAAAAACTTCTTCGATCGCGTTTAATGCGGCCTTAATTTGTAAGACATCTTGACAGGTTTCAACAATGAATAAATCAACCCCCCCATCATAAAGGCCTTCACCTTGAACAACAAAGGCATTTTTGAGAGTATCAAAGTCAATATGGCCTAATGTCGGAAGTTTTGTCCCAGGTCCAATGGAACCCGCGACAAAACGTGGTTTTTCGGGAGTAGAATATTCATTAGTAAGACTTTTCGCTAATTCCGCGGCTTTTTTATTAAGAGAATAAGCCTGATCAGCTAAATCATATTCAGCTAAAACAAAGGTACTTCCACCGAAAGTATCGGTTTCGATCACATCGGCTCCTGCTTCCAAAAAACCGCGATGAACATTTGCCACCGCTTCCGGTTTGGTGTGGACAAGATATTCATTACACCCTTCATATTCTTTACCGCCAAAGTCCTCCGCGGTGAGATTTTGGGTTTGTAAATTTGTCCCCATACCGCCATCGAAGACGAGCACGGGGCGGGAGGGATGATGGAGTCGTTGTAGAAAGGGACTATTCATTGTCATGTCAAAAATGGCAAGATGTTGTAGTTTATAATTTCAGGGATGCTATTGTGATTATACTGTCACGAGATACTTTTTGGTAGGGCTACCTATTTTCTAGTGTATCGCGCCCATTTGTATTATTAGTTCTCAATTTATTAGTGGAGATTAAATCAATTTATGCCCAGGGGAGACTATAACCGCCAACTTACTTATAACACTAATCCTAATATTAATAAACCTATCGAGGAAATTTATGGGGACTTAGATGCTTATACGGGAGAGTTATTTGAAGATGAACCCGATCTAAATACAATGTTAACTTTCACTGTTATTTTACCACCTTGTTTTTATGAAGGCAAGTTTATTAAAGGGATTTATTTTAGTGAAGGCGTGGACATTTTAAATAAACATCTACCTCAATTATCAGACGCGTTTTTCTCTATAGCTAATTCCCGTTGGTGCAATTATCCTTGGTCTAAAACCGCGGATGCTTATTTTGGTGTTTATCCCAATTCTCAACGGGAAGCTTGGTTTAGAAAAAATCATCCCGAACACTTTAAAAAAGTGATTGTTCCGATACAGGATGCCGAATTTACTAATGATTATTATATGCAGCCTAATCGGTTTATTCAGAAAGATATTGATGTGATTTGTGTTTCGCGTATGGATTTAGATAAAAATATACCAATGTTGGCGAAGGGGTTAAAAGTTTATCGCCAAAAATATCCGAATAATCCCATCAAAATGACTTGGATTGTTTGTCATAGTTTTGATTTCCGCAAACCCGAAACAATGGACGAATATCATCAAGAGAGATGGCAAGAAATTCTCGCGGTTGTACCTGATATAGAGGATTATATCCTTCCACGACGGATGATGTCCTACGATCAAGTTCGTAATCATTATAATCGGGCAAAGGTTGATATTTTGGGTTCTTTATTAGAAGGAACAAATCGCAGTATCCATGAGGCAATGAGTTGTAATGTTCCGGTGATTTGTTTTGACGGGTTTAATAAATATGCACGCGGGGAGGAAGGTGTGGTTATTCCTGAGAAAGCGGGACTTTATGCTGAGTTTGATCCTGAATCTGTAGCCGATCGGATTTATCAGGTTTTGCAAAATCAAGATTATTTTCAACCCAGAAAGAGTTATTTAAAGCATTTTGGGCGGCGTAATTTCTTTAATTTATGTCTGGATTCTTTTGATTATTATCGAGACAATATACCCGATTATCAGTCTGGTAATGCTTTTAATAATCTCTGGCTGGATTTAGCGGTTCAACATCATTATGGGGTGAGTTTATTTGATTTTCTTTATTATCGTCGCCCTGAATATGCTGTGATTTACGGTATGGATAATATTGTTAATAGTATCAATCGGTGGATTAGAGAGGTTTAATATTTTATGCGATAATCCCTGCGTCGTCAACGATAATTTGCGAATCCTCAAACTTCGCTATTTGAGAAACCGGGTTTCTTTACTAAACTTGGAGTAACACCAAGAGTCTCAAAGGAAAAACCCGGTTTCTTTGATTTCTCCTAATTCACCCCGATGGAGCTATTTAAGAAACCGGGTTTCTTTCGTAAACTTGGAGTAACACCAAGAGTCTCAAAGGAGAAACCCGGTTTCTTGATTCAACCGGATCGTGCCTCTGAGAAACAGGGTTTCTTTACTAAACTTGGACTAACACCAAGAGCCTCAAAGGAGAAACCCGGTTTCTTTGAGAAGGTAAGAAGAGAGGCCGTATCGTGTCAGCAGGATGAAAGGCGCAATTTCAGGAGGAATAGTTTGGTTTCACGCACTTTGGGAAGAAAAGCGAGTCCCAGTCATCAAAGGGTTATAATAGTAAAAAAATAGAGAAGAGTTGATATTTATGGGACGAATATTTGAGGCTATATTGAAGGGCAACCTTTTAGAATGGACCAATGAGGTTCCCAAACAGGGGGATCTCCCTGTCAGAGTTTACGTTACTTTAGAAGAAGCGCGATCGAGTTTAAGTGCTGAGTTTCGCCGTCAGAGAATAGTTGAGATATTGGAAAAAATTGCCACAAGTAATGTATGTGCTAATATTCACGATCCGGTAGAATGGCAGCGAGAATTGCGTCAAGATCGTTCACTTCCTGGTAGGGATGAATAATGCTGCTTGATAGTAATATTATTATTTACGCGTCCCAACCAGAAAACGCGGTTATTAGGCAGTTTATTGGCGAACATGACATAGTTGTATCGGCCGTAAGTTATGTGGAAGTGCTGGGTTATCATCGGTTAACTGAAGAGTATAGATTGTACTTTGAGGAATTCTTTAGTGTTGTGGAGGTTTTACCCATCTCTAATGCGGTATTAGATCGGGCAGTGACGTTGCGACAGATGAGGAGAATGACACTTGGGGATGCTATTATTGCGGCAACAGCTTTGGTGTATGGCAGAACTTTAGTGACTAGAAATATAGAGGATTTTCGATGGATTGTTGAACTCGCACTGATTAACCCATTTGATACTTAAGAAAGAGGCCGTATCGCGCTATTTGAGAAACCCGGTTTCTTTCGTAAACTTGGACTAACACAAACAGCCTCAAAGGAGAAACCCGGTTTCTTGATTCAACCGTATCGCGCTATTTGAGAAACCCGGTTTCTTTACTAAACTTTGTCGTAACACCAACAGCCTCAAGGGAGAAACCCGGTTTCTTTGAAAAGGTAAGAAGAGAGGCCGTATTGCGCTTTGGGGAAGAGAAGCCGTATCGTGTCTCCCTCGGTGTTAAATTGCTATAATAACAGTTTGCCTAAAAATCTTAATGAAAAATCTATGTATACTTACAGTAATAAAGTTGCTATAATTTACGAATAATCCCACAGACTAGGAGATTAAGATGCAAGTTAAAGACATGACAGTTGGGCAACTGCGGGACTTGATTCGGCATACCGTTGAACAGTGCTTAGAAGAATATTTCGGCGATCCTGATGCCGGTTTAGAAGTTAAGGAAGAAGTCAAAGAGAAATTGTTAGAGTCAATGAAGCGCAAACAAGCAGGAAAAAGCCGGCTCGAGCCTGGGGAAGTTTATCAAAAATTAGGCTAAAATCGTAATGAGCTATGAGGTTGAGTTGACAGCAGAAGCTATGGTTAACCAAGAAAGATTGAGTCAGGCTGTGCGGGAGCGTATAGGCAATAAAATCAATTGGTTGGCAGAAAATTTTGAACAAATTACTCCTATGCCCTTGTCCGCAAATCTGGCTGGTTTCTTTAAGTTAAGAGTTGGTGATTATCGGGTAATTTATTCTTTTAATGAGAATTTGGGGGTTATTACTATTCACCAGATGGGACACCGGAGAGAAATTTATGATTAACTGAAGCGCGATCGCGCTATTTGAGAAACCGGGTTTGGAGAGTAAACTTGGAGTAACACCAAGAGGCTAAAGCTCCAAACCCGGTTTCTTTTCTGTGCGAATACGGTTTCCTAAACTCCTCAAGTGCGATATAATAGCTACAGAGCCAAACATCTCAACAGAGAATCCATGTCTAGTTATACCGAGGTACTGAGCCAAGCTCAAAGTCTCACCCCTGATGAGCAAGAGCGTCTCTTAGAAGAATTGGCATCGTTAATGCGTCAACGGCGAATATCCTCAGCTAAATCCCATCTGGAAAACTTACCAAGTAAAAGTGTAGATCGATGGTTTGGATTTTTGTCAACGCGTTTAGATGCTCTGGAATTTGAACGACAATTAAGACAAGAATGGGATGAGTAATCAATATCTAATAGATACAAATATCCTGATTTATTACTTTAATGGTGAGCCAGTTGTCAAACCGATTATTGATGAGATTCTTACGGGGAAGGTGGGCGGTTGGTACTGTCCGATTAGTTGGATAGAATTGCTCTGTTATCCCTCTTTAACAGAAGAACAAGGTAATGAAATGCGGGAATTTTTGAAGTTGCTTAACAGTGTTTCATAGACGGAATCTGTGTTAGATAGTGCCGCGAAAATTCGTCGAGATTATCGGTTGAAACTAGCTGATGGTTTAATTGCGGCTTGCGCTTTAGTTAATGATTATGTTCTTGTCACTCGCAATGTTGATGATTTTAAGCGCGTTCATGGGTTGAGTATCTTTAATCCATTTAGTTAGATAAAGCCTGATCGCGCCTCTGAGAAACCGGGTTTGGAGACTAAACTTTTGGTAACACCAAGAGGCTAAAGCTCCAAACCCGGTTTCTTTGAGAAGGTAAGAAGAGAGGCCGTATCGCGTCAACAGGGTGAAGTGATCGTGCTTGCCAAAATTTTCAACTGTCTGTATAATAGAGTGAACCCCCACAGAAATCAGTAGAGAGTCTATGCCTACATATAACGAGGTACTTACTCAAGTTCAAAATCTAACGATCCGAGATCAACTTCGATTATTAAAAGACCTAAATAATATCGTTAAAGTCGGAGTAGAAGTTGAAGGTGATGATGAGATTATTCCCTTGGATGAAATTGAAGCAAGCGAAGCCGCGTGGCAAGATTATTTAGCCGGAAAAGATCGTGGTATATCTTCCCAAGAACTAAAATTAAAACTGTTGGGAGAAAAACTTGACTGATTATATTCTTTTAAAAGCGGCTGAACGCTATTGAGAACGGATGCAACTAGATGATCAATTTCGGATTTTCAAGGCTTTAGATGCTTTGGTTGCCGATCCCAGAGGACTTAATATTAAACCTTTGAAATGTCGTCCTGAGTTTCGCTTGCGAGTGGGTAAATATCGAATCCTATTCTGAGAAGATCCGGTTAATCAAGTTTATATTGTCACTCAAATTCGGCCCCGTGGTGATGTTTATAAATAAGCGCGATACGGCCTCTGAGAAACCGGGTTTGGAGACTAAACTTGGAGTAACACCAAGAGGCTAAAGCTCCAAACCCGGTTTCTTTAGGAGATTTTTCGTAACACCAACAGCCTCAAAGGAGAAACCCGGTTTCTTTGATTTCTCCTTAATTAAGCCCGATGGCGCTATTTGAGAAACCGGGTTTCCTTAGTAAACTTGGACTAATACCAACAGCCTCAAGGGAGAAACCCGGTTTCTTTGATGAGCGTCTATGAGAAAAAAGAACTAAAATTAAAGTTAACCCACAGATTTATTGCTTCAACAGTTAAAATGTATATCACGGTTACGCGATCGCTCTTTTTTAAACTCTTTCCCAAAACCTAACTGTTCTATCCTTACTACCGCTTGCTAGAGTTTTACCATCAGGACTAAAAGTAAGTGATGTTACTGCATTATGATGTTTAGGTAAAACTATATTTTCCATAGTTTTAACATCCCAAATTTTAATTATACCGCTATCGTCTCCACTAGCAATTAATTTACCATCAGGGCTAAAAGCAACTGTTCTGACTCTAGCTGAGTGTTTTTCGATCTTCAATTCTTTACCACTATCAACATCCCAAAGTTTGATACTATAGTCATCACCACCGCTGACAAGTATTCTACCATCAGGACTAAAAGCTAATGAATTAATAGGTAAGCCATTAGACGAACCCTGCGCTGGAAAACTTTTAATCTTTCTTCTACTGTTCCAATTCCAAGACTGAATCCTTCCCTCACCATCCCCAATGGCAAAAATAGAGCTATCTTTGTCTGGGCTAACAGCTATAGCCCTAATTTCATTTGCCAATTCCTTTATTGGTTCTCCCCTTCTATAACCGCTTTTAACATCCCAGAAAAAAATTGTTTTATCTTTACTGCCACTAATCAGTATTTCGCTATCTGGAGTAAAAGCTACAGGTGTAATTCTACTGAACTTAATGTTTTTATCTCCATCAATTTCTTTATGCTCTTTTTTTTGTTCAATATTCCATAATTTTATGACACCATCTCCGAATTTTTTAATAATTGCACTAGCCATATACTGACCATTAGGACTAATGGCAATAGGATGAGGATAGCTGGAGACAATAAAATCTTCTTTGGTAACAAAAGTGTTTTCGTTGGTCTTGAAATCATTGATAATAATTGTTTGTTGTTGTTCGTATCTAATCGCAATAGAATTACCTTTAGGTAAAAATGTCACTGATGTAACTTCACCATCAAAGTAATTAGTCCTTTGGCTTCTCCATTCTTGACTTTTACTGCTTTTTTTCTGCGGATCTACCACTGGAGAAACTGGTACTTGAGGTCTGTCTGCTATCTTGGTTGGCTGAGGCTCAGGGGTTGGCTGAGGCTCAGGAATATCAATACCATAAGGCTTTAGTCTCTGATATTGTAGGCAAGATTCATAACTATCTTGTGGTAAGCTAAAACATACTGAGGGTATAGCAGGTTGATAACTAGTCCATTCCCAAAATTCACGGTAAGGTTGAATAATCATTCCGTGAGCCATTTCGATAGTATCTTTGGTAACTATCACATCTGGGAGTAATCCCTTAATAACAATTCCTTCAGTTAGACGAATTTCTCGACCAAATGAATCTTTTAAAACTCCACTCCCTTCAATTCCCATGTCTTCCAAAGTTGTTTCAATCACTCGAAATACTATGGTGAATTTTCCGACTTTAGATTTATGTATTTCTCGGTAGAAAGCCACATTTTCTCCTGTCAGCTCACCACCTGCTGTGTTGGCAAGAACACCGGCAGCACCAACTTCACACATAAAGTCAGGGGCAACTATTGTTCTATAGTCAAGGTAGCGATTACGGCTAACTAAAAAAGGCCAACAATCTAAATTGTTCATAAAGGTATTACGAAGATAGATCGGAATCGGGGAAACTTATGTAAAGTTGGTTTTGGATCGAGTTAAAGCTGCTGAGAACAGATTCAAGGGCGCTTCTTTCATCGCTTATTTTATTCAATGCTTCAGCTTTTTGCCGACGCAATTCCTCACTTCTTTCCGCCGCTTCTCTTGTTTTTTGTTCGGCAGAGCCTGCCCAATTTTTAATCCCAGGAAGACCTCTTAACCATCCGGGCAAATTTTGACTTAATTTTTCCCTACCAGAAAGGTCTGCTTCAACTTTAGTCGATCGGTTACTTACTTCTGCTCCCCTTTTAGCAAGTTCTTTTTGTTGATTCTGAATCAGATCGGGTAAAACACAAGCTAGGGGAACTTCTACCTGAAATGGTTTAGGCAATTTTCCTGGAATTTTTTCCATACCGCCACCAGGTAAAGGTTTAGCGAAACCTTTACCAACCGAACTAACAGGAATCAATCTGGTTAGAGATCTATCTTGTTTACGGGTGGTAACTAGATTCTGAAATGGCTCACTAGATTCTAATAACTTCTCTCGTACTTGTTTTAAAGAATATCCATTACTTTCAACAATATCCCATTTGCTAATGACAAAATGAACTGGTTTTTCAATACCTTTCGTCATTATATCAAGCATATTCTTTAATTCATTAATAACCCATACAATTCCTTCTCGTTCTTGGCGCATCAAGGCACAAATTTTAGTTCCATCTAACAATCCAAGTAGAATATTCGCACTTTCTATCTTTCTATTAAAATCAGAGTCGTCTTCCATTTCTTCTTCCGTAATTCTACCGCCTGCGTAATCGAGATAGACAAACTGGCAAGCAGAGTATTTAGTTCTATTTCTGTTGATGGAGCAGGTAAAAACCCATTCTGAGACTTCCTGGCGAACCGTCCCCGGAGGCCATTTTATTTCTGTAGCGACTTCGGTGTATATTCTATTCAGTTTCTTGCGTTTTTCACCATCAGTCTCTAGGAAAAATCCCCATTCCCCTTGACTGGACAGCTTCTGAAACATACTTCCTAAATACACGGTCTTGCCCGAACCACTTGGCCCCAACATAATAATTCGATAACTGTACATGGATTTTACTACTTAATAAGTTTTTGTGCAGTGATTTTATTTTTAGCCTTTGCTAATATCTAAAACAGATCAAATCACATATCAGGGGATAACACAATTGAATTTAATAGGTAATTTGCAAATTGGGAAATTGGGAATTTAATGGGAATTAATAGGAAAAAGTGGTATTTAGTTCCTCAAATGTCAAAAAGTGTGGTAAAATGGTACTGTGTTAGACCCAAATATGACTACACCTAAATTTATGGATCTTGAAGAATCGGTAAAATGGATCGATGACGAGATATTTGCTAAAACGGGAAAACGTCTTGACTCTCTACAAATATCTATATTAGAAGCTACTTCTCAAGGTAAAAAGTATCCAGAAATAGCAGAAAAATATAATTTTAGTAACGATCATGTCAGAAAAGCGGCTTGGAAGTTATGGAAACTGCTTTCAGAGGTTTTAGGAGAATCCGTTAGTCAATCTAATTTTAGAGGGCTGTTACAGCGAGGAGTATTTTCCAATAGTAATATTAATAATATAGTCAATAGTAAGAATAGCAAAATTAATGTTTGTAGTGATCGATGTCATTCAGAGGTAACACAAGAGCGATCGCGTTCCTCTCCCCAACCTTCCCAAGAAACCTCAAATAAACTGCATATAGACTTAGGCGACGCACCGGAAATCTTCAGTTTTTACGATCGCGCCCAGGAACTCGCCACCCTCGAACATTGGATCATACAAGATCACTGTCACCTTGTGCAACTTCTGGGACTTCGCGGAATAGGTAAAACATCCCTTGCTATACGTCTAATAGACAAAATCCAAACCCATTTTGATACGATCATTTATCGCAGTCTTCGCTTTTCCCCAACCCTAGAAACCACCCTCACCAACCTCCTACAAATCCTCTCCCAATCATCAGAAATTCCCCTGGAAGTTAGGGGCAACCACGGAGGGATTGGAGGCAACTACGGGGGGATTGGAGGCAACCACGGAGGGATTAGGGGCAACAACGGAGGGATTGGGGGCAACCACGGGGGGATTGCCCCTACGGAACTTCTCAATCACCTACGGCAACATCGTTGCCTAATAATCCTCGATGACGTGCAGACACTTTTCCGCAGTAATCAACTTGCCGGACAATACCAATCAGACTATGAAGATTATCACCGATTTTTCAAATTAATCTCCGAAGTTTCTCATAATAGCTGTTTTGTCTTAATTAGTTCCGAAAAACCGAGAGAAATTGCCTCATTAGAAAAAGAAAATTATCCCTGTCGCACCTTGATATTGGGAAGTTTAGGAATTGCCGCAAAAGAGATTTTGCGAGAATATCAGTTATCAGATGAAGAAGACTGGGAAACTTTAATTAATACTTATCAAAGTCATCCCTTTTGGTTAGAAATGACAGCCTCCCTGATTCGAGACTTATTTGGGGGTAGAGTTTCTGATTTCTTGCAATACGAGCTAATTTTAGATGACTCTTTGCAATCGCACTTATCCCAAATATTTTCGCGGTTAACTGAGCCAGAAGTCGCGGTGATCACTGAGCTTGCCCAGGAAACTGAATCCGTTACTTTGTCAAAAATTTTAAACCGATTAAAATTATCTCCCTCAGACTCGATCAATGTCACGCGATCGATCGGAAGGCGATTTTTATTAGAGACACAAGAGCAAGGAAAAACCACTTTTTTTAGGTTAAATCCGGTGGTAGCGCAATATGTGAAAACAAAGTTGTAGGTTGAGGCGGGGGGAAAGCAAAACCCAACGCATTTGTTTTTGTTGGGTTTTGCGCTGCGCGCAAGCTGCGCTAACGTACCTCAACCCAACCTACATAAAAATCGTTTTTTAGGTTTGGCGATCGCGCCCCTTAGAAACCGGGTTTCTTTACGAAAACTTTTCCTAATACCAAGAGCCTCAAGAAACCCGGTTTCTTTTATTTCTCCGCGGCGCGATCGCGCTTTTTTGGCCTCTTTCACCAACATCTATGCCACCAAACAGACAAGCCAGAAAACCCGCCCCATCCCCAGCAAAAAATCCCCCTTTTTTAGTCGCGATAAGAGCCAAACATCTGTGTTAATCTGCGTTTATCTGCGGTTAAAATTTCTATATAGTGGGATGGGGCGGGTTTATTTCACCTGTTTTTTTCCTCAAAGATGGCTGGCGAAATAGCCCCGACAAGATTATTGATCGCGATAAGCCATCACAACATAAAAAGGATCGCCCCCCATGCCAAACATTTGCATCCAATTAGGCACATTCGCCTGACGTGATATCACTTCCGGTTTACTAAATCCAGGGATATTTTTACCCTTCCAGACTCCATTAAAATAACCTTTCACTAATTCCACACGATCGCGCTCTGCACTATCACGCCAAATAGTAATCGCTTTCTGATAAAACATCCGATTAGAAAAACTAAAAATAGCAATTCCACCGGGTTTTAAAATGCGATAAACTTCAGAAAAAATCGCTTCAGGATATTGTAAATACTGCACCGAAACACAATTTAACACCGCGTCAAAACTTTGATCTTCTAAGGGAAATTTCGGATTAAGATTAAAATCTTGCAAAAAATAATGATTCAATCGACGATTTTTGGCTAATTCTTCCTCATTCATTCCATGTCCCTCCATATAGGCAAATTCCATCTCATCAGGTAAATGAGAAACCCAACTACTCATCATATCAAAGACGCGAGTATTCGGTTTCAGACGTTGCCGATATAAATCCGTTAATTGTTGAATAAATCCCTCATCCACATGAGTAACAAATCGAGGATAAGAATAAAATAGAGTATCCTCTGTTTGATCTAATTTTGTCCGTTGATCGGATGCTAATAACATAAACTTATCCGCTCCTAAACATCTACTTTCCTCTATTTTAGAGCATTTATTAAGAATTGTAAATAATATTTTACGATAATGTGATTGCATTGAATGGAAAAATATGCAATAATAAAGAAACGATCGCGTTTCAGAAAAATCATCATGTTAGCAAGAGTTTGGAGTGCATCCCTGGTAGGAATCGACGCGGTAAAAGTCGGAGTCGAAGTAGATGTATCGGGAGGACTCCCGAAATTCATAGTTGTCGGGCTCCCCGATACCGCGGTACAAGAAGCCAAAGAAAGGGTAAAATCCACCCTGAAAAACGCGGGTTTTGCCTTTCCGATGCGAAATATTGTGATTAATTTAACGCCCGCGGATTTACGCAAAGAAGGTCCTAGTTTTGACTTACCGATTAGTATGGGTATTCTCGCCGCGTCGGAACAAGTGAGTCCCGCGTTATTAGGAGATTATTTATTCTTAGGAGAAGTATCTTTAGATGGCAGTTTGCGGCCTGTATCGGGAGTTCTTCCCATCGCGGCCGCGGCTCAAAAAATGGGTATTTCAGGATTAGTTGTTCCCCTCGCGAATGCCAAAGAAGCCGCCCTCGTTCAGGGTATTTCTGTTTATGGTTTTGAAACCGTTTTTGAAGTCACCGATTTTCTCAATAATTCCGATCGTTATACTCCCCTGAAAATAGATGGAATACAAGAGTTAAGAAAAAAACAATTTTCTGGGTTAGATTTAAAAGATGTGAAAGGACAAGCTCATGCTCGTCGTGCTTTGGAAATAGCCGCGGCAGGGGGTCATAATTTAATTTTTGTCGGACCTCCGGGGAGTGGTAAAACCATGTTAGCGAGACGCTTACCCGGTATTTTACCTCCCCTTAGTTTTGAGGACGCGTTAGATGTTACACAAATTCATTCTGTGGCAGGTTTATTAAAGGATAGGGGTTCTTTAATCCGCGATCGTCCCTTTCGTTCACCCCATCATTCTGCGTCGGGTCCTTCATTAGTAGGAGGGGGTAGTTTTCCCCGTCCGGGTGAAATTTCTTTAGCCCATCGAGGGGTATTATTTTTAGATGAATTAACCGAGTTTAAACGGGATGTTTTGGAATTTTTACGACAACCTTTAGAGGATGGTTATGTCACAATTTCTCGAACCAAACAGTCGGTAAGATTTCCGGCACAATTTACCTTAGTAGCTAGTACAAATCCTTGTCCCTGTGGTTATTTTGGTGATGGAATTCAAGCTTGTACTTGTTCACCTAATAAACGGGAACAATATTGGTCAAAATTATCGGGTCCTTTAATGGATCGCATTGATTTACAAGTCATGGTTAATCGTTTAAAAGCGGAAGAAATTACCGGAAAACCCACGGGAGAATCTTCGGAATCAGTCCGCAAAAGGGTAGAAGAAGCGCGCGCGATCGCGTCTCAAAGATTTGAAGCCGAGTCAATTCGCTCTAATGCAGAAATGCAAAGTAGTCATCTGCAAAAATGGTGTCAATTAGATGACGCGTCTCGTAATTTATTAGAAGCCGCGATTCGGAAATTAGGATTATCGGCAAGGGCGAGCGATCGCGTTTTAAAAGTAGCAAGGACGATCGCGGATTTATCGGGACAAGAAAACTTAACCAGTGCCTCTGTTGCCGAAGCCATTCAATATCGAACCATTGATCGAATGCAATAGACAAAAAAATGCGTTGTAGGGGCGGGTTTACCGGAATTTCTCCCACCAACAAATCACCTCAATAAACCCGCCCAATCCCAGGAT
>JBEDKD010000241.1:0-7917 GCA_041172365.1 Cyanobacteriota bacterium | reverse complement strand
CCCAATCTAATATCGCCGCGGTTGTTGATCCCGCGATCTCCAAACCTGTGTTAGATCAGGTTAACCGATTAGGCTTAGAATTAGTCGCGATTTTCAATACCCATCATCACTCGGATCATGTGGGGGGCAATTCCGAACTGATTACCCATTTTCCTAATCTTACCGTCTATGGGGGGGCACAAGATAAAGGTCGTATTCCCAGTCAAAAAGTTTTTCTCCAAGAGCGCGATACGGTGTCTTTTGGGAACCGTACCGCGGAAGTCTTCTTTGTGCCAGGCCATACCAAAGCCCATATCGCGTACTATTTCCCACCCGAAGAAGGAGAAGACTGGGGAGAGTTATTCTGTGGCGATACCCTTTTTGGGGGTGGTTGTGGACGACTATTTGAAGGAAGCCCCGCGCAAATGGTCGCGTCTTTAAGTAAATTCAGAGAATTACCTGATCAAACGCGAGTCTGGTGTGCCCATGAGTACACCTTGAAAAACCTGCAATTTGCCTTAACCGTGGATGAAGATAACCCCGACTTAATGCAACGCGTCGAAGAGGTAAAAGAGGCTCGTCGTCATTCCCAAGCGACAATCCCTTCTGATATTGGCACAGAAAAACGGACTAACCCTTTCCTGCGTTGGGATCACCCCCAGATACAAACCGCGATGAATAGTTGCGATCCCATCGAAACCTTTGCCCGTCTCCGCGCCAAAAAGGATCTGTTTTGAAGGCAGAAGGAAGACAGTTGACAGTTGACAGTTGACAGTTGACAGTTGACAGTTAAAAATTATCGATTATTGATTATCAATTGTCCGATTACTCATTACCGATTACCGATTACCCATTACCCATTCTCAAAAAAACTTGATATTGTCCCTTAACATTGGGTATAATGGAAAATTTGAGTGAAAAATCTACAGGAAGATTATGTCTAAGCGCATTCAGTTAGTCCTAAGTAAAGAAGTCAGTAAGTTGGGTAAAGTCGGCGATCTGGTTGAAGTTGCACCCGGTTATGCCCGTAATTTTCTGATCCCCCAACAAATGGCAGTGCGGGTGACTCCGGGTATCCTCAAACAGGTGGAGCGTCGTCGTGAAGAAGAGCGTCAACGTCAACTTGAACTTAAAAAACAAGCCGAAACTCGCAAAGCCGCGATCGAAGGTAGCACTTTCACTATTGCCAAACAATTAGGTGAAAATGATGCCATCTTCGGAACTGTCACCAGTCAAGAATTAGCAGAATTAATCCTCAATACTACTAACCAAGAAGTAGATCGTCGTGGTATTACTCTGCCAGAAATTCGCAAAATTGGTACTTACAAAGCTGAAATTAAACTGCACGCCGAAGTTACCGCAGAAGTGCAAGTGCAAGTTATCGCGAGTTAAGGTTTTTTGTTTAGGACTTATAGAGAAACCGGGGTTTTTTAAGTTGAGTCTTTCGACTAATAGCTGCTATTTGATAAACCCGGTTTCTTGAGTCTTTTTTGGGGAGGTGGACAATGGATGAATTAATGCCGACTAATATTGAGGCTGAAGAAGCGATTTTAGGGGGCATTTTAATTGACCCGGAAGCCATTTCGCGTATCGCGGAAACTCTCCGTGCTGATTTTTTTGCTATCTCATCCCATCAAATTATTTATAAAGGTGCTCTTGATTTATTTTTTCAGGGTAAGCCGACTGATTTAATGACGGTGACAACTTGGTTAGCCGATCGCGAGCAGTTAGAAAAAGTGGGGGGACAGGGAAAATTAGCCTCCTTAGTAGAGCGGACGGTTTCCGCGGTTAATATTGACCAATATGTTACGTTAATTGAAGATAAATATTTACGACGGAAGTTAATTGGAGCGGGTAATGAAATTGTGCAATTAGGGTATCAAACCGCGATGCCCTTAGAAAATGTTTTAGATCAGTCCGAGCAAAAAATATTTAGTATTACTCAGGATCGTCAACAACAGGATTTAGTTTCTATTGGTGAAACGTTAATTTATACGTTTCAAGATATTGAGCAACGCCATGAAGGGGCCATACTTCCGGGTATTCCCTGTGGTTTTTATGATTTAGACGCGATGACTGGTGGGTTTCAGCGTTCTGATTTAATTATTGTGGCGGCACGCCCGTCAATGGGAAAGTGCTTGTCTTCGACATCTGAAATTTTACTATCAGACGGCAGTTTAGTAACTATTGAAGAAATATATCATCGTCGTCGGGCAGAATTATTGACATTAACGGATAGTGGAAAATTCACTCTTACTCAACCAGTTAATTTTGTCGATGATGGCATCAAGCCAGTATTCCGAGTTACCACCAAACTCGGACGATCGATTGAATCTACAATTACTCATCCTTTTCTAACGATTAATGGCTGGCGACATCTGGCACAACTTAAACCGGGCGATAAAATTGCTGTGCCTCGCAAACTAGACATTTTTGGGACAGAAATAATCGGAGATAGTGAAATCAAACTGCTGGCATATCTAATCGGAGATGGTTGTTTGACAAGAGCTTTGCCCCAATTTATTAATAGTAATACCCTGACTCTGTGGTTGCAGAAATTAGGTCTTTGGGGTAAAAATGCTCATAATAAAACTATACCGAATGTGGTTTTTAGGTTAACACGATCGCGAGTTTCTTTATTTCTAAATCGCCTCTTTGCCACCGATGGATGGGCAACAGTCCTGAAAAGTGGTCAAGTTCAGTTAGGTTATGGCACAGTTTCCGAGACTCTAGCACGACAGGTGCAACATTTGTTACTCCGATTTGGGATTATTGCGGCTCTGAAAAAGCGGTTTGTCAAATACAAAGAAACTCGCAGACAAGCTTGGCAATTAGATATTACTGACGCTCAATCTATTAAGATATTTATTTCCGAAATAGGAATTTTCGGCAAAGAAGAGGCTCTTGCCAAAGTTCAAGAAACATTAACAAATAAAAAATATCAAACTAACCGCGATTTAATTCCCGTGGAAATCTGGGAAGAGATTGCCGCCGCGAAAGGAACGGAATCTTGGTCGAATTTAGCGCAACGGGCTGGAATTCAAGGATATAGAAATATTCATGTAGGCACAGGAGCTTTATCGCGGGAACGACTCTTTATTTTAGGGACGGCTTTAGATAATTTGTCAATCCAGCAGTTAGCCACAAGCGATATTTATTGGGATGAAATTGTTTTGATCGAATCCGTTGGCTGCAAACAAGTTTATGACTTGACAATTCCCGATACCCATAATTTTGTAGCTAATGATATTTGTGTTCACAACACGAGTTTCGCGGTTAATATTGCCCACAAAATCGCGGCAGATAAAAAGTTACCCGTGGCTATTTTTAGTTTAGAAATGTCTAAGGAACAATTGGTACAGAGAATTTTATCCAGTGAAGCAAGTATTGAGAGTAATCGTTTAAGATCGGGGCGTGTTAGTCAAAATGAATGGGACTCTTTAGTTAGCGCGATCGGCACTTTATCTGATTTACCCTTATTTATTGATGATAGTCCTAATATTACTGTAACAGAAATGCGTTCTAAAGCGCGTCGTTTACAAGCCGAACAGGGGGGATCTTTAGGTTTAATTTTATTAGATTATCTGCAATTAATGGAAGGGGGAGGCGATAATCGTGTACAAGAATTATCTCGAATTACGCGAAGTCTTAAAGGTTTAGCAAGGGAATTAAATGTACCAATTATCGCGTTATCACAACTTAGTCGAAGTGTAGAAGCACGGACAAATAAACGTCCGATGATGTCAGATTTGAGAGAATCGGGATCTATTGAACAAGACGCGGATTTAGTGATAATGTTATATCGAGATGAATATTATAATCCTGATACACCCGATCGCGGTTTAGCAGAAATAATTATTACCAAACATAGAAATGGACCGACGGGAATAGTCAAATTATTATTTGATCCTCAGTATACTCGCTTCCTTAATCTGGTTGTAGGAAGGCGATAATAATAGATTTTTTCTCGGCTTTTCACCGGAAAAAAACTCTATTCTCATCGAGAAAAATGAAAGGAAACACAAAGGCACAGAGGGCACAAAGATAAGATTTTCTTCCCTTTGTGTCTTTGTGTCTTTGTGGTGATATTATCAAAAAAACTAATCGGAGGTTTTTGGGAAATTTCTAGGCTTTGGCAATGGGCATTCGCCAACCTGTACCAAAAGCGCGATCGCTAATTTTTAATCCGGGCGGTGCTTGTCGTCGTTTAAATTCTGCCCGCATTACCATTTGTACTACTCGTTTTACTGTATCAGCATCATAACCAGCCTCGATAATTTGTTCGGGTGATTCGTATTTTTCTACTAATCGGTATAAAATATCGTCTAATATCTCATAAGGGGGTAAGGAATCTTGATCCAATTGTCCGGGTTTTAATTCGGCGCTGGGGGCTTTATTCAGAATATTATCAGGGATAATTTTACCTGTTTTCGCGTGTAAGTTTAACCATTGACAAAGGGAATAAACACGGGTTTTAGGCACATCGGCAATCACCGCTAAACCCCCATTCATATCACCATAGAGGGTGCAATATCCGACGGCTATTTCTGATTTATTTCCCGTGGAAACTAATAAATGTCCGAATTTATTAGAAATGGCCATTAATAAATTACCACGAATCCGAGATTGCAGATTTTCTTCTGCTAACCCGAAACTGGTTCCCGCAAATAATTCTTCTAAGCTTTGATCATAGGTTTTCATTAAGTCACAGATGGGTAAAATTTGGGTTTGAATGCCTAAATTTTTCGCTAATTCTAGGGCATCTGTGATAGAATGATCGGAGCTATAGGGTGATGGCATTAATACCCCTAAGACATTTTCTTTTCCGATCGCGGCAGTCGCGATCGCGGCGACTAACGCGGAATCTATACCACCACTTAAACCCAGTACAATTTTAGAAAAACCACATTTTCTCACATAATCTTCGATTCCTAAGACTAAGGCTAACCAAATTTCTTCATCTTCACTTTGAGGCAGAATCGCGATTTCACTTTTTTCGGCCTTTAAATCCTGTATTTCTTCATTAAATTCTAAGATAACAAAATCCGATTCAAACGCCTGCGCCCGACAAATTACTTCACCTTTACGGTTAAACGCGACACTACATCCATCAAAAATTAAATCATCATTTCCTCCTACTTGATTAGTATAAATAATCGGTAATTCATACTGACAGGAATTATATCGAAGCATCGCTTCTCGCAATTGTTGTTTACTGACACGATAGGGAGACGCGGATAAATTAATGACACAATCTACCTGTTGTTTTGCTAATTCTTCTATAGGATTACAAGCATAACAACGTTTCCCCCAAAACTCTTCATTATTCCATAAATCTTCACAAATTGTCACCCCGATTTTGCTGTTATTTATGATAAAATAGTCACTGGTTTTTCCGGGTTCAAAATAACGATCTTCGTCAAAAACATCATAGGTAGGTAACAGTCGCTTATGGAAAATTTGCTCAACTTTACCATTTTGGAGTAACGCGGCACTATTAAAAAGTGATTTACCTCCTTCTTTTTTCGCGTCTAAATTCGGTGTGACAGTTCCCACAATGACGGCTATTTGGGGAGGTAAATCTTGGGCAAGTTTTTCTAAAGTTTGCCCGATTCTCTCGATAAAACTGGGATTGGTTAATAAGTCTCTGGGGGGATAACCACAGATTGCTAATTCTGGAGTAATTAAAAGACGACATTCAATTCTTGATGCTTTTTGCGCGTCTTCTAAAATTAATTGGGCATTGCCTTTTATATCTCCAATTTTGGGATTAATTTGCGCGATCGCGATTTTCATAATAACCTTCCTTTGAGCATTTTTGATGAAATTAAATAAAAACTAGAGCTTTATCTTTAAGGGGGAGAAACGCGTCGCGATCGAAACGATATAAACTAGCGGGCCTTCCTGCCCCCCGCGATACTTTAACTCCAGTATCCCATAGAAATCCTAATTTTAGTAAACGGGATCTAAAATTAGAATAATCTGAGAAATTTTCCCCTAAAACTGTTGTATAAAGTTGATAAAGTTCATTTAATGTAAACAATTCGGGTAAGACTTCAAAGGCTATGGGACTATATTCTAACTTATTGCGTAATCGTTGATATCCATAGGCTAAAATTTGATTATGATCGAAAGCTAATTGGGGGAGTTGTTCGACTGGATACCAAGCAATACCCCCTACTCCTGTCGCGATTAATTCTGCTTCTTCATAGCGCACTAAGGCAAAATAACTTACTGATAAATAACGTACTCCATAACTATCTTTGGCTTCTCTGGGATCGCGTCCTGGGTTCCCAAAGGTGTATAATTGCTCTAAATAAAGATTATTTGCCCGGATTTTTTCTGATAAAATGCGATCGGCTCCTTCTTCTAAGGATTCCCCTTGACGCACTAAAGTTCCGGGTAAACTCCAATAATGCAAAAATGGTTCTTCTTGTCGCATTACTAATAATACTAACAGACGATTTTGTTGGGTATCTACGGAGAAAATAACATTATCTACTCCTACTTTAAAATCGGCTAATTCCGAATTTCCATTTTTTTCTCTTCCGGCCATGAGTATAATTTCTCCTGTTCAATATATGCTTTTATTGCGGGGGTTAAGGCGTTTATATCCCTTTTTTCTCGATAGGCGGTTGATGATATGTTGGGTCCGATTAAGGGCGCGATCGTGATGTTTCCTCCCAATTTTCTAATCTCTCCTAAATTCATCTCTTCCGTGGGATAACCCGGACGATAAATCACCAGTAATTGCACTTGTTTCAAGAAATCTTCTATTTTATACCACCGAGGTAATTGTGTCACTAAGTCGGAACCAATAACAAAGGTAAATTCGGCATTTTTCCATAATATATTGGCTTGTGCAACGGTTTCTAAAGCCCGATGACTACTCAATTCTGGATAAACAGAAATATTTTGATCTTTAGCCTGAATTTCTGCTATCATTAAACGCAGCATTTTTGAGCGTTTTTCTAAAGAGATTCTATGAGATTTAAAGGGATTATTCGATGCCCAAATTGCCACATGATCAAAATTTTGAGATAACCAATCGATAATAAATTTATGTCCTTCAGTAGGCGGATCGGCACTGGTTCCAAATAACGCGATTTTTGGCATAATGGGGAATTGGTAATTGGTAATTGGTAATTGGGGAATTGGTAATTATTAATCAACTTATCAGAAACCCTGTTTATGGCTATTTTTTTACCAGATAACGATGGATTTTTCTCACTCAATAAACCGGGTTTATAACAATTATCGGTAAGTAGGGGCGGGTTTACCAATATCTTCAAAACATAACCTGAATACAGGTGAACCCGCCCCTACAATCTCATCGTCTGGCAAGGAAAACTAGCAATAAGTAAGGGCGGGTTTACTAATATCTTGAAAACATAACCTGAATACAGGTGAACCCGCCCCTACAATCTCATCGTCTGACAAGAAAAACTAGCAATAAATAGCCGTTTCCAAACGATTAGCTAAGTCGATAATATCATGTTTTCTGGCAATAGTATCTATCCATTCTTGGGGTATCTTTTCTATGCCATAGTAAATTCCGGCTAATCCTCCTGTTATTGCCGCGGTTGTATCCGTATCTTTCCCTAAATTAACGGCTTTTAGTACGGTTTCGGCAAAGGATTGGCTGGTTAATAAACACCATAATGCGGCTTCTAAACTATGGAGTACATAACCACCGGATTGAATTTTCTCAACGGGTAGAGTCTCAAGATTTCCGTGGAAAATTCTGGCAAAATGGGGCATTTCTTCGGCATACTTTTCTTGTCCATAAATTTCTTTGATTTTTGACAATCCTTCTTGATAAGCTTCTTGAGGGTTTAATCCTTCTAATAAAGCTTGGGCGATACTAATGTAAATGCCGCAAGACATTCGCGATCGCGCATGGGCATGGGTAATCGCGGAACATTCATGGACTCTTTG